>DATFQU010000096.1:0-27033 GCA_035264005.1 Candidatus Acidiferrales bacterium
TTCCTTCGGCAAGAGATGCGGCCCGAGAATCCCGAATGGATTTGAGTGTTCCGCACGGGCAATCAGCTCGATATCGGCAGCGAGCGGCGTGGTTGAACCTGTGACTTCTGCCAGATGCGGAGCAGTTAGATCACTTTTGTCTGAGGGCGACAGTTCCATTCTCCGAAAAAAGATAACAGATCCATTTTAGCGGAGAGGGCCACCATCACCAACTGTTGAGCAAAAAAATCTGATAGCCATCCCAGAGGTTCGTTTGGCGCCCCGTGCTGGACAGAAGAATTGCGGACGGGTAGGCTATGGGCCCAAAGGGTGTATCAAAGTTCGCTTTGGAGAGGAAACGGCGATGAAGAAAACTTCGGTGTGCATTGCAGTGCTCGGGTTCATCGGCCTCGTAATTAGCGCAAGTGCAGTCAAAGCTCAGTCGGCAACTAAACCGGCTCCGGGTCCGGAGCAAGTCCTTCAGAGAAACTGGGACGGCATAGGAAGCAAAGTGATTGCTATGGCCGAGGATTGGCCTGAGGACAAATATTCCTATCGGCCCAATGACCAGGTGCGTACGTTCGGCCAAATTCTGGTGCACATTGCGGCTTCGAACTATTTCGCAATTAATCCGGCGACCGGAAAGAGCACAAAAGGTCTCCAGGATGATCCAAAAGGATATAACACGAAGGAGCAAATCGTTGCTTTTGTCAAAAAGTCTTTTGCCGATGGCGATGCCGCGCTCAAGGCCGGAGGGAACAGCGGCGCTATCAAGAATCTAGGAAATTGGGTGGGCATCATCGAGCACTGCGGCGAGCACTTCGGGAATTTGGTGACCTACTACCGAAATAACGGCGTGGTTCCGCCGGAGTCGCGGCCGAAAAAGTAGGTTTCGTAGACTAGGAGCTTCAGAATGAAACGGATCACAGTACACGTGTGTTTGCTTTTGATGGCGGTTGCAAGCGCGGCCGGCATTGCTGGCGCACAGGACCGTTCGCAAGGCCGCTCGATGGTGACAACTCGATACGGCATTGTCGCCGCCGAGAGCCCGCTTGCCGCGCAGGCTGGCGCTCAGATTCTGGCGCGTGGTGGCCACGCGATTGACGCCGCAGTCACTGCAAACGCCGTCATGGGGGTGGTCGAACCCATGATGAATGGCATGGGCGGCGACCTGTTTGTGATTGTCTATGACGCGAAGAGTGGGAAACTGTACGGACTTAACGCAAGCGGCTGGTCTCCAAAAGGGCTTACATCTGAATTCCTGAAGTCCAAAGGCATCACAAAAATGCCGTCGTTCGGGATTGATTCGGTCACGGTGCCGGGAGCGGTGGATGGCTGGTCGAAACTGTTGGGTCGTTTCGGACGGTTAGATCTCGCGCAGGACCTTGCGCCGGCGATTCGTTACGCCCGCGAAGGATTTCCTGTTCCCGAGTGGGACGCGACGTATTGGGCGAGTGCAGCTCGCTTTTTGGCGCAGAATCCTGAAACGGCGCGAGTCTATTTGATGCAAGGGCAGGCTCCAAAAGTCGGCGACGTTTTTCAGAACGAAGATCTTGCGCGATCACTCGAAGCTGTGGCGCAGGGCGGTCGCGACGCGTTTTATAAGGGAGAAATTGCGCAACGCATCGTCGAGTTTTCTAAACGCGAGGGTGGCGCGATGACGGCGGAGGACTTGGCGGACTACTCCAGCGAATGGGTAGAGCCAATTTCGACGGAGTATCACGGTTGGACAGTTTACGAATTGCCACCGAACGGGCAGGGAATCGCGGCGTTGGAGATGCTTAACCTTATGCAGCAATTTCCGCTTGCGCAATACGGGCATAACTCTGCGGACGCTCTCCACGTAATGATCGAGGCGAAAAAGCTCGCCTACTCGGATTTGCGGAAATACATCGGCGATCCAAAGTTCAGTAAGATTCCTGTGGCCGGACTGTTATCCGGCGGCTACGCGCGCGACCGTGCCAAGCTCATCGATATGGCAAAGGCAAATTGCAACGTCGAGCCTGGAATGCCTCCAGCGGGCGATACGACGTATCTGACCGTTGTCGATGAGCAGGGGAATATGGTCTCGCTCATTCAGAGCAATTTCGAGGAATTCGGTTCGCGATTAGTCGCTGACGGAACAGGATTTGCACTTCAGGACCGCGGCGCTCTGTTCAACCTGGAAGATGATTCTCCTGATGTGTTGGCCGGACATAAGCGGCCTTTGCACACGATTATTCCCGCATTCATGGCCAAGGGCGACTTGAGAATCGCATTTGGCATTATGGGCGGATTCAATCAGGCGCAGGCGCACGCCCAATTCGTGTCGAACATCGTGGACTTTGGCATGAATATCCAGGCGGCTATGGAAGCTGCCCGGTTTACAAAGGCCAGCTTTGGGGGTTGCGACGTTGACCTCGAAGACCGTATCCCCGTCGATATTCGGTCTGCATTAATGCAACGCGGACATCAGATTCGTGTTGACGGCGATTTTTCTGAGCGGATGGGCGGTGGGCAAGCGACGGAAAGAAACTTCAGCACGAGCGTGAATTTCGGCGCATCGGATCCGCGAAAAGACGGAGAGGCGATACCAGAACCGCTACCGCACCACTGACCGCCGACTGCAATTCACGCGCAAGGCGAGATAACGGGGGTGTTTGCAAGTAAACACCTTAGTACCCGCGTACCATTGCCGTCGCGTCCCAGAAACCGCTAAATATATGTCGGGTAGAGGGTTGGCATGCTTTTTAGGGTTGCTGCAGAGTCGGTGTGTCTCTGAATCTAAATCCCTGTGCGTTATTTTGAGCTCAAACGAAGCTGATGCCCACCAAGACTGAGAGCACAACGCTGGGTCAGAAGAAGACGAAGAAGACGTCGCCAAACGGCAAGAACGGCTCTTCCGCGCAATCGCGCGGGCGAAACGGCTCGCGTCGCGAACATCCTTCCAATACCAACGGTGATATCGAAATCCTGCAGACACTCGCTACCGAAGCATTTCCAAAACTCGAAAATGATGACCTTCGTTATCGCCAGCTCATTGAGCAGCTTCCTGCGATTACTTACGTTGCCAGATTTGGATTGGAAGGTCAGTGGGAATACGTGAGCCCTCAGATCAGCACTCTGCTGGGTTTTTCTCCCGAAGAATGGATGTCCAAAAAAGGCCTCTGGCTCAAGCAAGTTCATCCGCAGGACCGTTCGAGAGTCATGGAAGCGGAAGACTACAGTGTCGAGCACGGGACAGATTATGACGTCGAGTATCGGATATACACCCGTGACGGACGCCTCGCCTGGTTCAGGGACCGCGCAATCGCGGTACGGGAAGGCGACGGTCGCACGTTGATGCACGGCTTCATGCTGGATATCACGGAGCGTCGGGAAGCAGAGAGCGCGCTACTGAAGTTGAGCCGCCAAACAAATATGATTTTGAATTCGGCGGGCGATGGCATTTTCGGCTTGGACAGCGGCGGCCGACTGACTTTTGTCAATCGAGCCTCGGCGCGCATGTTGGGCTGCGAGCCGGAGGAGATCATCGGACGCAACGTTCATCAGCTTTGCCACCATACAAAGCCGGACGGGGGCGCTTATTCAGAATCGGACTGCCCGATCTCCTCCGTATTGCGAGATGGCGCCACCAGAAACGGAACCGAAGACGTCTTCTGGCGCAAAGATGGTTCGAGCTTCCCAGTGGATTTCATCAGCACAGCAATACGCGAGGGCGAGGATGTAATCGGTGCTGTCGTGACGTTCCGGGACATTACCGCACGCCAGCGCGCGGAGCGGGCACAGCGGCAGGCAGAAGAGAGATTCCGCAGCATCTTCGAGAATGCGGTCGAGGGAATTTATCAATCCACGCCCGATGGCCGCTTCATCAGTGTCAATCCCGCAATGGCGCGTATGTTCGGCTATGCATCTCCCGAGGAGATGATAGATGTCATCAGTGACATTGCACGTCAGTTCTATCTAGATGCTTCCCGGCGTGAAGAATTCAAGCGTTTCATGGAAAAAGGCGACTTTGTTGCTGGCCTCGAGACGCAGGTGCAGAGGAAAGATGGAAGCAAGATCTGGATCTCTGAGACCTCGCGCGCAGTAAGAAACGTGATTGGGCGCGTCTGCTACTACGAAGGAACAATTGAGGACGTGACTTCGCGGAAACGAGCCGAAGCGGAACGGCACGTTTCGTTTGAAATTATTCACGCGGCAAATGTGACCGACAATCTCGATGAGCTGCTCCATCGTATTCACGAAGCGCTCTCGCGTGTTCTGTACGCGGAAAACTGTTTCGTGGCACTGTACGATGCGCCCACCGGCCTATTCAGCTTTCCTTTCTTTGCGGACAAGTACGATGCCGCATTTCCTCCCCAGACGCTGGACCGCAGCTGCACAAGTTACGTGTTCCGCAAGGGCGAGGCCACGCTGATTCCCCAGGCGGTTTTTGATCGGCTCGCTGCACAGGGGGAAGTGGAGCTGGTGGGCACGCCGTCTCCCTCGTGGCTTGGTGTGCCGCTGCGCACGCCGTCAGCGACCATTGGCGTGCTGGTTGTGCAGCATTATGAGGACGCGAACGCGTACACGCATCGAGACCTCGAATTTCTGAGTTCAGTAGGTGGGCAAATCGCGCTGGCGATTGAGCGCAAACGCGGCGAAACGGCTTTGCGAGAGAGCGAAGCGCGGCTTCGAGTGCTGGTCGAGCAGTTGCCGGCTGTTCTGTGGACAACGGACACGGAGCTTCGATTCACGTCTTCAGTGGGCGCTGGATTGTCACGGCTTGGACTGAAGCCACAAGAAGTCGTTGGAAAATCGCTCTATGAGTACTTTCAGACCGATGACAGAAGTTTCATGCCGATTGCCGCTCATCGGCGCGCCCTGGCTGGCGAGTCGGTCACGTTCCACGTGGAATGGGGAAGCGGCTCTTACGCTTGTCATGCGGAGCCCTTGCGGGATGGGAATGGCATCGTCGTCGGCGTCATCAGCATGGCTTTGGATATTACGGATCGGAAACAGCTCGAAGCACAGTTGCGTCAGGCACAAAAAATGGAAGCCGTGGGTCGTCTCGCAGGTGGTATCGCGCACGACTTCAATAATCTCCTGATGGTGATTCAGGGCTATACGGAGCTGTTGTTGGATCGCTTGGGCGGAGAACATCCGCTGCGGCGAAATGCGGAACAGATCCACGACGCGTCGCAACGGGCTGCCGGGCTGACGCGCCAGTTGCTCGCTTTTAGCCGCAAACAAATGCTCGATCCGCAGGTTTTGAATATTCAGGACGTGGTTTCCGACATGGAAAAGATTCTGCGGCGGCTTATTGGAGAAGATATCGAATTGGCAACGAAGAATGCCGCCGACCTCTGGAAAGTGCGCGCCGACCGCAGTCAGGTCGAGCAAGTGATTTTGAATCTTGCCGTGAATTCACGCGACGCGATGCCCAACGGTGGGAAACTCACGATCGAAACAGCGAACGTTGAACTGGACAGCTCTTACGCGCGTCACGCCGTTGTCGAGCCGGGCGAATATGTAATGCTGGCAGTGAGCGACACCGGCACGGGAATGGATGCTGCTACGCAGGCGCATGTATTTGAGCCATTCTTTACGACGAAGGAAAAAGGCAAAGGCACCGGCCTCGGTCTCGCTACGGTGTACGGAATCGTGAAACAGAGCGGAGGCTATATCTGGGTTTACAGTGAGCCGGGAAAGGGAGCTACATTCAAGGTCTATCTACCCCGCGCAAAGGACGAAGACCGCCAGCCTCCGAAAAAGGTAGTCAAAGAAACGAGGCGCGGCAGCGAAACGATTTTGCTCGTTGAAGACGAGAAGGGCGTTCGCGACTTGGCGCATGAGTATTTGACTCAAGAAGGTTACGAGGTTCTCGAGGCCCAGAACGCGGAGGACGCGCTGAAGTTGGCGCACAATCACACGGGAGCGATTCAGCTGTTATTCACCGACGTCGTAATGGCAGGCATGAGCGGTCGGCAACTCGCTGAGGAAATGCAAAAGCTGCGACCCGAGATTCGCGTGCTCTACATGTCAGGTTACACAGATGAAGCAATCGTGCATCACGGACTTCTTGGACGCGGGATGGTCCTCCTCCAAAAGCCCTTCACACTGAATTCCCTCGCCATGAAAGTCCGCGAAACACTCGACCAATCAGTTGAAAAATAGTTCTTCTTCCAACCTGATTAACTTCCTGCGTATCCGCCGGGTTGCGCCCTGCATTGATTTCCCCGCCGTGGGCCGATAGCATGGTCATTTTCGCGTTCGTAACGAAGGAGATTCCTTGTGATCCAGAACCTGCAGAGCAAGCGGCTGGCGACGAAGGCCGTGCACGCTGGAGAGCGCGCAAAGCCGGACGGCTTTGTGCCGATGTCCACTCCCATCTATAGCACGTCCACTTTTTTGTACGACCATCTCGCCGACATTGACGCGATCAGCAGTGGCGACCGCACAGGTTTCACTTATTCGCGGCATGGGAATCCGACGAACGCAGCTTTCGAAGAAGCAGTTGCGCTGCTTGAGGGTGGCCACCTAGCGGTGAGTTCAGCATCGGGGATGTCCGCGATTTTGTTGGCGCTTATGGCCGCCGGGGTTGAGCAGGGCAGTCGAATTGCTGCGTCGCGGGATCTCTATGGAGTCACGGTGAAATTTCTCCTGGACATTGCGGCGCGATGGGGAGCGCAGATTGACTTCGTAGATGTGTTTACAAAAACTGGACGCGAAGAGTTGTGGGCGTCGAAGCCCAGCGTGCTTTTGCTCGAAAGTCTGACCAACCCGCTGCTGCGTATTCCAGACTTGCCCTTGCTTGTGAAAGAAGCGCACGCGCACAAGGCTCGTGTGATTGTCGACAACACGTTCGCAACTCCGCTATTACTGCGGCCGCTGGAACATGGAGCCGATTTTGTGATTCACAGCGCCACGAAGTATTTCGGTGGGCACGGTGATTTAACGGGTGGCATTGTAATCGCTGGCGAGGAATTTACCAGTGAGGTTCGTCATATGGCGCGACTCGTTGGCAGCAATCTTGGGCCTTTCGAAGCGTGGCTTGCGCTTCGTGGATTGAAGACGCTGCCTTTGCGCTTTGCGCGTCAATGTGAAAACGCGCAAGGCCTGGCGGAATGGCTCGCCAGAAATCCGCGTGTAGAAGAAGTGTTTTATCCGGGCCTCCCAGCGCATCCAGACCATGGGCTGCTGGGGAAGCTTTTTGGCGGAGCGGGCGCAGGCGGCGTGCTCTCAATCAAAATTCGACATGCAGGACGCGATGAAGTCTTTCGTTTCGTCGACTCACTCGAGTTGTTTTTGAAAGCCACCTCGCTGGGAGACGTACAAAGCCTTGTGCTCTATCCGGCGATTTCGTCTCATCGCGATCTTTCTCCCAAGCAGCGCGAGCGGCTGGGAATCACAGACAACCTCATCCGCCTTTCTGTCGGGATAGAAGACGTCGAGGATTTGAGATCTGATTTGACGCAAGCGTTCGCTCGCCTATAAATCGGGTAAGAGTCTCGCGCAGGGGCCTTTCAGAGTAAAATCCTTTGCGCTTTTGTTTATGGCGCCAAGATGGAAGCACGATGCGAGCGCGGGAATCCGAGAGACAACTGAAGCCCGAAATTGAGTTGCTGTTGTGTTGCGCTCGCCGCACTCTTGATGCCGGGCGCGCTGCACGTCTGAAAGAGATTCTGCAATCGCCGATTGATTGGGAAGTTCTCTTCTCCCTGGCGGTGCAGAGCGGACTTCTTCCTCTATTATGTGAACATCTCGGGCCTTCCAGTTCGATCCCGCCGAACTTTCGCGAGGCAAATCGCCAGAACACGCTCCGCGCTCTGTTTCTGACCGCTGAATTGCTGAGGATCGTCGACAGGTTCTCTCAGAAGGAGATTCCAGCGCTGCCCTACAAGGGTCCAGTCCTAAGCCAGACGGCTTATGCCGGTCCCCTGCTCCGTCAATTCGATGACCTGGACTTTGTCGTACCGCAGAGGTTTATAGCCAATGTTTACGAAGAAATGGCAGTGCTCGGATACGAGCCCAAATTCCAGCGGGATCAGTCTTCGGGAGAGTGTGATGTCCACATTCCGGGGGAATATGTTTTCGTGCACAAAGTGAATCGCGCGACGGTCGAGGTTCACACGGAAAAGACTTTACGCCACTTCCCGCGCCCGCCAGACATCGAAGATATGGGTCGTCGTTCGATGGAAGTAACGTTGAACGGACGGCAGGTTTCAACCTTTGGCTGGGCCGACACCCTCCTGATGCTTTGCGTTCACGGCGCCAAGGATTTTTGGTCGCGACTGATATGGATTGCGGATGTTGCGGCAATCATTGACAGACTTGATGCCCCGGATTGGGAGCGCCTATCAGCTGAAGCGAAAAAATATGATGCGGAAAGAATGCTCAGGCTCGGTCTGTGGCTCGCACGCGAAATATTCGGATCGAATGTCCCTGGCGACGTTTTGCGAAGTGCGGAGAGTGACGGCGTCGCTCTGCAAATTGGCAGCGACTTGTGCGGACAACTGCTTCAGCAGAAGGAACGTGCGCAGGGCATAGTGTGGCGTTCGCGCTACCGCATTCGAATGGTGCAGCCAATTTGGAAAGGGACGTCTTATTGGTTGCGGCTTTCAACTGCCCCAACTGAAGAGGACTGGGGCGCGGTTCCCAACGGGCAAAATCGCGGCGTAACGTACGCGTTTCTGCGGCCGTTGCGTCTCTGGCGAAAGTACGGACGTTCAGTTGGACCTAATGAGTGAAGCCCATAGTGCGATTGATTACGTGCTCTAAGGCAAACCATCTTCATATTTCTTGTTTAGAGACAGTCCAAGGTCTACTCTTTGATTAGACGCATGAGGCGACTCTAGATCGTGTCGCTACGCGTCGCGCGAGAAGCGAGAAGATTGGCATGTATTCTTCGGAACAACTGGGCGTTTCTATAGGGAACGTGCCGCTGCGCCTGCACATTCCTGAAGCAGAACTGCGCGAGAAGGCACGCCTACGGTATGCGCAATTTCTCGAGGAAGCGCAGGGTGGTCTTCCCGTTTTCACGACTTGTGCGGGAGCGACCGACGACCACGGTACCGGCACTTCGGGACACGCTGGCGACTTCGTGTACACGTGGGAAGATTCATCGCTCCGATTGAATGACACGCAGGCTCACTTCGAAGGTGTGCGGCATGAGTATGGGCTTGATTCGCTGATACGCGTTCTGCTGTCGATGCTCCTCGCGCGACAGCGTGGATTTCTGCTGCATGCGGCTACAGTCATGAACAACGGGCGCGCATACGTCTTCACGGGGAAATCTGGAGCCGGGAAGAGTACTATTGCGTCGCTGTCTCCCGAAGGCACAGTCCTCACCGACGAAATCTCGCTTTTGAAGCATGTCGATGGCGGGTGGCACGCGTTCGGTACGCCATTCTGGGGAGAATTCCGCGCGGAGGGTGCGAACGTCCATGCGCCAATTGCGGGGCTCTATTTTCTGAGCCAGGCGTCGGAGGATCGGGTCGAGAAGGTTTCTTTGCGAGAGTCTATTCGAGCGATATTGCCAAACGTTCTGTTCTTTTCGCGTGAGCTTCAAGTGACGCAAGACCTTCTTTGTTTGCTGAATGAGTTCGCCAGTTCAGTACCGTGCTGGCGTTTGTTTTTTCGCAGGAAACGTAGCCTTTGGAATGTGATTACGGCATGAGCAGCGAAACGATTACCTTGAATCCGCAGTTGGCGTGGCGTGAGATCGAGGGCCGCGTCGTCGTCATTTCTCCGGCAGACAGCGTGGTCCATGAGCTAAACGAGACGGCCACCTTTATTTGGAAACAAGCAGAGAGCGGCCGCAGCGTAGCCGAGATTGCCGATCTGCTCAGCTTGGAATTCTGCGTTGAGCCGACGCAGGCAAGGTCAGACACCGAAGAACTCTTGCGAATGCTTCTGCAGAAAGGGCTTGTAACAAGCTAGCGCCAATGAATCAAACGCCGGTAATGGACAGCGTAATTCGGCGAAGCATGGTGGGCTCTGTGCCCTTGAGTGTGCATTTCGATGTAACGTACCGTTGCAACGAGCGGTGTGTGCACTGCTACCTCGACCACGAAGACTACGGTGAATTGGAAACGACTGAAATCAAGAACATTTTGATTCAGCTCGCCGCGTCAGGAACACTCATGCTAACTTTCAGCGGCGGGGAGATTTTCCTTCGCGAAGACTTTTTCGAGCTTCTGGAGTTCGCCAAAGATTTGCATTTCGATATCGCGTTGAAATCGAATGCGCTAATGATTACGGCCGCCCGCGCCGCCCGGTTACGCGCTCTCGGCGTTCGCCAAGTCCAGGTGAGCGTTTATAGTGCCGACCCAGAAATCCACGACGCAATCACCAAAGTCCGGGGTTCGTTTGCACGATCGTTGAAAGCCATTCGATTTCTGAAATCGCAAGGGTTGCGCGTGAAGATTGCCTGTCCCCTAATGAAACAGAATTTGGCGGGTCTGCGGCAACTTCGCGCGTTGGCGGATGAGCTTGGCATTTCCTACGTCATCGATATGACCATCACACCGAAGCTCGACGGCGACACAAGCGTCCTGGCACTAAGGAATAGCGCGGAGGATCTGCTTGGTGTGATGCAAGATCCGACTTTGCAGGGTAAGGCAGTTCTTGACGATGGATCTGAATCTGGTGTGGGTAGCGCGATTTCCAGCGGTATGGAAGGCGATGCTTATGACGGCATCCCGTGCAGCGCTGGGCATAACACTTGTTACATTTCTCCTTATGGAGATGTGTATCCTTGCGTTCAGATGCCTGTCGCGGCCGGCAACTTGCGGACGGAAAAGTTCGACGAGATTTGGCGGCGCTCTCCGCAGTTTGAGCGCGTCCGCGCCATTCGTGACAGCGATCTGCCAGTTTGCGCGAAATGCTCTATCCGAAAGTACTGCGAGCGCTGTCCGGGCCTCGCGCAGATGGAAGGCGGTGACCTGCTTGGTGCCTACGAGCGCGCCTGCGAGCTTGCTGAAATGAAAGCACGAGTGGCCGGCGTGGCAAATCCGGTCAGTGCCTGGCACGCGCAAAATGACGGGAAGATTTTGTCCCCCGCAACACTAAGTAGCCTCGTACAAATTGCTTCATTGTGATGGGTGAGCGAATCGAACGCGTGGCAAGCAAAACGGACGTGATGCACACACAGGCACAGGTGTTCAAAAGTTTGTCAGCCCGAGACATGGCATCAAGTGGTCCGCATTCAAGCTGCGCTGCCGAGGTTACAGTGGCTCTCCGGAAAAGAGGCTGGGCGTTCCTGAAGGTCTCGGGAAAGAGCATGTTTCCTTGGATTCGCGAGGGCGACATCGTTTTTCTTCGATACACAGGCATGCGCGAAATTTGTCGAGGCGATGTGGTCGTTTTCGAAAAGAACGGCACGTTGTGCGTGCATCGTGTCTTGGCGATTCGCGGCAAAGGGAGCCAAGTCGAGAACGGCATCTCGCTGATCACAAAAGGTGATGCAACCGTCGACGCGGATTCGCCGGTTTCCCGTGGCGAGTTTCTTGGAAAAGTCGAATTTGTCTACAGACGAAACAAAGAGGTTCGGATTGCTAGCGGTTGGCGGAAGACTTTCGGAAGGTTTTTAGCTTTTCTTTCTCCCACAGTTGCTTGGTATAGGCCCCTCCCATCGAAGCCGACCGGTTCCTCAGCGCGGAGTGAATCTCGCCCCTCGTGCTGCCTGGACGGTCGAGGTTCCCCGGAGAATTCCGCGGGCTAATTATCAAATTGAATTCAAAATATCGACGCGCTCGCATTGCCGTTGGCTGTGAACGATGCGATACTTCATCGCTTTCGTGAATTCCGTTTGAATGTTTCCGCGAATGATAATGGCTAAATTGGAGGGCTTGATGAAGTGGCACATCGGCTGGTGGTCGGTTGGGTTATCTGCAATTATCGCGTTTAGTGTCTTGAGTTTTCCGTCCGTGAAGGCGCAGGAAAGCAGCGCGAATTCGAAGCAAGTCTTAACTGCCACCGACTACGCGCATGCGGAACAACTCATGTCCTATAACGCGAATCGGCTTGTGTACGGGGCCGAACGCGCAACCTGGCTCTCCGATGATCGCTTCTGGTACAGATCCACAAGTCCCGATGGCAGCGAATTCATAATTGTCGACGCCGCCACCGGCCAGGCCAAATCGGCGTTCGACCACGCGGCTCTTGCTTCTGCTCTCTCGACGGCCACCGGAGCGCACTTCGATGCCCGGCATTTGCCCACTCGGGTGCTCGGCTTTTCAGAGGACGGGGCCACCATTTCGTTTGCAATCCGGGGTAAGCGCTGGGAATGCGATCTGCACACCTATGAATGCACAGCCAAAGAGGCTATCGGTGCAGTTGGTCTTGCGCCGCCGAGTGAATCGCTAGCGGCCCAGGCTGCGGCAGCACGCAATGAGTCGCTATCTCCTGATGGAAAAAACGCTGTCTTCATTCGCGATTACAATCTGTGGGTGCGAGACGTTGCCGGTGGAAAAGAAACGCAACTGACCACTGACGGTGTTAAGGACTTCGGCTACGCCACGGACAACGCCGGCTGGACGCACAGCGATCGGCCAATCGTCCTTTGGTCTCCGGACTCCCGAAAGATCGCAACGTACCAGCAAGACCAGCGCGGCGACGGCGAAATGTACCTTGTCCACACGCAAGTAGGCCATCCAACTCTCGAAGAATGGAAGTATCCGTTGCCCGGCGATCCCGTAGTAACGACGATACTGCGCGTAGTAATCGACTTGGATGGCCCGCGCTTTGTTCGCTTTCAAATGCCACCCGATCAGCATCGCTCAACTCTTTGCGATGACGTGGCCTGCAGGGCCGGCGACTGGTCTGATGTGCAGTGGAGCCCGGATTCGACTCATGTTGCCTTTGTGTCGACTTCGCGTGACCACAAGCACGAGCAGCTTCGCGTAGCCGACGCTGCAACGGGAGAAATCCGCGACGTATTGCATGAAGACGTTTCTACGTTTTACGAATCCGGAAACGGAGGAGTGGACTGGCGTTACCTGCCCGCATCGAACGAAGTGATTTGGTTTTCTGAGCGCGACAATTGGGGCCAGCTTTATCTCTATGATCTGCAGTCCGGACAGCTCAAGAATCAAATCACCACCGGTGAGGGCAACGTCACGCAAGTTCTCAGAGTGGATGAAAAGAACCGGCTGATTTACTTCTTGGCTGTCGGAAAAGAGAAGGGAAGAGATCCTTACTTTATCCACTTCTATCGCATCGGTTTTGACGGCAGCGGCCTAAAACTCTTGACGCCCGAAAATGCCAACCATGAGGTGACAATTTCACATTCCGGGAAATACTTCGTCGACAGCTACTCAACGCCCGACACTCCTCCGGTGACCGTCTTGCGTGACGCCAGCGGCAAACTGATGGCCACTGTTCAGAAGGCAAACATTTCACGTTTGCTGGCAACTGGGTGGAAGCCGCCCGTTCCGTTTACCGTCAAAGCACGCGATGGCGTTACTGACCTGTACGGACTGATGTTCAAGCCGACGGATCTCGATCCGAACAAGAAGTATCCCATCATCAATCATATTTACCCTGGCCCGCAAACAGGTAGCGTGGGCAGCAGAAGTTTTTCGGCCGCTCGCGGTGATTGCCAGTCGCTCGCAGAACTGGGCTTTGTCGTCGTGGAGATCGACGGCATGGGAACTCCGTGGCGCTCAAAGAAATTCCATGAGGCTTACTACGGCGACATGGGTGACAACACCCTGCCCGATCAGGTAGCCGGTATGAAACAGCTCGCGCAGCGTTATCCGTGGATCGACATCGATCGCGCGGGAATTTACGGGCATTCCGGTGGTGGATTTGCAACGGCGGACGCGATGTTTCGTTATCCCGATTTCTTCAAGGTCGGAATCTCCGAATCAGGGAACCACGACAATCGCGAATATGAAGACGATTGGGCCGAAAAATGGCAGGGGTTGCTGGTACACAATCCAGACGGCTCGACCAACTACGATGGCCAAGCCAATCAGCTAATCGCGAAAAACCTGAAGGGCCATCTCCTTCTTGCGCACGGAACCATCGACAACAATGTCCCGCCATACAACACGCTCCTCGTCGTCGATGCCCTCATCAAGGCGAACAAGGACTTCGATTTGATCATGCTGCCCAACGAACGGCATGGCTACGCGGATGACACGCCATACATGACTCGGCGGCGCTGGGACTATTTTGTTCGATACTTGCTCGGCGCCGAACCGCCGCACGAATACAAGATGCACGGCGGAGACCCTCCGAGCATCTAGAGGGAAGGCCGATCTAGCGTCCTGCCGGTACGAGTTCGAGGCGGTCCGTCGTGACTTGCTCGACAGCCTGGCGTGAATAGGCCAAGGAAAAATATTTTCCATCTGTCCAGAGCGGAGCAAGGTCCCCATAATGCGGACTGCTAGGCTGGCCGCTCTCTCCCGGAGCGTTTACCGCCTCAGAATTATCCCAGTTGCTCAGGTCAAAAATCTCTCGGTAGCTCGCGCCTCCGCTTTGATCGAAGTCCTTCAGACCAAACCACGTCGCATCTACCGTCGTGCCGTCGCCCGGCCGGGGAAAGGGACCAACATCAAGCAGGCTTTTCATCCCCGGCAGCTGGTTAAGCGCGTGGCGAAAGAGAATCGTATGCAGCTCGCCCCAGGTCACCATCGACGAGCCGTGCGCGAGAGATTGAAACTCCTTGTAAGCGTCGGCCAGTGTCTGTCGAAGGAGTTCGTCGCGCGTTGCGGTCGGGTCATCTCCGAAAAAATCCTGTGAAGGGTGCGAAATCAGCCGCGCTAGCGTATCTTCACCGAGATAGATGGTACCTTCGGGAACATTCGGCGCGATTCGTTCGAGCATCGCTGCACGAAGGTGACGAACCCACAGTTCGTAGAACGCAGCCGCTGCGGAGTTAAGCTGTAGGGCCCCATCCCAGCCTATCAGCAATTTAGCTGAAGCATCGCTCGCCGCAGGACTGGAAGCCAACGCTCGCACGAGGTCCTGCGCAGGAAGGGAAACCACATCATTCTGCAGTGAACCCATGTCTTGAACGTTGAGCAGGCGCTTTCGGTCCCGGGAATCATTCAGAACTTCCTCAATCCGCGCGATCCGATCCGTGCTCCACGAGAAGCCCACCTTGTATGGGTAATTAGGTGGAATCGTCTTGTTGTTCGCCGTGGCTATGAACTCACGGCCAGGATTGAACTGCCTCGGCAGTTGCTCGAAAGTAACAAAACCGCTCCACTCGAAGCCAGCCCAACCCGGCGCTGGCAATAGGCCGTTTCCTTTTTTTCGCAGAGGAGTCAGGCCCGCGGATTGCTCGCCAATATTTCCGTCTCGGTCTGCGTAGACAAGGTTTTCTGGAGGGGTTTTCCAGCGCGCCATTGCCGCAAGAAATTCCTGCCAGTTATGCGCCCTGTCGACGGAGATTCCTGTCAGATAAGGCGCCGTTCCAGGCTCCGCGCCGACCCAGTGCAGCGCGAGGGCACGCTTACTGTCCTGCCAAAGGACCGGCCCGTGAACTGTAAACTTCAACAGACGGATCACATCCTTGCCGCCTTTGACGTGAAAGACTTCACGTTCGGTGCGCATGGTCGCCCAGCCGCTCGCTGTGCGATATTCGTTGGGATTCTTTGGATTCAGTTCCTCGAAAAAAAGGTCCTCTTGATCGATGGGAAAAACAGTCAGGCCCCAGGCGATATCCTGGTTATGCCCAATGCTGACTCCCGGAAGCGCGGGCTCTGTAGCGCCGACTACGTTCCAGCCCGGCGCATTCAGATGAACCACATAGCGAAGCGAAGGCAAGGCGATCGTCCGATGAGGATCATTTGCGAGCAGCGGCTTGCCGCTTTTCGTCATCTTCCCGGAAATCGTCCAGTTGTTGCTTCCTTCAAAGTTTTGGGGAAACTCGATGCGCGCATCCGTTCCAACAAATCCCGAGATCAAAGAGGGCGAAAGGCCGTTCAGATCCTCTCCTGGAAACGCCTCCAGCGACGTCGGCGGATCGAAATCCTCCAGGGCTTCCGTCTTTCTTGCGCCAAAAACAGATACAAGGTGCGCAAGAACAAGCTCTTCCGGCGCGTTGCCCGTGACACTCAACGTCGCCATTCGTGTCAGGCAATCCTCGGGCTTCCAATACTCAGGGCGAAAGCCGACAAGTTGAAACTCGATCGGCAGGCCCGGCCCCTTTGGATCGAGCCTGCGGTGAATGTACGCGTTGATGCCTGCGGTGAAGGCTACAAGAATTTCTCGCGTGTCCAGCGCGTAGCTCTGATATTCCGCTGTCATCGAACCTCGATAACGTAAAAGCCGGGCCGCGATGTCTCGCGGCAAGACCGACGACCCTAGAATCTCGGCAAGCCTGCCCTGCCCAGCGCGCTTCCACAACTCCATTTGAAACAAGCGATCCTGTGCTGCAACGAAGCCTTGTGCAAAGAAAAGGTCATGTTGATTACGTGCGTAGATGTGAGGGACGCCCCAGCGGTCGCGAAGTACGTCGACTGGTTGTTCGAGTCCGGGCACTTGGAGCTTGTCGGTCGTAGTCGAAAGAGTGGCGCGCGCCTTTTCCGCGAATTGCGCTGGAGATGTGCTGGATTGCTGGGCCGCGGCACCAACCGAAGTAAATTGCAGGGAGATCGAAACGAAAAGAAGAGCGATTAGCCACCGAATGCCTGAGCGCATGCGGGGGAGTATACAGCGCCACCTCACAACCTGCGTCAGCCAATTGTGGCCCTAGCGATGGGCTATCGGGCGAGAATTTCCTCGAAAAACGCCAGAGCACGCGGATCGTGCGACTGCCCTAACCAGAAAATCGCCTGTTTGCGTACCGCCGGATTGGCATTCGTCTTAGCCACTTGAATCAGCAGCGGGACGCCTTGCTCGCGAGGTAGCTGACTGAGCGCAAACACCGCCCGTTTCTTCACTTCCGTATCGGGATCGTTTTCAATTGCCTCGTTGATAGCTGCAGCGGCTCTCTGTCCCGCTTTCTGCGCGACCCAGAAAATAGCTTGTTCCCGCACGTGCGAGCTTCGGTCGTTCTTAGCCAGGTGGATGATTTCGTCTGTTGCGGCGGGGTCGTGGCTGACATAAAGGTCAAACGCGACCTTCGCGCGCAGATCGTCGCTTGAATCCTCTCTTGCCAGCTTTTGCAAGACTTCGTAGCCCTCGTGTCCGCGTGCTGCTCCTAGCCAAAAAGCTGCATGCTCCCGAAGTGAACCCGGCTGATTAGAAGCAACAAAACCCTCTAGTGCGTGCTCAGCCGACGGGTCACCAGTCACTGCAATGGCGCTAAGCGCGGATTGGCCGGAGCGGTCTTCCCTCGTGTCGTCCCCGGAGGTAGCGAACGGCGTGAGGGCCGCCACGCTCTGAGCACCGGATACATTCGTGAACCAGATGACCGGTAGTCCGCCGGCGTCAAGCTGGCAATCTTCGGAAAACGTGCGGATGCGTCCCACGGTCCCATGTTCTGCGCGCAACAGGACGACCAGTTGCTCCGGCCCCTCGAGTTTCACCGTTTGCGATTTATCTTCGCTGGTCGAACGGTTCGATTGCACGGACGTTCCATCGTTCTCACCTTCGAGGCGGCATACGCCGCAGCCGTTCATTTCGCCATCGTCGTAATAAGTGCCGCAGCACATTTGATGGTTGCCCGCAACCGCGGGCACGGAGTAGCCGATCCACGCTGGTTGCTGCTGGTCGCGAATGACATTTCCCAACTGCGCGGAGAAATTCCCCTCGGCTGCCCGCGTTTCGACTTTCGCATTCACGAGCTGCGGTGTCTGCGCATGGGCAGTCAGTCCAAGCAAAAGGCCAAAGCCAAACAAGCCAACCAATCGCAGAAATGGTTTCGCAATCCTCATGACGTCTCCTACTTATTCAAAATTTCTAGCAGATAGTCGGTTGCAACCTTCGAATGCATCAGCGAAAGCTTTTCCACTGCCTGTTTCTTCATTTCGGGATCCGTTTCTTTTCTCGCGATATCAACGATGGCCTGAGCGTTCCCTTGAAGGAAGAGCGCCTGCAACACCGCACGGCTTGTGCCAGGATCTTTTGCACCCGCATACATCGAAATCAGCGTTGACCCAGTGCGATCGCTGCCTATAAGCCCCATATCGCGAATGGCCGCGATCCGCAAATCCTCGTTCTTTTCATTCTTTGCAAGCTGCTCAAGATGATCCGCATCGCCTGAAATAAACATCGCTTGCAAAATCGCCCGGCGCACCTCTTCGGGCGGCGTGGCTTGATAGAGCTTCCACAGGTCCTCACGATCTCCCGACACGCCAAGCATCTGCACCGCCTCGCGCTGCAAATCCTGGTTCTTCTCGTTCTGAGCAGCCGCGTACAAACGGTCGCGCGCCCCGGCCAGCATGAAGCTTTGTAGGATGGAACGCTTCACTTCTTCGTCGCTTGAAGAAGCGTAGACCTGACTGAGAGCTTCTACTCCCTTTGAGCCTCCGAATAGGCCCAGGTACTTGACGGCCTTGGTTTGCAGCTCGGGATTCGAATTGCCTTCGGCGATATGGAGGAGGATCTGACTTGCTTCGGGCGCTCCACTCTGCGCCAAAACGAACAAGGCACGCTCTTTCACCCTTGGTGACCCGGTTCCATTCAAGACTTTCTCTAATAGCGGCAGCGCTTGCGACGGATCACTCTGCATCAGGCCATTGATAGCCAACAGTTTCAATTCCTCGTCGCTCTGAGATTGCGGAGAAACCGGCTCGCCTGTTTCGTGGCGGACTTGCACTTCAAGCGCCCTCGCGTCGTTTTGCCAGCGGCTCCGGGGATACTTGTGTTCGAGGTCAGTGATGCTCGTCAGGGCATCCGAACGGCGCCCCAGTTTGTCTTCGCAGTAGGCCCGCCAATACAACGCTGCGTCGGCATTCGAGGTGCCATTCTGAACAATCTCGTCGAAAGTTTGCCGCGCCTTGTCCCACTTTGAGTCGTCGATTGCATCGAGCCCCGCTTCGTATTTGTCTCGGGCCCTCTCTTGCGCGTCGCGAACTCTTTCTTCTGCATCGCGCGCCCGTTCTCGAGCGTCGTCCTGGGCTTCGCGCGCCCGGTCGGCTTCCTCCTGGGCTTGCTGCGCGTCCTGGGCGCTCTCCTGAGCGGCCTGTGATTGTTCCTGTTGTGACAAAAACGCCGCATCGCTCGCCGCGCAAGCCGCATTCGCGAGCGCCATCGGTTCTGCGCTGGCTAGAGCGTTCGTGCTTTCCTTTGCACTTGCGCCGTGCGCCGCGGTCATCAGGAGTGCTCCACTCAACAGCGCAAATATCAGTCGATTCTTCATATTTCCTCTTTTCTTAGGTTTGTCCTTGGCCGTTGCGCCTTGCCAGCGACCGTTCTTTGTCCCGCACGTCGGAACTCACCACCCGAACTTTGAAAAGAATACCTGCGCTGCGAATGCGGTCCTGAATCTGTTGAAATTGCTGAGAACTCACTTCATTCGGACTATGCGCAATCTCCAGCAGTACCGGTTCAAGCGCGCTTAAAATATTCTGAATCTCCGCATCGCCAGTTTGCTGCGCCGTTTGCTCGTAGAGGCGGTTTGAGACCAGCAATTCCTGCGCCCGTGCCTGTTCCGTCGCGATATTCACGTTTGCAGGCGTTGTTCCGTTCGTCGCGCCGTCTCCATCAGCATTGGCTAATTCCATCAGTACCATTTGCGCGTGATCCAAATGATCAGACACAGCCACAAGCAACACGCCTTGTCGAATCTGCGCCGGATTAGCCGCGGCTGTCTGGACCGGCTTTCGCGGCCAATAACGTCCCGCAAAGAACGCAAGAACAACCATGGCAGCCAGTGCGCTTACCGCCGCCAATCTCCAGATACTGAACCTGGAAACACGCTGCATTGACGAAACTCTCTGCGACGCATCCAGCCTTTGCGAGATTGCGTACCACACTTGCGAACCATAATCGGTGTCGCGTTCAGGGATTGGCGCGTTCTTGAATGCCGCGAGCGTGTGTTGCAAAGCCTGGAAATTCTCCCGGCACGCCATGCAGGAACGCAGATGTTCCTTGATAGCTTCCGCCCGCGCAGCGTCGCCGTAGTAAAGCGCGATTAATTGTTGATCGTCCAGATGCTTCATCTGATTTGCTCTGCAAATGGCGCGAGCGCCCGCCGCAGCTTCTGCACTCCGCGAAAAACAGCATTCTTCGTTGCGGAAATGCGAAGGCCCAGAATTTCGCTGATCTCTTCGATACCAAGTCCTTCGTGATGCCTCAGCGCAAAGGCCATGCGTTCCGTTGGAGTCAGTTGTTGTATCGCTGCTTCCATTTCTTGGCGCATCTCCGTGCTGAACATCAAGCGCTCCGGCGAAGGCGATGGATGGCTGAGATCGCCTTGCGACATTGAGCCTTCGGGATCATCTAACTCCTGAAAAACGCCCTCCGGCCGTCGCTTGCGCAACTGGTCCAGCGAGCAATTCGCACAAATCCGGTAAAGCCAAGTTCCGAAGTTCGACCGCGACTCGAACTTGCCCAGGTTGCGATACGCTTTCAGGAAGGTCTCTTGCACCAATTCCTCCGCGTCATTCTCGTTTCCAGCTATGCGATAAGCCAAGCGAAACAGGCGCTGGCTGTAGCGCCCGACCAGCGGGCGAAACGCCTCCTGGTTGCCAGCCAGCGTTTTCGCCACCTGCGTGGCATCGCTGTCGTCCGCGTGATCCATTCGAACCATTAGACTGCCTTTTGCCGCAGCGGTTAGGTCGCCGGAAGAGCCGATATGCCGTTGAGCATACCAGACCCCGCTCTGGTCGTGATTTGATTGGTCTTCTGTCGGTTTGCGAGGGGAGTTACTGCTTTTCCGTCGAGGGGTGTTGCTGGCTGTTTTCGTCAGATTTTTTCGGCCAACTGGGAAGGATTAACTCAATCGTCCAAATCGGGCCTTGATCGTAGAGTGGCCCTTGAGATTTGAGAAACGTCGGCATTCCATCACTGGCGATCCAGATGTCTGTGTTTGCAGGCTGCTTTCCAATCACCGGGGCAATCACGCCTGCGACGCCCCCGATGTCAATCTTCATGACGTAGTGGATCGCTGTGCGGTTCATGTCGCCAACCAGGAATCGTTCCTCGCCCACAGGACTAATAACCACCTTCACGACTCGTGGTTTCGGCGTCCCGACTACCATGGAGACGGTTGTACTCGTCGCCTTCGGGTCAATGTTTTTCACCACTACATACAAAATTCCATTTGCAAGATCACGGGGGATCTTCAGTTTCTGTGAAACATCTTTCTCTTTCCCTTTGTCAAATGACCGCGCTGTGAATATGCTTTTGGTCGCGTCCACCCACGTTTCCATCGGCTGCTTGAATGATGGCCCCTTTTCTATCAGATGGTCGCTGAGCACTCGAAAGGCTCCGTGCTCTGAATAAATTGTTGTGTCGTCGTAAAGCGAACCATCCTTGAAGTGAAATGTCAGCCGTGAGGATACCCGGCCATGCTTGGTGTCCTGAATCATGTCGCCAAATGCAACTGCGCGGCCGGATGTGTCCCGCATAATCAAGAAGCCGTGCGTCACGCCCTCAACGTGCCGAACAGGAATTGTTGTCGCGCGCAACTGTTCGGCGCAAAGGAGTACTCCGCACGCCGCCAGAACTGCGATTGAGACGAGATAATATTTCGCTGCAGAATTCGCAGGTGCCGGTGTTTCGGACATTCGGGCGCGGCGGTTGAACACAACTATTCAGCGTATTTGAACAACAGTGACTAACGTATCGGGCATAAGCCTGAATCGACCATCGTGTTTCCAGTACACTCGTAGCGTCACAGTACCCCACCACACCGTTTGACGATAGCGGGTCGGTGACTCGCGGCAGTGTTTTTCCAAATCCATAAGCATCCAATTTTAGTGTCAACCGAATCACAACGCGCGGAAGGCGAAGGTTCGCCCACGAAAATGGCTATCGGAGTGGCGAATTCTCACGTCTAACACAATGTGTTACAGAACGGTCATAACGTAGCGGTATACTAATCCCCGTTCCTCGAATCAGCGAGGCGAACCAGCGACTCGTATGATGGACCCTCGGATTTACGCGAGTTCCACGGCCACGACGACGTCAGTTACATCCTCGCTTGAACCCACGTTACCTTTGGCTTTTTCCGGTGACCATAATCCTCGTCCGCCATCGACGCGTCGGAATCTGGCCGCCTTGATTGCGATTTTGATGATCGCTGCGGCCACTGTGCTCCTTTTCTTTGTGTTTAGGTCCCCGGCACACGCGTCTGCCACGACCGATCTTGGGACCGCGGTTGCCGTCCGAAAGAATTTCGTCAGCGCCTTGCGTTTGACGGGCAGCACCGAGGCCGTGCGTTCCCGCCCCATACTTGCACCGCGGTTAGCTGGCGCACAACTCGATGCCATGGTCATCACCAAACTGGCGCCGGCCGGACGCGCAGTCCACAAAGGCGATCTGCTCGTCGAATTCGACCGTCAAGCCCAAATCAAGGATGCGTTGGACAAAAAGGGCACGTACGAAGACTTGGTTGACCAGGTAATCCAGAAGCGCGCCGCGGAGGAAGCCGCCCGTGCCAAGGACGAAGACGATCTGCATCAGGCACAGGACACCCTCCAGAAAGCCCATCTCGAGATGGGCAAGAACGAAATCCTTTCCCGCATTGACGTCGAGAAGAATCAGGAGCAGCTAGCCGAAGCCCAGCAGAACCTGAAACAGTTGCAGCATACCTTCGAGCTCAAACGGCAGGCTGCGGCTGCCGATATCCGAACCGTTGAAATCCAACGCGACAGGGCCAAAGCGACAATGGTCTACGCGGAGTCCAACGCCCAGAAAATGTCCATCGCCTCGCCGATGGATGGCGTGGTTGTGCTGAATAATATTGTTCTTAATTCGAGAATTGGCCAAGCACGAGAGGGCGATCAAGTGCGTCCTGGCGTACCTTTTATGAAAGTCGTGGATCCATCCGCAATGGAAGTTCGCGTCGAAGTGAACCAGGAGGACTTGCTGAAGCTTTACTTGGGCCAGCGCGCCCAGATCAGCCTGGATGCCTATCCTAAGATGACCTTTCCAGGAAGGCTCGAAGAGCTGGATCCTCTTGGCCACCCGAGCGAACAGTCCAATACGGTTCGCACCTTTGCCGCAGTGTTTAGCATTCAAGGGGCGAACGCCAGACTCATGCCGGACCTTTCTGCTGCGGTGGACCTGGAATTGGCCAACGTCAAAGACGCCGTCGTTGTGCCCGCCGAAGGCGTCGGACACGAAGCAGGCGGCGCCTACGTCTGGCTCAGAAACGGCGACACCTTCGAGAAACATTCTGTGATTCTGGGACCCAGCGATGGACTGGAGACTGTGATTGACTCTGGACTCAAGCCAAGTAATGTCATCCGGCTCGTTCCCCAGCCCCAGCGCGGGTCGTCTTAAGGGAATCAATAGATGAAGAGGCTCGGAAATCTCTGGCGAAGGCGGAAGGGCGGCCTGCTCTGCGTCGCCGCGCTTCTGGCAGGTTCCCTAACGTATGGAGGCTACCGTTACACGAAATCCACGCCAAATGTTCCAAGCGCGCTCGTGCAACGCACTGACTTCGTGGATTACGTCCAGCTGCACGGCCAAGTCAGCGCGCGCAAGTCGGTGACGATCAGTGCGCCCTACGAGGCCGGCGAATTGCAGATTATTCAGCTCGCCAAGAATGGTTCTCAGGTGAAAAAAGGCGACATCATTGTGCAGTTCGATGCCACCACGACCCAGCAAAACCTCGCTCAGGATCAATCCGCTCTCAAATCTGCTGAAGAGGAGATTAAGCAATCGCAGGCTCAAGCGCGCCTCAAAGAAGAACAGGATCTCACTGACGTGATTAAGGCGCGCTACGATGTTCAATCAGCCAAGCTCGACGCCAGCAAGGAAGAAATTGTTTCGAAGATCGACGGCGCCGAGGCCAACCTTAAGCTGGAAGATGCCAAACAAAAGTTGGCCGACGTCGAGGCAAAACTCAAAACCGATCAGGAATCTGACGCGGCCGACATCGAAAACAAGCGTCACAAGAGCGAGCAACAAGCTTATGCCGTGCAGCAGGCTGAACGAAGCTTGGCCTCTCTGACCCTGCGCGCTCCCATCGATGGCCTCGTGACGCTCCAAACCAACTGGAACGCCTCGCGATCTATGGGAAATTCCCAGCCGTTTCGTCAGGGCGACCGCGTATGGGCTGGAGCAGCGATTGTCGAGCTTCCAGACCTCTCGACAACTGAGATCACCGGACGCGTCGATGAGACACAGCGAAGCCGTGTCGAATTAGGACAAACAGCGTCCGTGCGTGTGGACGCAATTCCCGACAAAGAATTCTCGGCGAAGGTGGCAGACATCAGCACCATCGCCAGCATGGATTTTTCCGGGGGCTGGCCTTTCCCTCGGAACTTCAGTATCGATTTCTCTTTGGAGAACACCGACCAGCGCCTGCGCCCCGGCATGGGTGCGAACGTCCGCATCGCCGTCGATCGCGTGGCGCAAGGCATCGTGGTCCCCGCCGAGGCTGTCTTCCAGAAATCAGGAGAGAGTGTCGCGTATGTCCTCCGAGGTTCGAGCTTTGTTGAGCAAGTGCTTGAAGTAGACAGGCGCAGCGGTGACGAGGTCTTAATCGCAAAAGGGTTGCGGCCCGGCGAACGCGTCGCGTTGCAGGATCCAACTGCTAAGCCCGAGTGATTTGAACATGACACAGACACGCGCGCATTTCGCGTCACTGACAGTCTGGCTGCTGGCGGTTGCTTGGTTAGCTTCGTGCTCAGCGCAGGGCAAGGTGCGTTCGTCCGACCCCGGTGTTCCAGTTGCTCCGGTAAAGCAGGGCGATGTGCAGCTTCGCGTAAACGCCACGGGAGAACTTCACGCCACGCACACTGCCATGATGACCGCTCCTGCGATTGCCGGCGGCAGCCTCCAGATCATACGTCTCCTCAAAGCCGGATCTGTGGTGAAGACCGGTGATGACATTGTCGATTTCGACCCGAGCCAGCAGGAATTCAATCTGGGCCAGAACCGCTCCGACCTCGAACAGGCGGATCAAGAAATCGTAAAAGCTAGGGACGATGCCGCCGTCCAAGCTGCGCAGGATCAAACCGCACTGTTAAAAGATCAATTCGACGTTCGTCAGGCCGAACTTGAAGTCAGCAAAAACGAGCTGGTGAGCGCGATTGACGCCCAGAAGGCCAATTTGACTTTAGAAGAAGCCAAACGCGCTCTCACGCAATTGCAGCAGGACATCAAGTCCCACGCCGCCTCGGGCCTGGCAACGATCGCCGTGGACGAAGAAAAAGCTCACAAAGCGAAGCTGGCTATGGATCAGGCGCTTGAGAACATCAAAAACATGCAAGTGCACTCGCCGATCGCTGGCCTCGTTGTCATTCGTCAAAACCAGAGCGCGGCCGGAGGATTCTTCTTCGGTGGCATGACGCTCCCGGACTTTCAACAGGGGGATCAGGTGTATCCCGGTTCCGTCATCGCCGACGTCATCGACATGGATAATATGGAAATTACAGCGCATGTGAGCGAAAGCGATCGTGTAAACGTCAAAGCTGGCCAAAGCGTCGAAATCCACGTGGACGCGCTGCCAGGTGTCGTCTTGACTGGAACCGTAAAGAACCTAGCAGCCACCGCGGGTTATTTTTTTGACTCTGGCGGTGGTAGTTCCGACGTCAGCGTTGCACTGAATCATCCAGACAAGCTGCTTCGTCCTGGGTTCACGGCGCACGTCGTGATCCTTGGCGACGATGTCAAAAAGGCTCTGTGGATTGCTCGCGAAGCAATCTTTGAAAAAGATGGCAAACAGATCGTGTATGCGCAAGGCGCAAACGGCTTCGAACCTCGCTCAGTTCAAATCAAGTATCTCACGGAGGGCGTGGCTGTCATCGACGGATTGAAAGTCGGAACTGAAGTCGCGGTCATTGATCCCTCGCAAAAAACTGCCGGTTCAGCAAAGCCTGCCGCAGCTGGCCCTGTGGGTGCTCCGCGATGAGCGCCACCAAGGCTGCGGCAAACCCTGTCATTCCGCCTCGCCTCGGTTATCCATTCTCGCTTTGGCAATGCCTCCCGGATCTGCGCCTCGGGCTGGAAAACCTCCTCGGTCACAAATTGCGTTCGATCCTGACCATGTTGGGCATGATTTTCGGCGTCGCTGCGGTGGTTTCCATGCTGTCCATCGGTGCGGGCGCGCAGCAAAAAGTGATGGCATTTATCGAGCAGCTTGGCGTGCGCAACCTCATCATCGAGGCTAAGGAAGCCAACACCGATCAGGAACTCTCGAAAGTCCGCAAACTCTCTCAAGGCCTCTCGTTCGCGGACTACCGCATGATTCATCAAGGCGTCACTGGAATTGCTTCTGCATCCGTGCGCAAGCGTTTCTCGCCCGCGAAACTGATTCCCACGCCGCAGGAAGACACTCCGGAAGTGTACGGCGTCGAACCATCTTACAAGCAAATTGCCGGCCTTCGCATGATCAGCGGGCAATTTTTCAACGACGACGAAAATGCCGCCGCTGCGCCGGTTTGCGTGTTGGGTGAAGCGGCCAAGGCCACCCTGTTTGGTTCGAATGACGCGCTGGGCAAATACGTAAAAGTCGATGACCAATGGTTCCGCGTGATCGGCATAGCCGGACCGCAACTCACTTCTCAAAACGACGTCGCGGGCGTGCCCAACGAAGATTTGAACAACATGATCTACACGCCCGTAAACTCCGTAATCTATCGCCTTGCCGACGACTACAGCTACATGAAAGATCAAATCGACGGCATTTATCTGCATCTCGCGCCGGACGCCGACAGCGCCAGCGTTGCCTCAGTCGTTCGCGGCATTTTGAATAACTCCCATCACAACGCGGGAGACTTCTCAATCGTCGTCCCCGCCGCTTTGCTCGCCGAGCAGCAGCGCACTGAGCGCCTCTTCAATACCGTCATGGTCGCCATCGCCTCCATTTCTCTCCTCGTTGGCGGCATCGGCATTATGAACATCATGCTGGCCAGCATCCTCGAGCGTACGCGTGAAATCGGCGTACGCCGCGCCGTGGGCGCCCGCCAATTCGACATCGTGCGCCAGTTCGTCATCGAAGCTGTCCTGATTTCCTTCGCCGGCGGAGTTTTGGGAATCGTCTTCGGGTTCGGCATGTCGCGCCTCATCGCATGG
>DATFQU010000097.1:0-22770 GCA_035264005.1 Candidatus Acidiferrales bacterium
CAAGACCGCGCCGTGAATGTCCACATTGACGCCGACCTCGTCCAGGTTCGGCCCCATTTCGAAAAAGTAGCGAAGCGCATTGAAACGGGGAACATTTCTCCCACCGGAGTCCGCGCCGTCTTTGAAGCACACGGCGAAATCCTCACCGCTCCCGCCGAGAAGGGCGATATCCGCGACCTTACGAATTCGCCGGGTGTTGCGGATCGCGATCCAGCATGGTCTCCCGATGGGAAGTGGATCGCCTATTTTTCTGATGAGTCCGGCGAATACGCTCTGCACCTGGTCGATCAACTCGGCGCGGGCGTCGTTCGCAAAATCGACCTCGGCAATCCTCCTTCGTATTTCTATTCGCCTACGTGGTCGCCCGACAGCAAGAAAATTGCCTATACAGACAAGCGCTCCAATCTTTGGTACGTCGATCTCGACAATCCCACTCCTGTGAAAGTGGCTAACAACTATTTTGAAGACCGCGGCTTCAATCCCTCTTGGTCTTCCGACAGTCGGTGGATCGCCTACACAAAAAATCTCCCCAACTACCTCCACGCTGTTTTCGCCTACTCGCTCGAAACTCACCAATCCACTCAAATTACCGACGGTAGAAGTGACGCCGATTCTCCCGTGTTTGACAAGAGCGGAAAGTATGTCTACTTCACGGCGAGCACGGACATTGGTCCGACTCTCTACGGCTTGAACATGTCAACCGACGACCACACCGTCACGCGCAGCGTCTATGTTGTTGTCCTGCGCAAGGATCTGCCATCACCATTTGCTCCTGAAAGCGACGACGAAAAAGTCGAAGCGGAAAACACAGCAGCCAATTCGACCTCCGCTGCGGCCGCGACCGATCAAAAAAATCAAACTGCCGGCAAATCCGCTGACGCCGACAAAAAGAAAGAGCCTGCGAAAATCTCTATCGATTTCGACAATATCAGTCAGCGCGTTCTCGCCCTTCCGATGCCCGCCAAGAATTACGTCGGACTTGCAGCAGGTAAGGAAGGCGAGCTGTTCGTCTCCGAATTCCCCCGGCCCGAAGGCGATGGAGGTTTTTTCCCTTCGCTCGTGGTCTACAAGTTCGACATGAGTAAACGCAAGGCCGACATGCTCGTGTCGGGTATTCAAAGCATGGCCGTTTCATTTAACGGCGAGAAGCTTTTGTATCAGCAAGGCCAAAATTGGTTCATCGCTCCCACGGCTCAACCTGTCAAGCCCGGCGACGGAAGGCTAAACCTGGATGACATGGAAGTGTGGGTCGAACCCCAAGCGGAGTGGAAACAGATGTATCACGAAGTTTGGCGCATCGAACGTGATTTTCTTTACGATCCCCACTATCACGGGCTGAATCTTCCCGCTGTCGAGAAGGAGTATGCCGCCTTCCTCCCTGGAATCGCCACTCGCGACGACTTGAATTATCTTTTCGATCAGATGCTCAGCGAAATCAATATCGGGCACATGTTCGTCGGCGGAGGAGATATTCCTGAAGTTCCTCCGGTCAAGGTCGGCCTGCTCGGCGCTGATTATTCCATCGAAAACGGTCGCTACCGCTTCCGGCGTGTCTACAACGGTGAGAATTGGAATCCCCGCCTCCGCGCTCCGCTCACCCAGCCGGGAGTAAACGTTGCCGCCGGAGAATATTTGCTCGCCGTCAACGGACGCGATCTTCGCGCCTCCGACGACGTCTACAGTTTCTTTCAGGAAACTGCCGGCAAGCAGACCATTCTGAAAGTTGGCCCGAATGCCGACGGCTCCGGCTCGCGCGATGTTACCGTCGTACCAATCGATGATGAGGAGCCGCTCAGAAATCGGTCGTGGATGGAGGACAACGCTCGTAAGGTAAGCCAAATGAGCGGCGGCAAACTTGCCTATGTCTATCTTCCGGATACAGCCGAGGCTGGCTTCACTAATTTCAACCGTTACTATTTCACGGGCCTCGGCGATCAAGGCGCTGTCATTGACGAACGCTTCAATCAGGGAGGTCAGGCCGCCGATTACATCATTGACGTCATGCAGCGCAAGATCTGGAGCTACTGGACGCCGCGCGACGGAGGCATTTCCACTACGCCGCTCGGAATCTTCGGTCCAAAAGCCATGGTAACCAACGAATTCTCCGGCTCTGGTGGCGACGCTCTGCCGTGGTATTTCCGCCATGTCGGTCTCGGTCCGCTTGTCGGTAAGCGTACTTGGGGAGGTCTCGTCGGAATCGGCGGCTATCCGGATTTGCTCGATGGCGGCTACGTTACCGCACCGCGTTTTGCGTTTTTCACCACCGATGGAACTTGGGACGTGGAAAATCACGGCGTGCAGCCCGATTACGAAATCGAATTCGATCCGCAGGCTTGGCGTCAGGGCCATGACCCGCAGCTCGAAAAGGCTGTGGAACTCGTAATGGCCGAATTGAAAAAGAATCCGCCGCCGGTTCCCAAGCGCCCGGCCTATCCGGATTACTCAAAGTATTCGAGCGTCCCCCACTAGCCGTTGCGCACTCTCCGCGCAACCTCGCAGACGGCAGGTTGATCTACGCCATGTCGCGCAACGCCGCCCGCGCCGCGAGGTGGCCGCAGATTCCGTGCACTCCTCCGCCCGGGAAAGTCGACGCGGAGCAGAGATACAAGCCTTTCGCAGGCGTGCGATACCGTCTCCACGTCGGCCGCACATAAAACTGCTGCAGATCCGACGACCCGCCCGTGACGTCTCCGCCGATCAGGTTCGGATTGCGCGCTTCCATCTGCGAAGTCAACAGCACGCTTCTCTTCAGAATTCTCTTCCGAAACCCCGGCGCGAACCTTTCGATCTGCGCCTCAATTCGCTCCGACGCATCCTCATTGGATCCGTTTTGCACATGGCAGTATGCCCAAGCGACGTGTTTTCCGGCGGGCGCCCGCGTCTCATCAAAGAGCGATGGCTGCGACACCAGCACAAACGGCTTCTCGCACACTTGCCCCTTCCACGGTGCCCGTTCCGACGCTTCAATTTCCTCGAGCGTTCCGCCCACGTGTACCGTTCCTGCCCGCGCGCACTCCTTTGCGCTCCACGGAATCGGCTCATCGAGCGCCCAATCCATCTTGCAAACGCCCGGCCCGTAGTGAAACCGCTCCAGCTTCGCGCGAAATTCCAAAGGCAAGCGCGCTCCCGCCATGCGAACGAGCTGTCGTGGCGTGATGTCGCAAAGAACAGCCCGCGCCGCCGGCAGTTCGTCCAGCGATTCCACCATCTTGCCAGTCACAATTTCTCCGCCCAGCGAACGAAAGTAAGATGCCAGCGCATCCGTGATCTTCCGTGCACAGCCGCGTGGGATAGGCCAGCCCACACGATGCGCCGTCGCCGCAAAAACCAGCCCGAACGCCGCGCTCGGCAACTTCTCGAGTGGCAAGATCGAATGCGCCGCGCATCCTGCAAAGACCGCGCGCGCGCGCTGTCCTCGAAATTTCGACCGCGCAAAGTTCGACGCGGAGCGCATCGCCAGCAGCCCAAATCGCGCCGCGGAAAACGGTCGCCTCGGGATCACTGAATATCCCAGCATCAACGGCTCCAGTTGCGGCCACGCATCCAGAATCGGCGCCATAATCCTGCGGTAACGCTCGCCGTCCTCGCCCAAATTCGAAACAGTTGTTTCAAGCGATCGCTCCAGAACCACCGCCGTGCCGTCATCCAGCGGATGCGCCAACGGTATCGGCGGCTGAATCCATTCGAGCCCGTGCTCAGCAAGCGGTAGCGTGCGGAAAAATGGCGACAGCACCGCCATGGGATGTACAGCGGAACAAACGTCGTGGAGAAATCCCGGTAGCGTCAGCTCTTCCGTTCGTGTGGCGCCGCCAATTGTCTCGCGCCCTTCAATAATCAGAACCGAGCGTCCTGATTGCGCGATAGTAATCCCGGCCGCCAGCCCATTCGGCCCTGAGCCAACAACCACCGCATCGTATTGGCCTCGCAATGCGCTCATCGCAGCTCAATCGGTATCGCATCACAGACCAATACGCAACAACGAAAGTGGCGGCAGCGCAGTGCGGATTCTAATTGTCGGAAAACCAGCGGAAACCTGTTCGCTGTTCCTTCTCAGCTTCCCGCAGAATATCGAGCGTGTGGCTGCGCCGGTAATTCGAACACGCCACCAGCAGCGCGTTCAGCAGCGCCATCGCCGCCACATAAGATCCAGCGAATAGCGGCCCTTCTGTCGGAGTCACGAAGTATTCATCGGCATAGCGCGCCACGGGAGAAAGAGAACTGTCCGTGACTCCCACTGTGTATGCCCCTCGGCTTCGCGCCTGCCGCAGTCCATCCACCGTCAGCCGCAGCCCTCTCCGGAAGCTGATTCCAATCACCACGTCTTTGCGCGTCAATTGCCGCAGTCGGTGCGCCACTTCGCCCGCGCTGGAAACTGCAACTGCGCTTATCCCAATCACGGTCAGGTTGTACTCCAAGAAACGAGCAAGACTTTCCGCCATGTCTCCGCCCAATATCAGCACCCGATCCGCCGAGTAAAGCCGCTTCACCAGCGCCAGCAGCTGTTTCTTATCCAGGCTGTGGCTCAGCCCGCGAATATTCGCCATGTCGCGGTTCATCGATTCGTCAACACGGCCGTCCAGTCCTGAGTTCTCAGTTGTGCTTTCCATCACGCGAAATGGAGTAGCCTGCGCGACAGACAATTCGTGGAGGTAACGCCGGAAATCATGAAATCGTTTGAATCCCATCTCTCTCGCGATTCGTAACAGGGTCGCTGGCGCGCTGTTCAGTTCCTTTGCCAAATCCCTCAGGCTGTGCAGCACGTATCGTCGCGGGTGCTCCAGCAAGGGTCGTATCACTTCCTGTCGTTTCGGAGATAACGCGCGAACCAAGCCCGGGAAACCAGACTCCTCTTTTGTTTTTCGTTTCTTGGTCACGTTCGAAGTGCCCTCGTCTCACCGTACTGCTCTCGTATAGTTGGCGTATCTAATAACAGTTTTTGACGCGAGGCAAGCAGACAGAGTTCGCGCCAAAGCTCCGAAAAACGAATCGATTGTTTCAGTGTTGTGAGCCCTACATACACGTTTCTAATGAATGCACAGCCGACAGTTCGAGAGGACGGTATCCGTTTTGCAAGCACGCGAAAGTTTGCCGATAGAAACTTCGTAAGCAATTCTCTGCATTGCGGCCTTTCCCTGTATCTCTTATAATCCAGAGGTAAACCTATATTTCGGGGGTCCGCGAAATAAAAACGAAACTAGGCAGCAAGAAACAGTATTCTCGCGGGAGCCGTTCTACTAAACGAAAAATGACTGACGTCGGCGAAAAACTCAAAAAGAAGCTTCAGGAAGAAATCGCTCAACTCGAACACGAATTCCACGACGAGCTGCCGAAGGAACTGATGAAGGCTCGCGCGCACGGGGATCTCTCGGAAAACGCGGAATATAAGTATGCCAAGGAGCGGCAATCCTTCGTTTCCGCCCGCCTTAGCCAGTTGCACGCGCGCATGGCTGAAATCTCCATGCTCAATCTGAACAATCTCCCCCGCGATCGCGCCGCCTACGGCTCAACCGTGCGTCTCCTTGACGTTAACAAATCGCAAGAGACCGAATACAAACTTGTAACGGCGGAAGAAGCGGACGTGTCCAAGGGTATGATTTCCACTTCTTCGCCGATCGGCCGCGCGCTTCTCGGCAAAAAAGTGGGCGACGAAGTGAAAGTCCAGACTCCTGCAGGCACCAAGGAGTTTGAAGTGACCCGGCTGGTAACAATTTACGAGGCGGAGCTTTAGCGGCGTTTCGGCGCTTTCGTATGCCTATTCGCATCGAAGTTTTCGGCCGGCCCTTTCGTTGGTTGCTCCAGCGAACCGTCGCAGTTTTCGCGCGCGCTCGCGTCCCTGCCAGTTTTTTGACCTTAACCAGTTTTGTGCTTTGCATCGTTGCCGGCGTTCTCTTCGGGACGGGCCGTTTTTTCTCTGCCGGCGTTGCCATGATTCCCGCTGCCGCATGCGACCTCATCGCCCGGCCGCTCGCGCATCGGCAGCCTCGCGTCGATTTTTTCAATGCTTTTCTAAAATCCGTTCTTCATCGCTACGCGGACTTAGCCGTTTTCCTCGGCCTTCTTGTCTATTACTCCACCGTGAATCGTTTCCTTTACGCGCTTCTCACCGGTTTTGTGATGGCTGGCGCCGTGATGGTCAGTTATTCCCAGGCCCGCGCCGAATCCCTCATCGACCGTTGCCGCGTTGGTTTCTGGGAACGTCCTCAGCGCCTCTGTTTGCTGATTATCGGCTCGTTGCTGAATTGGCTGCCGGATGCGCTGCCGATAGCGCTTCTCATCCTGGCCGTTGGCTCCAATTTCACAGTCATCCATCGCATTTACCATACTTGGAGAGAAACCGAAGGGATTCGTCGCGAATCTGAACAGGTCATCGCGAGCGCCACCTTTCGCGACTCTGAGTCCCCGGTTCCGGCGCGTTCAGAATTTCGAGCCGAGCCGCCCTCTGACCAGCACTCTAATTCGCAGGACCGTGAGTTTGTCGCTCGCGCCGCTAAGCGGGGAGTCTGAGTTTGCCGCACGCTTTCATGGGGTCTTGATCCTGACGTGAATTCCCAGAATTTCTCTCTTATCGTCCATGGCGGCGCATGGGACATTCCCGACGCTGCTGTCTCCGATTGCCGCGCCGGAATCGAGCGCGCCCTCAAAGCCGGCCGCGAAATCCTTGCGAAGAAAGGCGCCGCCCTTGACGCTGTCGAAGCTGCCGTCGCTGTCCTCGAGGACGACATCATCTTCGATGCTGGCGTCGGCTCCCACCTGAACCGCGACGGCCGCGTTCAACTCGACGCCATCATTATGGATGGCGTTACCCTTAAATCTGGCGCGGTCGCTGCTCTCGAGCACATCAAAAATCCAATTCATCTTGCACGCAAGGTCCTCGACTCGAGCCAGCACATGATGCTCGCCGCCGTCGGCGCGGAATTATTCGCTCAGGAAAACGGAATCCCGCTGTGCGATCCGTCTGACTTGATTATCGAGCGCGAACGTTCAGCGTGGCTGCGTTGCCGCGAGGGAAATCACAAATCCGCATTCCACTTCGAACACCAGCACGGGACCGTAGGCGCCGTCGCGCGCGATTCTCATGGCCAGCTCGCTGCCGCAACATCCACGGGCGGCACTTGTTGCAAATTTCCCGGACGCATTGGTGATTCACCGCTGATCGGCTGCGGCTGTTACGCGGACGGCGAAGCTGGCGCGGTTTCCTGCACCGGCCACGGCGAGGCCATCATGAAAATCGTCATGGCAAAAACAGCAGCGGATTTGCTCCGCACCGGCGCGGCTTCCAACGTTGTGGCCAGCGAATGTGTGCAGTTGCTCGCTCGGCGCACGCAAAGCACAGCGGGCTTGATTCTTCTCGACCGCGAAGGCCGCCTTGGCGCCGCCTTCAACACTCCTCGCATGGCTTACGGTTACAACGAGGCTGATGGCTCTTTTTTCATTCTTCCGTAATTGCGTTCTTCAAAAAAAACGCCGGACCGGGGAGAGGTCCGGTCCGGCGCTGGCACGTAAATGAAATTCGCCTGAAGTTTAATTCCGCTGCGTTGCCCAGCGCTTCCGCGTCGCGAACCCGAGCATCAGGAATCCAGTCGCGAAAAGCGCGATCGTTCCGGGTTCCGGCGTGGCCGAGGTCCCGCTCAGCGAACCCAGCGTCACGTTACTTCCGCAATTGCCGGTCGTAGTGACGGAACTTGCTCCGCAGGGCGACATCAGCACCAGAAAATCATCCTGCGAGTTCAGGCTGAATGTTGCTGAAACCACGTCCCCGTTGTAGGTGCAGCCCGCCGTTTGAAACCCGCACCAAGCCTGCGTGTTCGTCAGCGCGAAGCTGCTCGCTCCAAATGGATTCGAGCCGTAACCCAGCGCCGCAAATGCTTCTCCGGGTTGCACGCTTCCGAAGGTTAGCGTGATTGAGCGCGCTCCCAGGCTGAGTAGGTTGCTCAGATCCAGGCCCATCACGTAATCCGCGTTCGCCCCATCGTAGCCGATCTCATGGTCCGTTTCTCCGGCTAGGCCCAGTCCGAATTCAGCCCCGCCATCATTCTTCTGGAACAGGGCGCTCCCCGCACAAGCCGAAAGTGTTGCCGTGCTCGTTGAATCGGACGCCGTGCATTCATATCCAAAAGCCGTGACGGTCGCGCCGTTTGACGTGTAGCTTGCTGACGTTCCCAGTGTCTGATCGGAACCGCCGAAACCAAAATTGAAATTCGTCGGTCCGGCGAATGCCGAAGTGGCACCGAAAATCAATATACCCATTGCAGTTACAAATCTGGCCTTCATGGACATCCCCCTAAATGGTTCTTCCGGCAAAATGTAGTGCATTTTCCCTACCAAATTTGTCAGGCGCCAAGCGCCAATTTGCGGCACTTATTTGCCGTTCTTTCACGCAATGTGCAAACTATTTCACTTCTACTCCGAATTTGTAGAGTTCATGTACGCTAACTACATACGTAACGGGGGCGACACCTCAGCACTCCATCCAGGCGCGGCTTCCGGCTGTTGATGCTCCCTTAATCGTGTGTTAGCATTCGGCGTTTCCGCAGGGAGCGAGGCGATTGCCGATACGCCTCAATACTTTCGCGCCCGTTTTGCTTCGGCCTCGCGGTCGCTGCTACAAAACTGTAATTATCCCGAAACAATCCTGTCCCGCTTCTCCTTCCGAGATTTTTCGTCACTACCGACACAACGAGGTGAACCATGAAAACCTATAACACGGAGCAAATCCGAAACGTGGGCATTGTAGGCCACGGCGACACGGGGAAGACGCAGCTCGCGTCGTCGTTGTTGTTCACTGCGGGAATGACCCAGCGGCTCGGCAAAGTCACCGACGGCTCGACTGTCACCGACTGGGACGAAGAAGAAATCGCGCGCAAAATCTCCATACAGACGGGCGTCGCCTACGCCGAGTGGCAAGGCGCAAAAATCAATCTCCTCGATACGCCCGGCTACTCCACTTTCATCAACGATACCAAAGCCTCGCTGATTGCCGCCGATGCCGCGCTGATTCTCATCGACGCCTCCGCGGGCTGCCAGGTCGTCACGGAGAAAGTTTGGGACTTCGCCACCGAATACGAACTGCCCCGCGCCTTCATCATCAATTGGATGGACCGCGAACTCGCCAGCTTCGACCGCGCCCTCGACTCTGTCCAGCAGGTTTTCGGCCGCGGCGCCGTTCCTGTCCAGCTCCCCATCGGCGCGGAGAAGAGTTTCAAAGGCGTCGTCGACCTCGTCGCGATGAAAGCGCTGCTCTATACGCCCGACGGCGACGGCAAAGCCAAAGTGGAAGAGATTCCCGCCGATCTCGCAGAAGCCGCCAAAGCCGCTCACGAAGCCCTCGTCGAAATGGTCGCCGAAGGCGACGACGAACTCATGCAGGAATTTTTCGACAAAGGCACGCTGCCCGTCGAAGACCTGAAAAAAGGACTGCACAGCGCCGTCGTCGAAAAGAGAATTTTCCCCGTGCTGCTCAGCTCCGCGCTGCACAATATCGGCAGCGACGCGCTCCTCAATTTCATCGTCGAGGAATTTCCTTCGCCCGCCGCGCGCGGAGTAGCCGCCGCTTACAAAGAGCCGCAGCGCAAAGGCGAAATCGTCGAGCGCAAAATCGACGACAAAGAGCCGCTCTCCGTTTTCGTTTTTAAAACCATCGCCGATTCCTTCGCCGGCCGCATCAGCTTTTTCAAAGTGATGAGCGGCGTTTTGAAAAACGACGCCAACGTCTCCAATTTCAACCGCAGTGGCGTCGAACGCTTCCAGCATCTCGAAGTCCGCCAGGGGAAAACGGCCACCGCAATTCCCGAACTTCACGCCGGAGACATCGGCACCATCGCCAAACTCAAAGACACCACCACCGGCGACACGCTCGGCGACAAAGCCGGCACGATTTTCTATCCCGCCGCACGCATTCCCGAGCCTTCCATCACTTTCGCCATCGAACCTAAAACGCGCGCCGACGAAGATCGCATCGGTGTCGCCATTCACAAAATCCTCGAAGAAGATCCCGCGCTGCGCTTCAGCCGCGACCCGCAAACGAAAGAATTTTTGCTCTCCGGCGCGGGCCAGCAGCACGTCGAAGTCGTCGTCGCGAAATTGCGCAAACGCTATCACGTCGAACTCACGCTTCATCCGCCGAAAGTCCCGTACCGCGAAACCATTCGCGGCAAGGCCGACGCGGAAGGCAAGCACAAGAAGCAAACCGGCGGCCACGGCCAGTTCGGCCTCTGCCGCATCAAGATGGAGCCGCTGCCGCGCGGCGCGGGCTTTGAGTTCGTCGACGATATTTTCGGCGGCGCGATTCCCAAGAACTGGATTCCTTCCGTCGAGAAGGGAATTCACGACGCGGCCGAACGCGGCTACCTCGCCGGATTTCCTGTCGTCGATTTCCGCGCCAGCCTCTACGACGGCAAATATCACGACGTGGATTCGAGCGACATCGCCTTCAAAATCGCCGGCGCGCTCGCGTTCAAGGAAGCCATGAAGCAGGCCAGACCCGCCCTGCTCGAACCCATCATGAAAGTGGAAGTCTACGCGCCGGACCAGTATTCCGGAGACATCATGGGCAACATCAGTTCGCGCCGCGGCCGCATCAGTGGAAGCGAAGCGCGCGGCCACAACGTCGTCGTGCGCGCGCAGGTTCCGCTCGCGGAAATGCTCAGCTACGCCAACGATCTCACGTCCATGACGCAGGGGCGCGCCGGCTACTCGATGGAATTTTCGCACTACGATTTCGTCCCTGCCGAACTGGCCGAAAAGGTCATCGCCGCGCACAAGCCCCACGCCGCCGCCGACGAGGAAGCCGCCTCCGCCGCCAACGGCCACTGATGAAGACAGTGGCAGGACGAGTGACCCTTCGACATCGCTCAGGACAGGCGACTGGCCAGGAAAGCCGATCGGATTCACGTGAACGATAATCAAAATTTGGGCGAAGAAAAGCGTTTTTACTGGCGATTAGAAATGACCTCCACCGTTTGTTTTGTGCGAGTTAGGCCAATTTCTAATTCTGGAGGGGTCTGGCGATTAGAAATCCCTCCGCGGTGGGCAAAGGACGGCTCGAATGGGCGGCCGACGCCGCTCGGGGTTTCCTCGGCGGGCTTCGCTTTACGATGAGCTTCGGGATGCATTTGAGTCCTGCATCCTTCAAAAGGGCCACATGTGGCCCTTTTGACCTCCATAAATGGAAAAGGCCGCGTCTCCGCGGCCTGCTCTTTCTCCTGTCACTTCTTTCCATCGGGCCGAAATAATTCAACCGACCGTACTATATACCACAACGTTAACTAAGAGTCAAGGCAAGAAAGCCGCTGGATGATTGCGGAAGAGAAAAGCGCACGGAGAGCGACTGCTTGACGTACGATATTCCGCGTGAACGAGGTGAGTTTGGCACCGGATTTTTCCCGAATACTATGGGCGTTTCCAACGGCCATCGGGTTAGGAGCGACGCTCGTGTACCTGGCGTTTCTCGCGCCAGGGATTTATTCCATCGACGGCAACTCGATGCTGGGACTGGCAGAGTCGCTGGCAGTGCACTTCAGCATCGTGTTACCGCCGAATGCGGCTGGGATCGTCGGCCGGGGCGGCCATCTCTATTCAATGTGGTATCCGCTGCTTTCTTTTCTTGCGGTTCCGTTCGTGGCCGTGGGGCTGGCGCTGGCGCACGTGTTTCATTTGCCCGGGCACTTCGTCGCAGCGGTCTGCGCCCTCCCGCTATCCGCTCTCCTCACGGGGGCGACGGCTGCTGCTGTGGCGGTTCTTGCCGTTCAATTGGGAGCGACGCTGCGGGGTGCCTGGCTGGCGGCGATTGCGTACGCGTTCGGCACAATTGCCTTGAACTACGCGCGAAGTTTTTACTGCGAGCCGCTGCTGGCTTTTCTGACAATCGCCGGCGTGTGCTTGGCCGTGTCCAAAGCGCACCGTCGGCTCGGCTGGCTTACTGCATGTACTGCTCTCGCTGTGCTCGCCAAGCCCACAGGCATCATTCTCGGCCCCATTGTTTCCTGCTATTTTCTGCTGAAGCGGCGGCCGTGGACAGAAATCGTTCTTCCAACGTTCGGCTCTGCAGTCGGAGTAGGCTTGTACGCAGTCTATAACTTCTTCCGTTTCGGCAATCCTTTGAACTTCGGCCCTCCGGACGCGTTTACGATCCGGGGCTTCCCGGCGGGAGCCGTTGGACTCCTGATCAGTCCGGGACGCGGACTTGTGTGGTACTGCCTGCCGCTTGTGCTTTGCATAGTTGCTTTGCCACGGGCGTTGAAGACTGCCAGGCTCGAAACGCTGATGATTGTCGCGGTATTTCTGGCATATCTGGGAATCTATGGATGCTGGAGCTATTGGGAGGGAGGCTGGTCCTGGGGGCCGCGATTTCTCTTGCCCGCGCTGCCTGTGGTTGCGGCTCTGCTGGGGCTGCTGCGCGGTAAGTGGGTGAGGGCGCTGGCGCTGTTTGCGGCGATCGGGTTCGTGGTGAATGCGCCGACGCTCGTGTCTTTCTACGAGCGATATTATGCCGAGATGAATCAGCAGGGAGTTAGCGTGCATACGCAGCTGTGGTCGGTGCGTGAAGCGCCCTTGTTGCATGCATGGGGAGCAGCATATCGGGAGTTTGAGGATGCGCGAACGCACGACGTGCGCGAACTTTTCAGTGCACGCGAGGGCGCAGCGAAATCCATCGATAGTTCGCGTGCGCTGCGGGTAGTTGCGGTGTGGTGGTGGGTGCTCCCCATTGCGCACATCCCGCGATGGATTGGAGCGGCGTTTTCTTTTGCAGTTCTTCTCTTGGGTCTCTTTGTGTTAAGGATTTCGTTCCTGATGGCAACTCGGGAAGCATCGGGCACAGGGGAGTTAATTTCAGAAGGAAATTCTATTGCGAGAGTGCGGGCGGACTAAGTAAGAAGAGAGGGAGAGATGAGATCACGGAAGAAATCGAAGACCGAGCACGTGCAGAAATGGGGAGATGCGACGCTGGCGATCCATCGGGGCGAGACGAAGCACGGACGCGGCGGGCCGGTGGCGCCGAATATCGTGCGCAGCTCGACGTTCACGTTTTCCTCGACGGAGGAGATGAAGCGCTGGGCGGAAGGGAAAAGCTCCGCGTACATCTACACGCGCTATGGGAATCCAACGCTGACAATTGCCGAGGAGAAAATCGCGGCGCTCGAAGGGGCGGAGGCGGCGATTGTGGCGGCGTCAGGGATGGCCGCGATTTCGAGCGCGCTGCTCGCGGTGCTGAGCGCAGGCGACGAGGTGATTTCGACGGCGCAGCTTTACGGCGGAACGTACCGGCTGATGCGCGACCTCTTTCCACGGATGGGGATTCGCGTAAGACACGTGGAGGCGGACCTGGCGGGCATCGAGGAGCTGGTGACGACCCAGACGCGCTGCCTCTACGTGGAGACGCCGACGAATCCGTCGCTGCGGCTGGTGGATTTGCGGCGCGCGATCGAAGTGGCGCGCGAGTACAAGCTGACCGCGATTGTGGACAACACGTTCGCCAGCCCCTTGCTGCAGAAGCCGATTGCGCTGGGCTTCGACATGACGGTGCACAGCGCGACGAAGTATCTGGGCGGGCATACGGACCTGATTGGTGGCGCGGTGGCGGGATCGCGGGAGTGGATCGGGCGCGTGCGCGAGAACATTATTTATTTGGGCGGGTGCATGGACCCGGAGGGCGCGTTTCTGCTGATCCGCGGGATGAAGACGCTCACCCTGCGGGTGGAGCGGCAGTGCAAGACGGCGATGGAAGTGGCGCGATTCCTGGAGCGGCACCCGAGGGTAGCGCGAGTGCACTACCCGGGGCTGGCGTCGCATCCGGATCACCGGCTGGCTCGTCGGCAGATGCGGGATTTTGGCGCGATGTTGTCGTTTGACGTGAAGGGCGGGATTGCGGCGGCGCGTCGGATGTGCGACCGCGTAGAGGTGTTTTCGCTGGCGGCGAGTTTGGGCGGCGTGGAGTCGCTGGTGGTGCTGCCAGCGTACACGTCGCATTACCGGATGTCGCGCGAAGAACTGGAGCGAGCGGGCGTCGAATCGGGCACGGTGCGCGTCTCGATTGGCCTTGAGGACGCGGCCGATTTGATCGACGATTTGAAGCAGGCCCTAGGATGACGCAGGTGACTGCGAAATTTGCTTACACGGCCGAGGACTACTCGGAGAGCCAAGTGTTTTATCGCAAACGGCTGGCCTCGTGGTCGCAGCGTTATAATCCCAAGTTCATAGCAGTCGGTGGTGTTCTCATGGCTTGTCTCGGCGTGGTGATGTTCTTTGCTCACTCGGACAAGTTTTTGGCAGTTGTATGCGCAGCCTTTGGCGTTTACCTCGCTCTATGGTATGCCCCTTCATATCGTTGGCGGCGCGCCAAGGTGGCGTTTAGCGACGAATGTGCGATTACCATCGACGAGAAGGAGATGCAATTCTCCTCGCCGAACGCACAAAGCAGGTACCAGTGGCCCGCTTTTTATCGCTGGGCTGAGACGCCGAACCTTTTTCTGGTCTTTCTTCATTCCAAGCATTTCTACATAGTTCCCAAACGTATATTTTCGCCAGCAGACCTCGAAACAGCGCGAAAGATCCTAACCGAAGGGATTGGGTCGGCAGAGGCATAATGGCAACTGCACTGGGTGAAGCCTCCCGCTAGTTGCGGTTCTCGGTTCTGGCACACCCTGAACGGAAGGACAATTGACCGCGGGATTTCCCGTTCGTACAATTTTTGGTAGGATGCGGGCAATTTGTGCCCGGAGAAGCAGGCAAACGTTGGCGCAGCCCAGGCGTCAATAAGTAGTGAAGCTGGTGGACAGGCGTATCAGAGGCTCATTCGGGCGCGAAAGAGCGCCGTACGGGATAACGGAATCATCCTAATTGTGCAGGTTTTGAGCAGCGCGCCCGGGAGGGCGAATTGAGCGTACGAAAAGGGATCGTGCTGATTGCGGCGGGGCTGATGGCTGCCGCGGCTGGATTTTCCGGCTGCCAAGACACCGCCAAGAACAGCGTACAGGTGCGCCAGCCAGCGGTTACACCGCGTCCAGCTTCGCATGCGAGCGTCGTTGTGAACGTTGGCGAGCTGCCGCTTCCGGCGAGTTTGCCGGATTTGAGCGATTTGCAACCGCAGCCGCGTCCGTGGGTGGATGCGTTGATCGAGCGGGTGCAGGGGATTTTCGATGCCGCCACGCAGGCGTATCAGGCCGGGCAGCTTGATGTGGCGCGGAAGGATTTTAATCAGGCCATTCACGAGCTGACCAAGAACAATCTGGAAGCGACGGGCGACGTCCGGCTGCAGCAGCTTTTCAACCGCATCGTGGACACGATGCAAACGGACGAAATGGCCACGGAGGCGAAGGACGAAGCAACTGCCGAGGCCAACGAAGATGCCGCCGACAATGCTGCGGACAACGCGGACAATGGGGACAACGCCAGCGCAGACAATTCCAACTCCACAACAGATAATTCGGACGACACTACGGCGCAGGCACCGCCGCAATCCACAGCACCTATCGAAGAGATCGCCGAACTGGAAGACCTACCAGCAAGCGATCCAAAGCTTGCGGCGCTCGCGGAAAAAGAGCTGATTACCGTTCCGCACGACCTGCCGCTGACGCTGAACGCTTCCGTGCTGCAATACCTGAGCTATTTCGCGTCGCCGCGCGGAAGGGACATTGTTGAGATGGGACTCCAGCGCGCAGGACGCTATCGCGCGATGATCGAGTCTACGCTGAAGAAAGAAGGATTGCCGCTGGATTTGTTCTATCTGGCGCAGGCAGAGTCGGCGTTCAAACCGCGGGCGGTTTCGAGCAAAGGCGCGCGAGGAATCTGGCAATTCATGCCGTACACAGGCCAAGAATATGGACTGCACCGGACCTATTACGTGGACCAGCGGGATAATCCCGCAGAGGCGACGGAAGCCGCCGCAGAGAGTCTGCGGGATTTGTACCAGAGTTTCGGCGACTGGTACCTAGTGATGGCGGCGTACAACTCGGGACCGATGAACGTGACGCGGGCGGTGGAACGCACGGGTTACGCGGATTTCTGGCAATTGCAAAAAATGAATGCGCTGCCGGAGCAAACGAAAAACTACGTGCCGATTATTTTGGCGCTGGCGCTGGTGGCGAAGGATCCCGGGCTATACGGCATTCAAGTGGATCCCGATCCTGATCCGGGATTCGATTCGGTGACGATGGAGCATTCGACCAGCTTGCGACTGGTGGCGGACGCGACCGGCGCGAGTTTGGACGATTTACAGGCGATGAATCCGGAGCTGATTCGCGGGATTACGCCTCCGGAGTTTGCGCTCAACGTGCCGAAGGGAACTGGGGACAAGCTGAAGACGGAGATTGCGAGCATTCCGGCGGACAAGCTGACTTCGTGGAGGCTGTCGACGTTCAAGTCGGGCGAGACGCTGGGCGAAGTGGCGCGACAGTATCACGTGACGCTGGCATCGCTCGAAAACGTGAACATGATTGATGCGCACGACCCTCCGGCTGAGGGAACAGTTCTGATCGTTCCGGCTGCGCCGCCGCGCCTGCGGCGCGTTTACTACCGCGTGAAAGCGGCGGATACGCTGGACAGCATCGCTGCGCGTTATGAAGTTACGGTAAGCGATTTGCGGAGCTGGAATCATTTGAAAAGTTCGAGAGCGCCGCACGGACGAACGCTGCGTATTTATGAGAATTACTATCCAGCGGAGTCGGTTGGGGAAACGCGCGTGGCGGCGAAGCGTCCAGTGGGGCACACGGAGGCGGTTGCGGAAACTTCAGGAGCGCATGCGAAGGTCGAACACAAGGTGCGTTCGGGAGAGACGCTTTGGTCCATCGCGCACGAATACGGAACGACGGTGGATGCAATCAAACAGGAGAATCCGTTTCTGGCCAGCCGCGGGTTGGAAGTGGGTGACCGGCTGAACATAACCCCGAGGTAGATGTAAGTCATGCCTAATCAGTTGGATAGAAGTTCCGTCCGGCAACATTTCAACGGGATAAACGGCGGTTTTTGGCGGATCGACTTTGCGCCTTGACAAACTTCCAAGACTGCGATTAAAAGAACGAGGTGAGGAATCGCCGCTGAGCCCAGATCCTACGGAGGAAAATCATGTTCGACGCGAAGTTCCACGACAACGAAGAAGAGAACGAGCTCCCCGGTTTTGAGGGAGACGAGGAAGAGGAGCAATCGGAGCCCGGCGGCGACGATAGGGAGGTAGTCGTCGAGGAAGAGGTGCTGGAGATCGGCGACGAGGAAGAGCCTGAGGCGGAGGAAGCTCCGGCGCGCAGCGCTCCCAAGCCGAAGCGGAAAGCCGCGCGGAAGCCAGCCAAGAAGGCTCCGAAGAAGAAGGCAAAGGCGAAGAAATCCAAGAAGGTGCCGAAGAAGAAGGCGAAAGCGAAGTCAAAGTCGAGGGGGCGCGGGAAGAAGCGCCACAGGTAATCATAACTGCTCGATTTTTTAGGATTTGAAGGCGCTGTGAGTTTGCGCGGGAGGATTGCGCGGCTTGCAGCGCTTTTGTTTTGCGCCGGCGTTTCAGCGGAAGCGATTGCGGTTTTGGAACGGTTTGGATTCCTTTGGAGATGACCGACGTATGGAAATCTGCTATACGAAATTTTCCGCTGATGCAGCGTCATATCGAGAACGGGGTTATGAAGTTTCGTATATCGAACGCCTTCCTGTTGGCGCTTGCACTCATCGTATTTGCGGACGTGTTGGTTGTGTCGCGGTCGGGCAAGCCCGATATAGCGATTTCCAGTGGTAGCATCATAGTGTTTGTCCTGCGCGGCTTGAACTTGCGCGAACAATCAACGGGGATCGTCGTGGTAGGTATCCTGTTCGCGCTTTGGGTCCTGGCTGACAATGGCGGATTGCTGGAATCTTCGTGGAGCCTTTGGACGTTGGTTGGATTTGTTCTGGCGCTCCTTTACGCGCTTTGGGAAAGGCTCTTCCGCTAGTTGTTGCGGCAAGTCATTGTGGAGAACAGTAACCTTCTGGCCCACCTGTGCCTATCCTGCCCCAGCGGTGGCTGCGGGCTTGCCGAACAGGTGATCCACTAGCGCGGAGAGCGCTGCGGCCATCTCGTCTCCGGCGGCGAGCGCGACATCAGCGCCGGGATCCTGTCCCTTCCTCCACCATCCCTTCGGATCTCCCCTGAGAGTCCCCATCAGCGTTGCGCCTAACACACCTCCCCAAGGGAGGGACGGGGCCAGTTCGACGGCGTAGCTGTGGGTGCAGCCGAGCTCGCCATACACAAAGTCGATGCAGCTCCCGCCCATCGCGACCTCCGTTCGAGCGGCGGCTTGAGCCCGGTATCCAGAGTTTTTAACGACGCGGTTGGCTGCTGCTATGGCAGTGGCGCTCGCTGCCTTGTGTTCCGTCTGGTGCGGGCTTGGGCTCTTGGAGTAGCACCAGGGATAGAGCCCCAGGCGCCCGAAGCCGTGGAAGTCCAAGAAGAGCCGAAGGTTGTTGAGGCTGCTCAGTTCGGCAATAAGGCTTTTCACGCAGTCTACGCTCGCCGGATGCGGACCCATCCACTGCCGAAGCCTTTTCCCCAGCAGCCGACGCAAGAGCAGAGGCGCCTCGCCCCAGCGGAATGGGAAATTCAGATTCGGATTTTCTCCGTTCTCAGTGGTCCTAAGAAAGCGCTCCCCGGCCCAGGTTCGTTTGTACCCGTGGGCATCCACTACAGGCAGCAGATACCATGTGGCGCGAGCGCGAAGCTCGCTGTTCCGAACGAGCTCGTCCATCAGCCGAAGGACCACGGCAGGGCCAATCCACTCGTTGGCATGGAGGCCGCCCTGCAACCAGACCTCGGGACGCGAGTCGTTATCGCCCGATGTTGATGGTGGTCCCAACTTCAGGATTGCGAGTCCTCCGCGATGGAGGACTGAAGCCCCGGCGAGCTGCTTGGCGGCAGCGTCCAAGCGAGCGAGCACGGCTTCGTACGGTAGGAAAACCTCGACGCTGTGCGCATTGGGTCTTATGACAGTGTGCTCTTCAGTCCGCTTTGCGCTCATTCGCGGTGAGGTGGCTGGATGGTATCATCCGGCCGATGATTCGGCACCACGAGAAGAAGGTGGGCCGCTGCCCGATTATCAGACTAACGTCGCGATAACGATGCAGGCTGAAGCAGTTCGTGAGGAAAACATGAAGCGTTGGGTCCTGCCCTTTGCTCAACTTGTCGTTGGCTTGGCAATGATACCGCAAGCGTTCATGTCCGGTGTTTTCCTTTTGCAGCTACTGAGAGATTGGTATCCGGAACCTTACACTTGGGCAATGTTAGCTTCCTCGGTCTCAGTAGATGCGGCTGCTATTATTTGCCTTATAGCCGCTGCAGTCCTCATACATAAACCAAGCCAACGTGGTGTCCGTCTCGCGGTCGCCGGTACCATCTGCTACTGGTTCTACGTCGCTGCTCATCTGGAGATGATCCTGGCTGTGGGCATGGGACTCCAAGAGTTAACCCTCCTGGATGCGCTCGATTACCTCATAGCTGTGATCGCCACAGCAGTGGCCGTTGCAGTGTATTTTGCCTTTCATCACAAGACGCAGGAAGGGTTAAATGACGCCTCGTAAATGGATCGCTTGCCCACAAACGCAACTACTTTAGGGGAGGGTCTTGGAGTGTGGCGGGGCGGTTGTCGCGGGTGAAGCGGATCACACCTGATTGGTCCACGAAAAGGCTTTCGTAGCCGTAATTTTGAGGGACCGCGACGAGGGTGTAGGCGTGAGGATTGCCTGCGGCGTCGAGGTGAGAGGGCGTGTAGTGAATGGAATAGCCGCCGGACATGGCGGTCTGGCCGGCGTCGCGGGCTGGCTGGCCCAGAGCTTCAAGAGAAGTGGGGTAAGCGGACGCGCCGTTTTCGTAGGTTGCGAGCTGGTGCTGGAGGGTTTCGACAGCTTCGAGGGCGGAACGTTCGGCAGAGGGACGCGGATCTTGAACGCGCAACGGAAGCGCGAACCAGATGATGGCCCAGATTCCGGCGACGGCGACGATGGCGGCGACGATGAGTTTTGGGGAGGCGCTTTTCTTGCGCTGCGCGGGAGCGAGTTCGGAGCCGGGCTCAGTTTGGTCTGCGCCACAGTAAGGGCAAATGGCGCTGGCAGAGTTGATGGGGCGCTGGCAGTTGGGGCAGAGGTACATTCGGTCGGTTAGGGAGTGGCGGCGTGGCCGAAGATGACGAGGCCGACGGTGAGCGGCGAACTGCCAGCTGCGGCTTTGAAATAGACGGTCCACAAATCTTCGTTCGTGTCCTGCTTCGTGCCCGGGAGAAGCGTTGGAGCGCTGTCGGTGGGGACGAGGCTCCAGACGGAGGGATGGCCGGTCGTGGTGGCTTTGCGGCTCAAGGCGTACATGTCATTGTCAGACAGATTGTCGGAGGTTGTGTCCTGGGCAGCGGGTGTGAGGAGAAGGAAATCGCGGAAGTCGGAGACGCCCTGATGGTTGCCGTCCACGGGCTGCAGGCCGTAGCGCATGAGATATGTGCCAGGCTTGACGGGCTGATTGCGAAAATCTTTTACAGCCACGTCGAGATGAATCGCGCCGACGATTTCACCGTCGACGAACTGGCCATAATTGACGCCCAGAGGCGGGTTGCCGGAGGCTGCGTTGGCGGGGATGCTAGTGCGCATCCAGATTTCGCAATAGGCGCTGCTGCCCGACGTGACGGAAGTGGAGACGGGAGAGAGTACGCCGCGAATTGCGGAGGAAACTTCTGCGGGAACGGGAACGGCGGAGGTAGCGGCCTTGAAGTCTTGGGCAGAGGCCGGCATTGCGAGGCAAAGCGCGGCAGCGAGGCCGAGTGCGATGGCGTAGTGAGCGGAGCGGCGGGTCATTGCTACGGTACGCACCACGATGAGTGCCACGATCATTGCGAATCTCCTATATGAAAAATAAGCGTTCACTATTATGGGATGATTATTGCGTGGGCGGGGTTTCGAGGCAATCGGAAAGCAGGGACGGCCGAAAAACGAAACTTAGAAAGCGAAAAGCCCGCCCCGGATGGCGGGCTTTTTCTGCAACATTCAGGGTATACGGAGAGGAATTGCCGCACTCACGAGCCGCCTAACGGGGCGGAAACGTGTTCGTGAACGACAATCCATCCTTGTGCGCGCTTCTCGAATATCATGGTCCAGCGACCGTTGAGATGGGCGGGCGTTCCCTGCTTGCTGACAAGATCGGCGGCAAAAGTGAAGGTGGCCCAAGCGAGTGACCCATGACGGTGGATGCGGAGATCGTCGTTGGGAGTTATTTTGAGGCTTTGGTTAGGATCGAAGATTGCCTTGGTAACGCCTGCGCGGTAGTCGGCCCAGTTGTCGTATTTCAGAGGAGCGAGATCGAAGTAGGTGAGGTCCGCATCAGCAGCGTAGTAGGGTTCGATTTTCGACATGTCGAAGGTTTCCCAGGAAGCCAGAATTTGAGGTACGAGCCCGCGTAGTTTGGCGTCTTCGGAATTTGTTTTAGCGATTCCTTTTGCAACCAGAGCCGTCGAGAGGCACACGAGAACCATCGCCGTCGGAATGCTCAAATACTTTTTCATAGCATTTCGCCTTTCCTTTTATTCCTTTTTTATTGCAGAGGCCGATAGGGGAGATTACTGGCAGGCATCGTACGCGCGTAAACTCAATGACTCAAGTGAGAAAGCGAAAAAAAGGGCGGCGTGAAGCCGCCCCTACAGTCTCGTACAGGAAAGAAAGGTTATTCAGCGAAGTGGCCGACGAAGGAGCCGCGGCCATTAGAATCGTCCCAGGTTACGCCGAGCGAATTTCCCTGATAGCTGCTGTCCACGGCGACGACGGCCATAGAATGCGTGAGATGCGAGGACAGCGGTGGATAATAGGTTTCTTCGTTGTGGCAAATCATGTCGTTCATGGTGATGGCGCGGGTCGAGAGCTTCACGGTGTTGCCGACGGCGAGAGTTTCAAAGCCCATGCGGCTCGAATCGGCGCCGAAAGAAATGGGAGCGGCGCTCGTAGCGACGATGTCGTTCAGCAGGCCAGCGGACTGCGATTGCGCGAAGGAAACGAGGGCGGCTTGCTGGGCGCTATTGGCCCGCGAGTCGACGAAGAGAACAGCCTTGGCCGGCAGCGGATCGCCGTAGGGATCGCCGAGAGTGGCGTTGGCGCGAACTACGGCGACGACGCCGAGGCCGGAGAGTGAAACGCCGTTCCATTGGCCGTCGGTGACTTGCCAGGCCAGGACGGCGTTTTGACCGGTGAGCCCGACTTGAGAATTGGCGAAGCACGGGCCGGTGTAGACGTCGGCGTTGCGAAATTCCATATAATTTCCGGAGATGCGATTTGCCGTTTGAGCCATGGCGGGAATGGCCATCAAAAATGCGGCAGCAAGAAGAGCGAGTTTCGCTTTCATTTGGGACCTCCCAACTGCGTATAGTTTCTCACTCTGGAATTGCCGGCGCAAGTCGAGGTTTCGCGTGGCAAACATCTTGACCTGATGAAGCGGAGCGTGATAAGAGCGAAGATGCAGGTACGCATGATTTGGCGTGCTGGGAGCGGGTGCCGCGCCGAGCGGTCCCGGAGGGAAGAGAAAGGAAGCGAGTTCATGACTGAGGATACGAAGGACGTGAAGAAGAAGTCTCAAACGGTGACGGACGAGCAAATCGTGACGGTAAACAAGTTTCCGCGGCGGTCGTTTCTGACGGCGACGGGCGCTTTGCTGGCCGGCGCAGTGGCAGTTGCTTCGGGCATGCGCGCTTCGGCGCAGCAGGCGCAGGACCCGGACAAGAAGCCGACGGATCCTGATAAGAAGAAAGCGTCCGACCCGGATACGGCTGACAAGAAGAAGGCCAACGATCCGGACAA
>DATFQU010000098.1:0-4097 GCA_035264005.1 Candidatus Acidiferrales bacterium
TTCATCGTCAGCAGATCATCATTCGAAATCCGCGATGTTCCCGGCATTCCCACCACCGTCCCCGAACGCTCCTTGTATCGCGCCGCCTTGTATGGATCGATGCCCCGCGAATTGTGCACGCCGCCGCGCGAATCGCTAATCGCGATCACTTTGGCTTTCTTCTCGGTGAACAGTCGCGCCGCAATGGAACCCGCGTTTCCGAATCCCTGAATTGCCACGGTCGCGCCGCGCAAATTCATCTTCTTCACTTTGCACGCTTCTTCCACCACGAACAAACATCCGCGCGCCGTCGCTTCGTTCCGTCCTTGCGATCCGCCCAGCCCCACTGGCTTTCCTGTCACCGACGCAAATTCCGAGTGCCCTACCGCCGCCGAATACGTATCCATGAACCACGCCATAGTCTGCGCGTCTGTGTAGACGTCCGGCGCTGGAATATCCTTGTCCGGTCCGACAATTGGCAAAATTTCCGAGCAATACCGCCGCGTCATCCGCTCCAACTCCGGCTTGCTCATCCGCTTCGCGTCGCAAATGATTCCTCCCTTCGCGCCGCCGAACGGAATATTCACTGTCGCTGTTTTCCACGTCATCCACATCGCCAATGCTTTCACTTCGTCCAGCGTCACGTTGGGATGGTAGCGAATGCCGCCCTTCGCCGGCCCGCGCGCGACGTTGTGCTGCACGCGATAGCCCTGAAAAACTTTCACTTGTCCGTTGTCCATCTTCGTTGGCACGGACACTTCCATCATCCGCTTCGGCGCGCGCAACACTTGCCGCAGCCCTTGGTCGAGCTTCAGGTGTTCCGCCGCAATGTCGAATTGGATTTGCGAAATGCGGAAAACATTCAGGTCTTCGCGCGGCGCTATCCGCGGTATCGCCTGGGGAACCGCCTTGGCGCTTATGGCCATTCGGTGTTTCCTCCTTGCTATGCTCCCGCTGCTAACCGGCTGCCTGCGCGAAAATGCTCCATGCAATCGCGCGAACAGAAGTGCAAATTCTCTCCGCCCTGCATCAACGAGTAAGCGACATCTTCCGCAACGTATGTCCCGCAAACCGGATCGCGGAAGAGTTCCTTCGCTCTCGCCATAGGGGTGCGCGGCTCGACTCGTTCATTCACCGCTCCGTTCTGCCGCGCCGCTCGCTGGAGCGCTTTCTTGAGCACCCATGCGACCGTCGCCGTCACCGCTACCCAAAAAACGTACCGAAAAAACCGTTCTAAATATTTCATACTAGGCCCGCCTGCTTCTTCCACTGAGGAGTGCTTATTTCTTCGTAAGTCTCGCTAGGCCCGAAGTTTATTCAACCCGCCCATAGCAGTCAATTGAAAGCGGCCAATTTCGCACATTTCCGTTCTTCGTCCGCAACCTCCTCATTTTGCACATCTTAGAGCCAAGTGCGATATATCACTAATAGAATCAGTGGCTTACATTGGCTACGCGTACAAGCCGACAACCGAGGCGCCGTACACGCAGCCTAGTCCTGGGCATGTCCAGCACGCGCATCACGTTAGAGTGCGGCCTAAAGCTTTGCCAGCAGCCCTGCAGGACCGCGCGGCTTGTTAAGGCGCCCTTGTACCTCATTGTTCCAGTTTAAGATGCTCTTATTTCGGGTTCTTAGAATTGCATGAGCGCTTGCGGGAAAGAAAATCTCGCCGCAGCCAGTCCGCTAGAGGAACGCTTTCAACTCTTCGTCGGGGCCGTGCAGGACTGTGCTCTTTTCGTGTTTGATCTCGAAGGCAACGTCACCACACGGAATTCAGGAGCGGAAACGCATCAAGGGCTACCGCGCTTCCGAAATCATCGGACGCCATTTTCCTGCTTTTATCCCGAGGAAGACTGAGTTCTTCGCGAAGGGTTACTGCCCGTTGTAACATCCGTACGGCTCGCTTTCCGCGTATTCCCTGATGAGCGCCTGAGGATTTGTGAATCGCGCGCAAGGTACTGAAAACGGTGCATCCGATTGGTCGCTGCTCGGGCGCGTCGTCCGCAAGGATGAATCCGCACTCGCCGCTCTCTATGACCGATACAGCGGGCTTGTGTACGCCGAATCGATCCGCATTCTTCGCGACACGGGCGCCGCGGAAGAAATCTTGCAGGATCTTTTTTTTCAGATTTGGCGGACAGCGGAAAAATTCGACCCGGAGCGCGGCTCGCTGCCTGGATGGCTCCTCGTCGCTGCGCGCAATCGCTGCATTTCCCGCTTGCGGCGCCGCGACAGCCGCCCAAATGACGAATTGACGGAGACGAGCGTCGTGCTGCCTTGCAATCTCGAATCGACTGCCGCGCAGAATCAGTTGCTTGGCCGCGTCAAAAAAGCGCTCGGTAGTTTGCCTAACGGACAGCGCGAAGTCGTCGAGCTCGCATATTTTGAAGGAATGTCTCACAGCGAAATCGCTGGCCGCACCGGTGCGCCTTTGGGCACCGTGAAAACCTGGATTCGCACGGCCATGGACGCTTTGAAACGGGAGTTGACGTGAGCGCGCAGCATCCCATTCGCGAAGAAGACCTCGAACTCCTAGCCCTCGGTGTTATTGACGGCGAAGAGTGCCGGGATCTTCGCGCGCACATTGCCTCCTGTGCCGAATGCGCGGGGAACTTTGCTGCCGCGCAGGGCCGCGTTGCGCTCTTTGCCTTCGCGGCTCCGCCGCAGAATCCTTCGTCAGGCGCGCGTGAACGCTTGCTCGAAAAAATTCGCGCCGAAAAAGCATCTATAGCAAAAACTCCTTCTGAAAAACTCACCTTATCAGCTGCGCGCCCTGCCATCCGCTGGTGGAATTCTTTCTGGATTCCTGCAACCGCAATTCTGGCTATCGCCACTGTCCTTCTCTGGATCAACGACCGCCGCATGGACGACCAATTGCAAAGAATGCGCGAAGCCGAACAGATGTTTGAGGGAGAAATGCAACACCAGCGCGCGCTCGTTTCCTTGCTCGCAGCCGGAGACACCAAAGCTGTTTCGCTTTCTTCCACACAAAAGATTTCGAACGATTGGGCGCGCGTGCACTACAATTCCCGCATGGGCATGGTCTGCTATACGGGCGACCTGCCAGCTCCCCCCCCCCACAAGGAATATGAGATGTGGATTGTGCCCATGGTGGGAAATCCCATCAGCGCTGGCGCGTTCATGCCCGCATCTTTCAACAAGGGCCGCGCGTGCATTGCGAAAATGCCCGAGGGTGTTACTTGCAAATCCTTTGCCGTTACCATTGAACCCATGGGCGGAACGTCCCGTCCGACCGGACCGGAAGTTTTGAGCGGGGCTGAGTTTTGAATTTTTCAAGAAAAACTATGAAGCGATTTTCCCTGCAAATCATCCAAATGTCGGCCTCCGGCGTACTCTCAGCGAAGCACCACTACCGTTGTGCAGAAATGCCGGCGGAAGCCCAGAAGCAACCCCAAAGGGAGGAGTCACAATGAAAAAGCTGTCGAATGTGCTCGGCCTAGCCGCCGCGCTGCTGTTCACCATAGGCCTGGCTTCCAACGCCAGCGCCAAGTCTAAAAGTTGGACGGGTTGGATCAGTGACAGCTCTTGTGGCGCGAAGGGCATGAGCGCGGACCACAAGGACTGTGCAGTGAAGTGCGTCAAGGAAAAGGGTGCCACCTACGTTTTCGTCAACTCCAAGACGAAGAAAGTCTATCCGATTCAAAACCAGGACGCCGTCACCGATGCCGATCTCGGCAGCGAAGTCACGCTGACCGGCAGCCTCAACTCGGACGGCTCAATGAAGGCCGACTCGATCGCTCCCAAAGGAAGCATGTAGGTCTTTTTTCAACCAGTGTTTCAAAAACGGGCGCGAGCGTGCCTCAATCTCGCGCCCTTTTTTCTTTGCAAAGCACCTAGCGAGCGGGAATACGGTCTACGCCCATGAACGGACGCGGTGCTTCCGGAATGGCGATGGAACCGTCCGCCTGCTGATAGTTCTCCAGGATGGCGATCCAGGTGCGTCCAGTCGGCAAACCAGAACCGTTCAGCGTGTGCACGAACTCGCTTTTTCCGGTTTTGCCTTTGAACCGGATGCCTGCGCGGCGCGCCTGAAACGCTTCGCAATTCGAGCAGCTGGAAATCTCCATGAACTCGTTTGCCGACGGTACCCAGACCTC
>DATFQU010000099.1:0-10414 GCA_035264005.1 Candidatus Acidiferrales bacterium
GGTGAGATGGTCGTCGTAGTGCAGCTTGCCGTCGTGAACGAGAAGCATGACGCACATGGCTGTGAATTGCTTGCTGACGGAGGCGAGGCGGAAATTCGTGTGGGCGTCGATGGGGAGGGAGGAGCGGAGGTCGCGCATGCCGTATTCGCGTTCGAAAAGCGTCTTTCCATTCTGGCGAACGATGACGGCGATGCCTGGCTCCTGCGGGGAAGCGACGCTGGAAAAAATGGCGTTGAGCTGATCGGGCGTGGGCGCTTGGGCTGATGCGCGACAGGCAATGAGCAATAAAGCGAGGAAAAAGAACGCCGTTATGATGCTACGAAGCGAACGCCGGACTGAAAGGGGCATGGGGACCTCGTTACAGGTTATGCGAGACAGAGAAATGTGCCTCAGAAGTGGAAGGGACGCCAGAGAATTCTGGCGGCCAGGCAAATTGAGGAAAGCGACGCCGCTGCTGTTTCACAATGAAACGCTTTCTTGCCGATGCAGAAGTGTTTTCACCTGTACTAAGAAGCAATTGGTTGAAAGATTTTAGCGGAACAGATTGCTCGAGCACGGCGTGCTTCGTATCATTTCCCTACCCCTTCCGCCAAAACTTGAGCTGGTTTCGTCTGCTCAAAATAACGAAATGTAGACAAGGACTCCGCTGTCGGAGTGGATCCATACACTGCAAAGATTGTTTATACGGGGGTGAAGTCATGGGGAAACGAGCGATTGTTGTGGACGATGATCGAGCGGCATGCGATTTGGTTCGTGAAGTTCTGGCTTCGTCGGGGATGGAGACGCTGGCGCTGACGAACAGCGGCGAAGCGGCGGAGCACCTCGACAAGGAGAAATTCGCGGTCGCGCTCATCGATTTCCGGATGCCCAGTCCGGACGGACAGGAAATTGCGCGGCAGATGCGGCGCGGAGGGTTCAATCAGATGACGCCGATCATTATGCTTAGCGAGGACCGCGAGTTGAGCGCCGTTTCGCGAGGTTTTCAAGCAGGAGCGAGCTTTTTTCTCTATAAGCCAGTCGACAAAGGCCGCCTAGCGAAGCTGATACGAGCGGCGCAGGGCGCAATCGAGCACGAGGCGCGACGGTTTCGGCGGATTCCGTTTCGTTCACGCGTGAATGTGAGGGCTGGAAGCGTCGAAGCAAGCGGCGAGACGATCAACGTGAGTCTGGACGGACTTCTGATGCAATCGAATCGCTTGATTCCGATCGGAACGGCAGTGAATGTGAGTCTGCACCTGGAAGCGGGAGCGAAACCTTTGGCGGGGAAGGGTTCGGTGATGAGAACCGTTGGCGAGCGGGAGATGGCGATACGGTTGAATCAGCTTCCGCTGGCCGAGAACTGCCGATTGCAGGAGTTCTTGCTGCCGATGATTTTGGAGTACCGGCCAGAGATGAGTATGGCGAGCGTGTGATTCCCAGGGAATGCGCAGGTTCCGGAGGGGTAGGAACCTGCCTGCTGATTCCCCTAGGCTAGGGTTCGGAGTCCGGGGCGGCGGGCCGCCAAGTTCGTGGGCATTGGCTGCACGGGCAAAACCGGGTGAGTTGAGCGGACATTTGGCGGCGACACAGACTGGTTAGAGTTGAATCGCGAAACGGAGTCTTCGTGACCGGAAGTCACCTGAGCCGAAACCAGATCGGTGGCCTTGCGGGTCAGTTCCCAGCGATTTTGGACTTCGAATTTTTGTAGAAGCAAAGAGACGTGGAATTTGATGGTGCTTTCGGAGACCAGGAGTTTTGCGGCGATTTCTTTGTTGGTGAGTCCCTGCAGAATTGCGTGCAGGACTTCTTCCTGGCGGTGGCTGAGTCGGACCGCAGAAGTTCCAAAGTGGCAGGCCTGGATAATTTTTTTCGCGCGCGAGCCCAAGGATTCAATCAGGTTTTCGCTGGCACCAACGGTAATCATGAAATCGCTCGGCGACTGTTTGCGCACGAGGCAGTGCACAGCCAGCAGATCGACAGCCTGCTCGACGGGCATGCGGCCGTCGGCGCCGGCTTTCACCTCGAAGCGGCGCGTGCCGGACCTTTTGTCCAGAAAAATAAAAACTTTTGGATGAACAGCGAAAGTCTTGGAAGTGCCGGAATTTCGGAGCAACTGCTTGCGACTTCGCATGAGAATCCCCCTTTTAGCCCAGAAAAACTGCGAAATGGCTGCCGCAACAAAAGCAAAAATTAGAAATTAAGTGACCACCGGAAGGGGGATTTATGCTGCAACTGGCAACCGCGTACAAATCACCTAACGTTGAATGGCAGAGTACGCTGGGCTACGCCCGGGGGTCAAGTAAGCCTGTGCATAGATGTTCTGTGATAGCAACAGGGTTCCGTTCAGTTTGCGAGAGATTTTTCTGGATCGGCCCGTCACACTTCAACTTCATGCTATAGTCCGGCTCCGCGCTTTCATTCGAGGAAATCCAGAATGGTGACGGCGGCGTCAGGGCCAAGAAGCGATTCCGCGCCTGTTGGAGCTTTATTTCAGTTTTTCTTTCTCGCCTTCGCGCTGATGTGGGTTTGCTTCTTCAGCGTGGCGCTCGTACCTATTCGCACGGGTACAGTCCTTGGCCAATCCCTGTTGCTCCTGGGTGCGTTCGCGCCCGCTTTGGCGGCTCTGTTTCTCACCCTTCGCATCGAGGGGCGCCGGGGCCTAGGCACGCTGCTACGTGGCGTCATTAAATGGCGCGTCGCAGCACATTGGTATTTATTCGCGGTCGGCTTTACGGTAATTGTCAGGCTGACCGCGGCTATTCTGCAGCGAGTGGCTCTTGGCGCGTGGCCGCACTTTGACGCGAAACCTTATTTCATCATCCCGTTCGCTATCTTGTTCTCGACTCCTTTCCAGGCGGGAGAAGAAATTGGGTGGCGTGGCTACGCCCTTCCTCGCTTAGCCGAGCATTTGGGATTGCCCCGGGCAAGCGTCCTGCTCGGAGTCATTTGGGGCTGCTGGCACTTGCCGCAATTCTTTATTCGCGAAAGTGACGCTTACCAACAGTCCTTTTGGGTGTTCGTTCTGGGCGTCACGGCGTTGTCTGTGATTCTTGCCTGGCTCTGGAGGCGCGCCGGCGGAAGCCTCCTGCTTACTATGCTGTTCCATGCCGCATGGAACAATTCCAAGGACGTCGTGGCTTCCGGCGCGGGTGGGACTGGAACGTTTGGATTCCGTGCGTCCTTCGTGTCGTGGGCCACGCTGGCGGTTCTTTGGATATGCGCCGCCTATTTGTTGTTCGACATGTCGACAAACGCACACCGAGCCATCACGCCTCACTAATGCGACACTCGGAAGCTGGCTCATTTCGCGTGAAAAGAGGCACTTGTGTCTGGAAGTGAGTTGTGGTAATCTAGCAACGCGTTTGTTGATCTTGTAAAACCTTTAGATTCGATGAAAGGGGCTGCAAGTTAAAAACTAACTTGCGGCCTTTTTTGATGTACGGCTGGAGGCGTGGCGAGACGCAAATAGCTTAAAGATAAAGAAGAGGAAACACTCAAGTGTCAAAAGAACAAGGAACTGTGAAGTGGTTTAATGCAAGCAAGGGCTATGGATTCATCCAGCGCCAGTCGGGAGAGGACGTTTTCGTCCACTTCTCCGCGATTCAAGCGGATGGATACAAGTCGTTGAACGAAGGACAGGCCGTCGAGTTCGACGTCGTGTCCGGGCCCAAGGGCTTGCAAGCCGCCAACGTCACCGGTCTCTGATCCAACCAAACGCAGCGAGGGTCTGCCACCGGCAGGCCCTCGTGAGCATCTGACATAACGCCCAAGCCTGACCGCAGTCCCCAAGGAGCAAACGCATGGCGAAGCTTTACGTCGGGAACCTGCCTTTTGCAATTACAGATGACAGTTTGCACCAATTTTTTGTGGGCCAGGGATACGACGTGCAATCTGCGCGCGTCGTGCGCGATACGGGAACTGGACGCTCGCGCGGATTCGGATTCGTGGAGCTCGGTCCGAACGATGATTCGGCACGCGCCATTTCGCAATTGAATGGCATGAGCCTCGAGGGCCGCGCGCTGCAGGTGAATGAAGCGCGTCCGCAGGCGCCACGAGGAGACGGCGGAAGTCGCGGAGGCTTTGATCGCGGCGGAGGCCGTGGGCGTCATGGCGGAGGTGGCGGGGGCGGGCGCGGAGGACGCGGCGGCGACCGAGACCGTGACCGCGGTGATTACGGCGGGCGACGGCGGTAGAGCGTCCGCCTGTTACTCATTCCAACCTGCTGGGTTTTTCAATCTTCGGAAACTATTGCTGAAGTGCAGTGAGATCAGTAAGCACTTGCTCGCTGTGTTTGCTGGGGTTGACTTTCATATATTCTTTCGCAATAACGCCATCCGGACGGATCAAGAAGGTGTGCCGTGCGGAGAGTTTCACCACTCCGAAGTCCATCACGGATCCGTAGGCCGAGGAAACTTGTTTCTTCGTGTCGGCGAGCAGTTTAAAGTTCAGGCCTTCTTTCGTACAAAACTCCTTGTGCGAGTTCGTGTCTTGCACGCTTACGCCAAGGATGACTGTGTTTTTCGCGGTGTACCGTGCCAGGTCGCGCTGGAAATTGTGCGCTTCGATGGTGCACCCACTCGTGAAATCTTTTGGATAGAAATACAGCACGACCCATTTGCCGCGAAAATCGTTCAGGCTTACTTGTGTGCCGTCCTGTGAACACAAAGTGAAATTTGGAGCCACGGTTCCCGCTGCGGGAGCTTTTTCGGCACCGCGAGTGATGTTATAGCCAGCAAGAACTAGGATCAGCGCAAAAGCCAGCATCAAGTAGAATGGATTCCTTTTGCTTTTGCGCTCTGGCATTAACATCCTGGCTTTCCTTGGCCGACCTTTTCATAGGCGCAGTTCAGATATTTGGTAAGTCCAGGCACATATGATCGGTTTGTGCCGAGTAGTGGAGCGGGAGAAGGGAATCGAACCCTCGTTTCGAGCTTGGGAAGCTCACGTTCTACCATTGAACCACTCCCGCCGCGCCTTCTAAGTTAGACGAATTCCCCACCTGACGCAACCGTCCGAAAACTTCCTTCGTGTGACGCCAGAGGTGAGACACGACGGCCGTGTTGTCAAGTAAGACCCGATGAGAGAGAAAGCGCGGCTAGCGGCGAGCGTGCAATGCTAGTTTTGTTTTTAAGCGCGGACGAGTGGTGCGCGCGAACGCGATACAACAAGGAGTGACGATGCGTTTCCGCGGAATCATATTGTGCGGTGTAGTGTTGGCAAGTTGTTTCTCGGCGCAGACGGTATCGGCACAAGCCAAGAATCAGGCAGCGATTGCCAGCGTGCAGAAAGCGGCGGTGGCTGCGCTGAACTTCAAGCAAGGCGATGCGGCGGGCCTGAAACGGGCGCAAAATGCGTTCACGCCTGCGGGCTGGGCCGAATACATGAAATCGCTGCAGGGATTTCTCGACGCACATAATGCGCCGATGTTTAATTCGAGCTTTGTCCCGTCCGGCGCGGCGGTGGTCGTGAGCGATGCGGAAGGAATTCACCTGAAAGTTCCCGGGACGCTGACGCAGTCTCAAGGCGCGTCACGAACGACCTACGCGCACAGCATGCTCGACGTCAAAGCGAGCGGCACTCCAGCAAAGATCGAGCACCTAGAAACGATTTACACGGTGAAGGCGGGTGCGTTCTAACTAGACGGAACTCTTTAGCTGACGCACCCGCTGCGATTGGTCCGCGCGACCCTCAAGGTTCCAGTTGATGTAAACGCAGGCCACAACTGGTGCATTTGGATTCTCCTGAGCTGTTCCCGGCCACTTTGTCTGACAGTGCGGACATTGCCAATTCACGAATTGATTTCGCAGATACCACCTGTGGCCGAACTCCAAGAGAAAAGGTCCAAACAACCAGGATGGGCCAGCGATAGTGTTTCAGGAAAACCATCGCGCCAAGGGAGGCTACGGCAAAAGACAATTCCACGAACCTGAGAGTGAGGGATAAAGCGTTTCTTTCACGCCTCGATTCGATCCGGTCGAATTCGGCCCAAGCCTCGTGGTAAATGAAGTGCGTAGGCGCAGGCGATACACGCGGTCTATAGTTGAAAGAAAAGACTTCCAAGAGCGTTACCTCGCGATAAGTCGATTATACGTGGCTCGTACTTGGTTTCACCAGTGTTGTCAGTAGCGCCCTAGGTTCGCGAAGCTTCTGAACACTGCGCGGCAAGATTTCGGGCGGCGCGAAGGTCGAGTTTGCCGGTGCCGAGATGGGGAAATTCGTCGACGCGATAGAACTGATTCGGGCGTGGAGTCCACAGATTCGGCAATCCGGACGCGCCCAGTTTTGGGAGTAATTCCTTGAGCTGATCGTCGTTCAAGCGGTGCAAGACGACGAGTTTCTCGCCTTTTTGAGCGTCGGGGATTCCGGTTACCAAGAAGCTCATTTCCGTCAGGTCCGCTAGTTCGTGCAGTTTCTCTTCGACTTTCACGTGGGGAACCATCTCGCCGCCGATTTTGCTAAAGCGGGAAAGGCGGTCGGTGATGGCGAGGAAGCCGTCTTCGTCGATGGCGGCGATGTCTCCGGTGACATACCAGCCGTCGCGCAGGACCTCGGCGGTTTTTTCGGGGCGATTGAGATAGCCCTGCATGACGTTCGGGCCGCGCACGAGTAGAAGGCCGGCCGCGTCATCTCCGAGAGGAGCGCCGGTTTCGGGATCTTCGATACGGATGGTGATGCCAGGAAGGGGATGGCCAATTTTGCCGCGCTTTGCGCCGACCTGGCGAAATCCAGGAGCGCGAAAGTCATTGGTGTTTACGGTGACGACGGGCGCGCATTCGGTGCAGCCGTAGCCTTCGAGGGGCCGAATGCCGAAGCGGTCTTCGAAGGCAAGGGCGACGCGTTCGGGAAGTTTTTCAGCGCCGACGAGAACAAAACGCAAACTGCCGAAATCCTCGGGAGCACAGCGGCGGATGTAGCCCTGGAGGAATGTTGGCGTGGAGAGCAAGAAGGTGATTTTGTATCTGCGAATGAGTTCGCCGATGGCCGAGAAATCGAGCGGGCTGGGATGGTAAACGACTCCAACGCCAACGGCAGCGGGAAGCCAGAGCGTCACGGTGAAACCAAAGGAATGGAAAAATGGCAGGACGCCAAGAAGGCGATCGTTTGGAGTCAGCATGAAGGTCTGATTCAGCTGCTCGAGGTTTGAAGCGATGTTGTAGTGCGTGAGCATCACGCCTTTTGGTTCGCCGGTGCTGCCGCTGGAGAAAATGATTGTGGCGAGACCGTCGAGGCTGGTTGTGCGGCCCGCAAAAATGCGCGTGAGGATACGTGCGGGCAGCCACCAGAAGGCGATGGCGGCGAGCTTTTCAAGGATGCGCGGACGGGCGGCGGCGTCTTCGAGCAGGATGGATTGGACGGGGATTTCCAGTTTGACCTTTTCCAGTAGCGCTTTGGATGTGACGACGGTTTGCAAAGAGCACTGGGCGATGCAGGAGTTCAGCGATTCCTGCGAGAGGGTATAGTTCAAATTTACGGACACTTTGCCGCAGAGCGTCGCTGCGAAGTTCGTCAGCGCGCCTCCGGCGGATGGAGGCAGCAAGATGCCGACTTTGTCCTGGCCGGCCCAGAGTTTTCCGAGGCGCCGCGCGAGAAAGATTGTTTTGAGCAGAGCGCCAGCGAAGCGAACGCGCGAAGTTTTCACGTCAGCCATTGCGAAACGGAATGGGTAGCGGTGCGCGGAGGATATGAAGGAAGCAGCGAGAGTTCGCATGCGTTTTTTGCGGAGAGGAAATGCGTCGGTTTGCAATTGCTGCACGGCATGGCGGACTTCTGCGGCCGAAGAAGTTGGCGGCATTGGCGGGCCGAAGCTCACGGTTACGGGAAAGGGAATGCGCCGAGGCATTTTCCAGAGGAAGCGGCCGCCTTCGAAGCTGAAAACGCTGCCCCAAACGCCGTCGAGGCACACGGGAACGATTGGCGCATCGATGCCGTTCATGATGCGCTCGAATCCGCGGCGAAATGGAAGGAGCTGACCGATGCGCGTGATTTGGCCTTCGGCAAAAATGCAGACGACATCGCCGTTGCGAATCGCGTTGGTTGCTTCGCGCAGCGACTTCAGAAGTTCGCGGGGACGCTGAAGCGGCGAAACGGGAATGGCGCGAAGAATGCGAGCAAAGGGATGCACGACGGGATGTTCGTAAATGTCTTTGTCCATGAGGAAGCGAATGTGCCTGTCTGTGGACGCGGAGAGGAGCAAGGCGTCGACAAAGGACATGTGATTTGCGACGAAGAGTGCGCCGCCGCGTTCGGGGATGTTCGCGCGGCCTTCGACGCGAATGCGGTAGAGCGAGTGCGTGGCAAGCCAGAGGATGAAGCGGAGGAGGGAATCGGGAAGAAGAACGACGGCGCCGATTGTGGCGACAAGGGTTAGGCCTGAACCCGCCAGGAAGACCATCGAAGGCGACAGATGCAAAAAGCTCACTAGCAGCGAATATGCCAATCCAGAAAGTCCAATTCCAACGAACGAAAGCACTCCAGCCGTAGCCAGCACCGCGCCCCTTCGTTCAATTTCCGGGCGGTGCTGAATGAGCGCATTGACGGGAACTGCAAAAAATCCACCGAAAAACCCGAGGAGTGCAAGCAATACCATCACTGCCGTGAAACTGAGGTGACTCGAAGCGAGCGCGATCGAAAACACCGTCAGCCCAATGGCGCCAAGCGGAATCAAACCATATTCAATTTTTCCGCCTGACAGATACCCTGCCGCGAAGCTGCCGATGCCAATACCGATTGCCAGGGCTGCCTGCAGAAAGCCATTGTGTCTGTCGCTAAGATGAAATACCTGTCTGCCATACAAAATTATGATTAGTTGAAGGAGCGCTCCAAGAAACCAGAAATATGTGTTGCCCAGCACCGCGAGCCACAGAACGCGATCTTTCTTGATTTCCCAGGTCTCGCGCCATACTTCGGCGATGAAATTCACATGAAACTTGCGTGTTGGATCCGCGTTGGGAACGCGCGAGATCCCCAGACTCATCAGTGTTCCCAGCGTTGCAAGCCCGATGAAAATCAAGCCTGACCATTGTTGCCTGCCGCGAAACCCATCCGACAAATAGCCCGCGGCGATTGTGCCGCTTATCACTGCGACAAACGTCCCGAGCTCGATGATTCCGTTGCCCCATGACAATTCCTGTTCCGGAAGAACCTCCGGCAACAAACCGTATTTGGAAGGGCCGAAGAACGCCGCCTGCGTACTAAAGAGAAAAATCGCGGTCAATTCGAGCGGCAAATTCTGGAGTGCCAGTCCCGCGAAAGCTATGAATGTCGAGCAAATCTCGAAAACTTTGGTCCCGATGGTGACAGTCCGTTTACTGAAACGATCGGCTAAATACCCGCCGGCCATCGAAAAAATAATGAACGGCACAGCGAAGAGCCAGGTCACTGCGGAAAGGAAACTATTTTTCGCAGCGTTGCTCAGTCCTGTCTCCAGAATCAGATAGAGAACCAGATACCTCAGCGCATTGTCGCTGAAGGCGCCTTGAAATTGGGTGACGATGAGCGACCAGAAACCTCTGCGCCAATGAGGGGGAGTTGTGCGCTCGGACAAATATGGTGTATCGGCGGACATGGCTGGCCTGAACGCGCCACCGCGGGAACGCGCTCAGTTTGCCAATTTCAGAGGGGAAACAGAAGTCTTATTTCGGAAACTGTGACAGCAAAAGAATTGCTTGATTGCACGAGCCGAACAAACCGCGATGCGAATCTAGCGAACAGCAACTGTGGCGATGCGACGATCCAAAGCAGCGGCAGCGAAATAGGCGCACAGGCTGGATTGATGTTCGACCCATTTGCGCGCGACGGAGCCGAGCGGTTTCGCGAGGAAGCCCGCGAGCCGGACGCTGCGATAATAAGCGGAAACCGCACGCAACTCCCACTTATCGTCACCGAGACTCGGCGCTAGGCGAATCAGCCCCAGCATTCGATGGAACTGTGCACCGGAAATTTCGGGCGACTGGATTCCAATGAGTTCGCGCGTGGCAGCCGAAAGCTCGACTTGCGAATATGCGATGAGAAGCGAACGGCAGTAGGACATGAAGAATTGTCCGAGCGCTGCGCACGAGAACACGAGCATTAGAGCCGGAATCATGCGGTTGGTAAATGCAACAGGAGGGCCACTATGAGTTTTTGTAGCCTGCGATTTGCGGTGGCGAAGTACTAGGGATATTTTTCACAGAGCGACTGGATGATGCCTGTTTACAGCGCGGCCGAACCTCGGAAAAAAATTCGTAGTACGTTTTCGCGCGACATGCCGCGAGCAGCTATGTTTCGGCTTGGTACGCTTGTTTCGCGCCGAGCCAATTTGACGCGCTGCCATGAGCCTGTCCCCGCGTGACGCGGTCACAAAACTTCTACACTTCGCGACCGCAAACGTATTAGGATTGCGCGCTTGCAATCACCGGGAAGCCAGGACTTATGGAGGTTGTCACAATGAAACAGT
>DATFQU010000100.1:0-9248 GCA_035264005.1 Candidatus Acidiferrales bacterium
CTACGTGATGGATTTGCCGGACGGAAAGCCCGTGCGGCTGAACAACGTGGAAGACCGAGCATTTCAGCCGATCTGGTCTCCTGACGGGGCGTGGATTGCGTATGTGACCTGGTCGGACAAAGGAGGGCAGATCTGGAAGGTGCGCGCGGACGGCCAGTCCGCACCACGGCAAATCACGCGGACGCCGGCATTTTATTACGATCCCGCATGGTCACCGGATGGAACGAAGATTGTTGCGGTTCGCGCGTCTACGGATGCCCGTCACAACGACATTGAAGAAGGAGAAGGCAGCACGTTCGGTTCGGCCTTTATTTGGGTTTCGTCGGAGGGCGGCGGTGTTAACGTGATTCGCCCATCGGCAGGCGCTGTTCGGCCTCACTTTGGCCCCGAGAAGGACCGGATTTACGCCTATTCGGGTGAAGATGGATTGTTCTCGATGCGGTTTGACGGAACGGACCGGCGGACGATTCTGAAAGTTATGGGCAAAGGATATTCGTTCGCAACGGGCGAACCCACGTCTCCTGCGGAAGTAGCACGCATCAGCCCGGATGGCCAGTGGGCGCTTGCTGAAGTGAACTACCAGCTTTACGTGATTGCGGTGCCGCACTTAGGCGAACCTGTGACTGTAAATGTCTACTCGCCTTCGGTCCCAGTGAGGAAGATCACGGACATCGGTTCAGATTACCTCGGCTGGGCGGATGGAGGAAAGACGATCACGTGGGCGGTGGGAGCGACGTTCTTCCGCCGTTCTCTTGACAGCGTCAGATTCGAACGCAAGCAAGTCAGCACGGAAGAAAAAGACAACGCGGCCAAGAATTCAGAAAACTCCGCAGCCAGCTCAGCAAAGAAAAGTGCGCCGATGCTGGAAGATGAAGCGGGCGTAGAGCATTTCGATGTGGACCTGGAATTTCCGCGCTATACGCCGCACGGAACGATGGTTCTGCGTGGCGGCAAAGTCATCACGATGAAGGGCGATGAAGTGATCGAGAACGCAGACATCGTGGTGAAAGACAACCGCATCGCGGCGGTAGGGCGGCGTGGGGCCGTCGCAATTCCTGCGGGCGCGAAAATCATCGACGTGAAGGGTGCAACCATCACGCCTGGGTTTATCGATCTTCACCCGCACTGGTCGGAAATCCGTCGTGGCGTACTCGATACTTCGAACTGGGACTTCATGGCCAACCTGGCCTATGGAGTTACGGCCGGGCGTGATCCCCAGACCGGAACCAACGACACGTTTGCGTACCAAGACATGGTCGATACGGGAGACATCATCGGCGGACGCGCTTACTCGACCGGGCCGGGCGTTTTCTGGGATACGGATTTTCAATCGTACGACCAAGCGCTCGACTATTTGACGAAGTACAAAAAATACTACAGAACGAATTACATCAAGTCGTACATGGTGGGGAATCGGCGGCAGCGTCAGTGGGTGATCGAGGCGTGCAAGCAACTGCAGATCATGCCGACGACCGAAGGCGGTATCGACACGAAACTGGACACCACGCACTTCATCGACGGCTTCAACAATGAACACAGCATGCCAACGGTCCCGCTGTACGACGACGAAATCCAGTTGATCGTGAAATCGCAGGGCTTTTATACGCCAACGCTCATCGTCGCGTACGGCGGTTCCTTCGCGGAGAATTATTTCTACGAGCACACCGATGTTCACGGCGATCCCAAGGTCAACCGATTCATTCCTCACAATATTCTCGACGATCGCACGAAGCGACGACCGTGGGTTTCCGAAGATCAGCAGATTTTTCCGAAGCTCGCGGCCACAGACAAGAAAATTGTGGAAGCAGGCGGCACCGTGCTGATTGGAAGCCACGGACAATTGCAAGGGATCGGTTACAACTGGGAAATGTGGGCGCTGTCCAGCGGAGGAATGTCGAATATGGACGTGCTTCGCGCGGCGACGATTCATGGTGCGGTGGCGCTCGGACTCGCGCAGGACCTTGGAAGCATCGAACCCGGCAAGCTCGCGGACCTCGTGATTCTGTCAAAGGACCCGCTTGCAGACATTCACAACACGAATACAGTCAAGTACGTGATGAAGAATGGCGAAATGTTCGAAGGCGCAACACTGAATGAGGTGTGGCCCGAACAAAAGCCGCTGCCGCCGCTCTGGTGGTGGAATGACAAACCATAAGTCTCAAACGAAAGTGCGGACCTGCGCGCCGTCAGGTCATCCTTCCTCGCGCAAGGCGTCCAATAAGCTGCATCTGGCACCGTTCACACCTGGACGCACTCCGAAGATCATGAGCTTTGGGCCGACGGTGAGTTTGTCTCTCAATTCCGTGTTTGGCGTCGCGGTCGGCGGACTGCGGGACGAGTGGTCGAACTTGAAGGGCGTTTTGTGTTCTAATTGCAGTTGACGTGAATTTATCGAATACGAATTCGCGACTGTCCACATTTCGTGAAATTCGCAGCGAGGTACGAGGCGTGGCGCCCTTGCGGTTTGTACTCGCCCTTTTCGCAGCGTTCCTATTCCTAGCGGCAGCTCCCTCCGCAATTTCTCAGAGCGAAAATAGTGGACCAGAGACTGTTCGCATCGAAGCGAACGCCGCTGGTCGGCCATTTCCACATTTCTGGGAGCAAATGTTCGGCTCGGGACGGGCGACGCTCTCGCTGCGCGACAGCTACCGGCAGGACCTGCGGGCGGTGAAAGCGATCACGGGATTCGAATATGTGCGCTTCCATGGAATTCTCGACGATGATGTGAGTTTGTACGATGAAAACAAGGACGGTGTGCCCGTTTACGACTTCTCGTACGTAGATCAGATCTACGATGGCCTGCTGGCAAACGGCGTTCGCCCGTACGTGGAATTGAGTTTTATGCCGTCCAAATTAGCGGCGCGCGAAGTCCATCAGGCGTTTTGGTACCGCCCCGAAGTCGCGCCGCCGAAGAATTGGGCGACGTGGGATGATTTGATTACGAAATTTGCGCAGCACTTGGTAGACCGCTACGGGATTGCGGAGGTATCCCAGTGGTATTTCGAAGTGTGGAATGAGCCGAACCTCGATTTCTGGGCGGGCGAGCCGAAGCAGGCGACATACTACGAGCTCTACGATCACACTGCGCGGGATTTGAAGCGAGTGAGCGCGCGGATTCGCGTGGGTGGACCCTCGACGGCACAGGCGGCGTGGGTGGAGAGTTTTATTCGGCACGATGTGCAGAATGACGTGCCAGTAGACTTCATTTCGTCCCACGTTTATGGCGATGACACCGCACAGAACGTGTTCAAGACCACTGAAAACATTTCGCGGCGGGACATGGTTTGCCGCTCGGTGAAAAAAGTCCACGACGAAATAGCACAGTCGGCGCGGCCGCAATTACCGCTCATTTTCAGCGAGTACAATGCGAGCTATATGAATCTGCCGGACGTCACAGACACGATTTTCATGGGCCCTTGGATGGCGAACACGATCCGCGAGTGTGACGGTTTGACTAGCATGATGAGCTATTGGACTTTTTCGGACGTTTTCGAAGAACAAGGCGTGATCAAGACGCCTTTCTACGGCGGTTTCGGATTGGTAGCCGAGGGAAGCATTCCAAAACCCGCGTTCAACGCATACTTGCTGTTGCATATGTTGGGAACGGAACGATTGCCGGTAGACTCAGATTCAGTGCTGGCGACAAGAGACGCGCAACATAAATTGAAAGTTGCAATTTGGAATTATTCAGCGCCCGAAACGACCGGGACGGAAAAGCAGATGACGCTGCAGTTCAGCGGGCTGCGCGGCGGGCACACGATTCTGATTTACCGGCTGGACGCGCAACACGGAAACGCACTGGCCGCCTATGGTGAGATGGGAACGCCCGCCAGCCCGACACAGCAGCAATATGAGCAGCTACGAAATGCGGCGAAATTGGGCGCGCCGGAAAAACAGAAGCTCAAGCGCAACCAAATTACACTAACACTGCCGCCGAAGGCGCTGGATTTGATTGAGGTGCAGTAGCCGGCGCGTCCGGATGGAAGCCAGTGAGCTGCATCGCGGCTTGCGCTTCGGGATTCTTCATAAACGTCTCCCAGACGAACCCGCTGCGAAGATTTTCGGCCATCAGCACGCAGATTCCCGTATTAATGCCGACGACTTCTAAGTTGTACCAATTCTTCAGCGGATTGAAGGCGTCCTGGAACGCGTAGCGCTTCCATAGCTTCTTGCCGAAACGGCGGCGCATGGTGTGAAGTACCAGCAGCGTTTCGCGCGGAAGAAATGGCAACGAACCCGCGGCAGCGGAAGGAACCAACGTTCCATCAATTGTGCCGACTGGAGGCGGCCCGCCCCACCAGGTATAGCCATCCGCGGAATCGGATGCCGTGACGCCCCACAGGCTATCGGAAAAATCGGGGAACCGATTGTGAAGACCGATACAGAAAAGCCGGTGAGCCTTCGTGGCAAGGACCGAGTTGTCGAAGTAATTCGCGTAGCGGTCGCGTTTTCCTCGAAAGTCGAACCACGCATGCGAATACTGGTGAACGAAGAGAGGCGCGTAAGAGCCGATGTATCGCAAACCGCGGTACTCGAAAACGGGCCGCCACCAGGCGTCCCAAGTATTGGCAGGGATTGCGTGAGTGCGGGAACCGACACCGAGCAAATAGATCAGCATGAGTTCACAATAAGTGTTCCAGCGATACGGAAGGAAGCCGTGTTCGGGCGTCCAGCCGTGAGAAAGGGTACGGCCACGATCGAGCATCCAAAGCCAGTCCGTGCGGTCGAAAATCTCCGTGGCGAGTTCGCGAATCTGAGAATCCGTGAAATATTGTTTGCACATCAGCACGCCGCAAAGTAAGAGGCCCGTGTCGATGGATGAGACTTCACAATCGAAGGCGCGCTCGCCGGTGTTGACGTCAACAAAGTGAAAGAAAAAGCCGTGCTGATTGTACATTTGCTTGGCGAGAAACTTCAGGGTGGATCGAACGCGCGCGAGGACTGCGCCATGCGGAATGAATCCGCGCTTGTCAGCAATGCACAGAGCTGTAAGTCCGAATCCAGTGGAGGCGATGCTGGCGACGGTGTAGTCGTCGAATTCGCTAGGCGTGCTGCGGTCTTTCACAAGACCGGTGTCCGGGTTGGCCTGTTCCCAGAAGTAAAGAGAAGCATCTTGCTCGAGTTGATCGAGCAAGCCTTCGTCGTAGGGAGTCAACTCGTAGGGAGTCTCTTTCGTCGCCGGTTCAGGCAGTTGCTGCTGTTGTTGCAGGGCGGACGCAACATGCTCGCCTGCAATGCCGAGCAAAGGCGATACAGCCCCGAACCGAGCAACGTGCGCAATGAACTCCCTTCGGGTCCAACCCCGAAACCGTCTCACTGTGCTTGCTCCAGTGTTCCCCTCCCCACAAATGGCGGATGCACTCAAAATAATTCATATAGAGATGCTTTTACAACCGCAGAGGTGCTGGCCGCGGTGCAGTGGTGCGTAACGATACAGAGCGCTTGGCGCATTCGCCCGTGAAGCGCAAGCAGGCAAAGGTTTTTTGACTTATCCTTCTGAAGCTATATAGAATCCATTCCCGACACGGAGAGAACCGGCATAAAGGGAGAAACGATGAAACGGACTGTTCATGGCGTCTTCGCAATGCTTCTGACCCTCTTCCTCTTTTTCGCATACACGAAATCCGCATCGGCACAGATGCCCGGGAATACACCGAAAGGCGACGAGAAAAAGCCCGCCGCCGAGAACCCGCAAGACGCAAAAGAGCAATCATCGGTTACTGAGCACAGCATTCGCGTTAATGGCCAGAACATCCCGTACAAAGCGACCGCCGGAACGATCATTCTGAAAGATGCTCAGGGTGAGCCGACCGGCTCGATGTTTTTCGTAGCGTACACAAAAAGCGATATGCAAGACCTGAGCGAGCGCCCAGTCGCATTTTTTTATAATGGCGGCCCAGGTTCGTCGACGATTTGGCTGCACATGGGCGCTTATGGACCAAAGCGCGTAGCCACGCAGGATGCCGGCTTCACGCCCCCCGCCCCCTACAAGTTGGTCGACAATGAAGACACGCTCCTGGGCGTGACAGACGAAGTTTTCATCGACGCGATGGGAACAGGTTTTAGCCACGCACTCGGCAAGGCGCAAAACAAGGATTTCTGGGGAGTCGATCAGGACGTCGCGGCGTTTGGTCAGTTCATTCAGACCTACATCACGGAAAACAATCGGTGGAACTCACCGAAGTTTCTGATTGGTGAAAGCTACGGAACGTTTCGCTCTGCGGCGCTGGGAAATTATCTGCAATCGCGCGAAAGCATCGATTTGAACGGAATTGTGCTGATGTCTTCGGTCTTGGACTTAGGAACGATTTCCTTCTATCCCGGCGAAGATCTCGTCTACGAACTCTACGTGCCAAGCTACGCCGCGACCGCATGCTATTACAAGGTATTGAGCTGCCCGTCCGATTTAGACGGATTTCTACAGCAAGCGAAGCAATTCGCAGAAACGGACTACGCGGAGGCGCTGCTGAAGGGATCGAGGCTAAGCGACGCGGAACGCGACACAGTGGCGAAAAAGCTTTCGCAATTTACAGGTTTGAGTGCGGATTACATTCTAAAAGCAGATCTGCGGGTGAATCTGCCGCAGTTTATGGCAGAACTGCAGCGATCCAAGGGAATGACCACGGGTCGGCTCGACTCTCGGTTTTCGGGCTATAGCGTTGACCCGCTGGCGGAATATGCAGCCGGCGACCCACAATCGGCCGCGCTGACCGGCGCGTATGCCGCCGCGTTCAACCAGTACATACGCCAGGATCTCAAGTTCGAACCGAATAGACCGTATGCCGTTTCGGCAAACTTCGCTGGGGCGAGCTGGGATTGGAAACACGCGGGAGGAGGGGGATACGGATTTCCCGGAGCGCCCAATGTGGAAGAGGACCTAGTGGAAACGCTGGTCTCGAATCCGAATCTCCGCGTGGAAGTTGAGAACGGAATTTATGATATGGCCACGCCGTTTTTCGAAACCGAATATACGATGGATCATCTGGACTTGCCCGCGGCACTCAGAAGCCACGTCCAACTGAAGTATTACGACGCCGGACACATGATGTACGTATCGCCGACGGCTCATGCAAAACTGACCGCAAACGTGTCTGCGTTCATTGAAAGTACACTGAAGGAGCAGAAACACTAGAGCACCGCGGAGAGGGTTGTCGATGCAGGCCGACACTTCTCTCTGTTTCGGGGGACTTGATTGGGGATCAGGCGTAAGCGGAACGCGCGCGAACTGGGGCGTAGAGGCTGCGAACGCTTTCAATAACAACGCCAGCCTGTTCTTCGGTAATTTCGGCGTTCATCGGGAGTGATAAAACCTCTCGGCAGAGCCGTTCGGTGTTGGGAAGTCCTGGATCTCTCAGGCCGAGACCCGAATGGCGCCACATCGGTTTGGCCCAATGGATTAAAGTCTCGACGCCATTTGCTTGCAGATGGTCCCTTAGTTGGTCGCGAAGCTCGGTGCGAATTACGTAATTCTGGAAAGTGTCCCGCTGATTGGACTCATCAAAATGGGGCAGTCGAAGATCTCCGACTCCAGCAAGGCGTTGGCGATAAAGCGCAGCGATCTTGCGTCGATGTTTGATCCATTCCTCTAGATGTGGCAGCTTCACGTCGAGCACAGCAGCTTGCGCGTTATCTAGTTCCTCCATCGTACGGTCCGAACTGTTCAGCGCTGGGAAGCAAACGAAGGCCTTCCCGTCTATCGTCATCGTGACTCGCAGCGTGGCCCGATTCACGCTTACAAATCCGAGATAGAAGCCTGGTGGAAGACCCGCGAAGCCACCCTGCGACAGCGTCCGTCCAAGGCTGATGATTCACAGAGGCGCGTTCCAAGCTGGCTGAAGATTTCCTATGCAAAATTTGCGATTTCTGCGATTCTTCTTCTCGCCCTCGCGTTCGTTGCCTCCAAAGCGAAACAAATGTTTCTAAGCCAGAGGGCGGCGCCCTCAACCGCCGTTCTGGCCCATCCCCTCACTCTCGCTGTCCTGCCGTTTCAGAGCTCCTCCAACACACCTGATGACAACAACGTCGCGCTCAATATCACTGAGGAGTTAATCGGCGATTGCGGTCGCTCAAAAGCCGTGCGCGTGATCGATCAAAGCCTCGTCATGCGGTTTGAAGGCAGTACCGATACCCCGCAGCGCATCGCCCAGCTCCTGCACTCTGACAAACTGCTCCGCGGAACCGCCGGCCGCTCCGGCAAAAATATTCGCGTCGCTGCACAGCTGATTGATCCAACAACCGGCAATGCCATCTGGTCGAGGCAGTTTGAAGGCAACGATGAGAGTTTGCTCGAGAGCGAGCGGCAAATCGCCAACGAGATTAGCACGGCCGTCGAAATCAGCCTTGCTTCCCAATCTCACTCTGGCGTGGGCAATGGGGCGGAACAGGGCCTTCAGTAGCTATTTACACAGGAGGGCGGTTACAGCGTCTGGGTCACAATTTTCAACGATCGCGGCCGATCGGGATCTAGTCCCTTGACCTCCGCCAGCTGCGCCGCGAAAAGTTGCCCCGGCACGATGTACGGTATCGCACTATAAATCTCCGGAATCTTTCCGGGCACGCGAATTGTCTGCGTAACTCCGGGAAGGGGAGCATTCGCCGCCGTGATCGCAATCGTTTCTGCCCGCAATCCTGCGAGCCTCTTGGCCAATTGGCGTTGACCCGCAAATGTCTTTCCCTGCGGCGCAAACAGAATCACTGGAAAATCGCGCTCGATCATGGCAATCGGTCCGTGCAGGAAATCCGCCGACGAAAACCGTTCCGCCACGATATAGCATGTCTCCATGAGCTTCAGTGACAGTTCAAACGCATTCGCGTAATTCAGTCCACGTGCGACCACCGCGCACTGCCTCATGTACCGGTATCGCTGCGCCATGCTGCGGATTTCTGTCGCCAGTTTCAGCGTCTCGCGAACTCGCCCAGGAATTTCGCTGACCGACTTCAGATCAATCTGCTTTCCCAATGCAAACGCTATCAAATACAGAATCATCAGCTGGCTCGTATATGTTTTTGTCGCTGCAACGGAGCGCTGTTTTCCTGCGCGCGCCAGAAAAGTCTCCTCTGCGACTCGCGCCATTTCCGATTCTGCTTCGTTGGTAATCGCAACGGTGAAAGCGCCCTGCTTTCGGGCATTCTTCAACACCAAATTGATATCCGTTCCAGCGCCCGACTGCGAAATCCCGATCACCAGCGCTCGGCGAAAATTCAGCCGCGCATGATAGAGCGTGTGAACGGAAGGCGCGCACAGCGAA
>DATFQU010000101.1:0-9094 GCA_035264005.1 Candidatus Acidiferrales bacterium
TTCCTTCGAGCAACTCTGTGCAACCAGCCGAGGCTCCTGCGTCTAAGCAGTGAAGGATCGTCTCTGGCCATCCCATGGCACGCGGCCCATGATAGAGAATCAACTCATTTCGTTATGATTGCTTCCCAAGTAAACGAGTTCGAGGATGCGGCGGTGATCGTCGCGGTGTTCCCAATGATTGAACAGGCTGCCGCAATAGGGGTCGGGGTTGCCGAACAAGAATACTTCGCAGCCATGCTGCGCCTCAGGCGGAAAAGCTCCGGCAGAGCGTCCCGGTTGATGCGATATGAAGCGAGTCTACAGCGCGCTTTTGAGCGCACTCTCAATCATCTTGAACGCGCATAGTCGCATGCGCAAAGGACAGGTCGGCTCGCCACGGCCCAAGGAGGACATCACTTAGCTTGCTGGTTCGCAGAACTCTCTAGAGCAAATTACAAAACGAACTCGTCTAAATCCTTATTTTTTAACAAGCAAAAAAATCGGAACTCCGGAATCTGTGTATTTGCACATTTGAAATCAGAGTTGGCCCCGACGCAAGTGAGTCGTCTCCAGGTAGTGTCTCAGTTTGGTCAAGCTGAGGCACTACCGCCTCCAGAGATCGTCCAGTCTGCAGTTCACCGAACACCAGGTTGAATTTTTTTCGTTTTGCATCCGCGCCGAGAGCGTGTATTTTTTGCTGCGTGCAACGGAGGAGAAAAATGAAAGAATTGGCGCCGAGTAAACACGCGGCTTGCGCAGGTATATTTCTCTGGGCACTCATTTTCGCGGTGATAGTGACGGCCGCGCCGGCGCAGGGGCAAGGGTTCACCGTTGAGCAGGCGCTCAGCTATCCGTATCCATATGGGCTCACGTCGGCGGCGCAAGGCGAGCGGATCGCGTGGGTGTTCAACGTGCGCGGAGCCCGGAATGTCTGGGTCGCGGAGGGCCCCGATTTTGCGGCGCGCCAAGTAACACATTACGTGGGCGACGACGGCATGCCGATCGCCAGTCTGCGTCTGACGCCCGACGGCAGCACCCTCGTTTACGCGCGAGGCAGCGAGACAAACGACCAAGGAGAAGTGGCCGATCCCACAAACGATGTGCGCCAGCCGGAACAGCAGGTTTGGGCCGCTGACGTTGCGAATGGCGAGCCTCGCCTGTTGGGCACAATGAATTGCCGTCCCGAGGGTTGCGAAGACATCGAGATTTCGCCGGACAGCCAATATGCGGTTTGGGCCGGAACGCGCGATCTTTGGATAGCGGCCGTTTCGGGCAAAGAGCCCGCTCGCAAACTTGCCTACGTTCGCGGAAATAATTCGCAGCCGCAGTGGTCGCCGGATAGCAAGAAGATCGCGTTTGTCAGCAATCGCGGTACGCATTCGCTCATCGCCATCTACGAGTTTGGCAGCGACACGCTGCGCTATGTGGATCCGAGTATTTTTCACGACGCACTGCCACGATGGTCGCCGGACGGCTCAGAACTGGCTTTCGTCGGCTTGACGGGCGGGGGAGGCGGATTTTTTTCAGGGCGCTCGCAGCCGTGGGCAATTTTTGTATGGAACGCGGCCAACAATAATACACGGGTCATCTGGCAAAGTAGCAACGACGCCAATGGTTCATTTCCCGGCGAGGGTGAGGAAGTCGCGTTTCACTTCGCAGCGGGCAATCGCATCACGTTCGCGTCCAATGAAGACGGATGGTCGCACCTCTATTCAATCTCTGCCGATGGCAGCGCGCCGATGCTGCTGACTCCTGGAAATTATTCATTTCAGGATGTAACGCTCACTCCCGACCGAAAGGAGCTTATCTATTCGTCGAACGAAAACGACATCGATCGCCGGCATATTTCGCGGGTAAGCGTTGATCATCCTGGGCCTGTGGCTCTGACCCATGGCGAGACCATTGAATGGACGCCTGTTGTAACGGGCGACGGCCGTCATGTGCTGTGTCTGGGCTCAACCGCAACACAGCCAGCGATGCCGTACCGAATCACGAAGGAAGGCCGCGAAATGATCGCCGCCAGCGCGCTGCCAGCCGATTATCCGTCCGCTCAACTCGTGGTGCCCAAACAAGTGATATTCAAGAGCCTCGACGGCCTCGAAATTCACGGGCAACTGTTTGTCCCTCGCGGCGCGCCACATGCGGCGCCCGCGCTGATCTTCACTCACGGAGGCCCCCCCCGGCAGATGATGCTCGGCTTTCATCCCATGGATGCATACAACTTCATGTACGCCGCCAACGAATATTTGGCGAGCCGCGGCTACGTCGTGCTGTCTGTGAATTACCGCCTGAGCATCCAGTACGGCCGCGCTTTTAGTGAGCCGGCCAACGCGGGGCCGCTGGGCGCTTCCGAATATCAGGACGTCGTGGCGGGAGCGAAATATCTGCAATCGCTTCCGTATGTGGATCCGCAGAAGATCGGTCTGTGGGGCGGCTCGTACGGCGGTTATCTGACTGCGATGGGCTTGGCGCGCAACTCTGACATTTTCAAGTCGGGTGTGGACTACGCGGGCGTGCACGACTGGTCAGCGTTCTTTGGCGGACGCGGAGCGGGCGGCGGCGCTAACGCGATGCGAAACACCGCGTACGAATCTTCGCCTGTGGCTGCGATCGACAAATGGAAATCGCCGGTGCTCTTGATTCAGGCCGATGATGACCGCAACGTCGAGTTCGCACAAACCGTGAACCTGATTCATCTCTTGCGCCAGCATCACGTCCCGTACGAGCAGATTGTCTTTCCTGACGAGGTGCACGATTCTCTCCTATGGCGCACTTGGGTCGAGGTGTTCCAGGCAACTGGAAATTTCTTTGACCGCACACTCGTAAAGGGCGAAGTGATTAAGCCCGTACCGCCCGAGAACTAGCGGATTCACCAGCACGCCCATCGTCGTCCAACATGTTTTGGAACTTCGCTTCCGCCTTGAGCGAATATAGGATGGGTCTGAACGGACTCTCGAGAAGCAATATTTCCACTTACGGACTTGCCATCATGGCCCGGTGCGCTCCCAGAATCCTATTGAGCAGTCGCCGACTGCGAAACACTCAGGAGTGCGCCCTGGCCTGTATCTCGAAAAACGAGTTATTACTCGTCCGCCGATTGAGGTGGGCCTGCGTCCTCTTTGCATTTCTGTCATCTGCGTCATTGCAGGCTTCCGCTCAGCAAACTCCAGCCGCCGGAACCGTCACTGGCCTCGTGCAGTCCGCCGAGGGTGAAACGATTCCCGGCGCGACTTTGAAAGCCACCAACTCCCAAACTCACAAAGAATGGGTAAGCTGGACGGATGAAGCCGGTAAGTTCGAACTTCCAAATCTTCCGGTTGGTGACTACTCAATCGAGGCAAGCGAACTCGGCTTTGAAGCCGCAACAAAGCAGGCGGCAGTTTCATCAGCGAACCCCACGAAAGTGACCTTCGTGCTTCGTGTCGTAACCCTCGCAGAGTTGGAAGGGCAACCCGCCCACAGTTCAGCCCCGGCGCCGCCCGTCAATGCGCGCTTCCCGCGAAGCAGCTCCACAAACCAGTCAAATGGCTCACCTAACGCAGCGCGAAGAGGCGGCCGAAATTCGCAGTTGCCGCCGGGAGTCATGAATGCCCTGAACCAAGGCATGTCGCAGGGTGGTTTTGCGCAGACCGATCTGACCGGCGAAGCGGCTGCCCAACCCGATGAGAATCCGGGATCCAGTCAAGAAGCAGTGGCAAGTGCCGAGAGTGCAGGCTCATCCTCGAATTCATTCCTGTTGCAGGGCACGGTTGGACAGGGACAAACAACGACAAGCGGGCCCGGAATGGGCGGTTTCGGAGGCTCCGGCCAGTTTGAACTCGGTTCGCTGGCGCCAGGACTGCCAGGTGGGAGTGTCGGCCCACGCGGCGCAGGTGGTCAGTTCGGGCAAAGCGGTCCGCCAGTCGCAGGTGGTCGCCTGGGACCAGGCGGAGGAGAATTTCGCGGCGGTGGCTTTGCTGGTGGTGCTGGTGGAGGAGGAATGTTTGGTGGGCGCGGTGGCAGGCTCGCTCGTCAAGCCGTGAACCGCGTACGCTTTAGCTTCTACGATCGTTACGAGAATTCCGCCGCCGATGCCGAGCCGTTTTCCATTACGGGGAACCAGTTTCCGAAGATCAGCCATTACGATGAGCGTCTCGGAGGAAATCTCGGCGGACCGCTTGTCATTCCTCACATCTACAACGGCAGCGACAAGACATTCTTCTTCGGAAACTATCAGCACGAAACCGAGAAAAGTCCGGTCGACACTTTCTCCACCGTACCGACTAGCGCGGAGCGCGGCGGCAACTTCTGCGGCTTGGGGGTCACACTGTACAATCCGTTCTCCAACCTTTCAGGGCCGCGCACGCCGCTCGGCACGAATGGCTGCCAGGTTCCCTCGGGCATGATGGATAACGCTGCGCAAGGCCTTCTGAACTTCATTCCGATGCCCAATGTTCCGGGTCAAAGCGTTCAAAACTACGTCTTGCAAACGACCACGCCGCTCAACACCGATCTTGTAAACATCCACGTCTTGCACACCATCAACGCAAAGTTCAGCCTCAACGTCGGCTACAACTTCAGCTCGGAGCGCGAGGATACACTGGGAAATTTCGCGGACATCGCCAGTCACGAATCCACGCGAAGCCAGAACGTCGATCTCAGCCTGATTCATAACTGGTCCTCGCATTTCATCGAAAACAGCCATTTGAATTGGAGCCGCAATCGCATTCGAGTCCTGAGCGACAATTCTTTCGTCAACAACGTTGCCGGCAATCTCGGAATTGAGGGAGTGTCCACGCAGCCCGTCGATTTCGGCATCCCGCAAATCGGATTCACGAGCTTTTCCGGCCTGAGTGATCCTGCGCCTTCCTTGGTCAGAAATCAGACGCTGCGCTTCGACGATGGCCTGACATGGGTGCGCGACAAACACACCCTGAGATTCGGAGGAGAAATTCGCCGCATTCAGTTGAATACGCAATCCGATCCTACGCCGCGCGGCGATTTTTCGTTTACCGGCTTGATGACCAGCCAACTCGATGGAAATGGACAACCCGTGCCCAGTACCGGAAGCGACTTGGCCGATTTTCTGCTGGGTCTCCCTTACAATACGAAGACGCAATTCGGAAATCCGAACACTTATTTTCGAAGCTGGGGCCTGGTCGGATACGCGCAGGACGATTGGCGCATCGCAAAGCGTTTCTCGCTTCTCTATGGCCTTCGTTACGAAGCCGTCACGCCGCCAGTGGAATTGCACAACCAAATTGCGAACTTGGATCTGAACGCTACAGCAACCGCCGTTGACGTTGTGATACCCGGTCAGACCGGACAGTTCAACGGTACCTATCCGCGGGCGCTCATTCACGGAGACTACAACAATTGGGCGCCTCGCATCGGAATAGCGTGGGACCCGGGATTGAAGCCACGCACTATCGTGCGCGCTGGCTACTCCGTTTTTTACAATGAATCCGCGTACGACACGCTCGCCCAAAACTATTTGGCGTATCAGCCGCCCTTTTCCGTGGCGCAGAATCGCATCACTTCAGCCTCGCAGGTTTTAACGATCGAGCAGGGCTTTCCTGGAGCCGCACAGTCAAATGGCATAACAATTCTGAACACAGCAGGCGTCGATCCATTTTATCGAGACGGCCACGCCCAAATCTGGATGCTTGGTACGGAGACCTCTTTGGCCAGAGACTGGCTGCTCGACCTCACCTACACCGGCACCGCTGGCGGCGACCTTGACCTCCTGCGTGCTCCGAATCGCGCGCCTCTGGGTACCAATCAGCTTGAGACGCAAAGCAATCTCGCGATTCCCTCTGCTACCAGCTTTTATTTTGACCAGTCAGGCGCGCACTCGCTCTATAACGCCTTGCAAACTCGCCTCGTGCACCGTTTCACGCACGGTCTCTCCCTGCAGGGGGCGTACACTTTCGGAAAATCGCTCGACAACGCCAGCACCATCGGCGGGGCCGCTCCGGTCGTTGTGCAGCAAGACGGAAATTACGCGGTGCAGTACGGGCGTTCTTCGTTCGATGTCCGCCACCAAGTGCGTTTCTTCTCCGTATGGGAGCTTCCGTTCGGCGAACGCCACCGTTACGGGGACAGCGGCTGGGCCGAGCACATCCTCGGCAATTGGCGCCTTCAAAACATCATCACTTGGCAGACGGGGTTGCCCGAGACGGCTTTGCTCGGAGGGATTGCTTCCGACAACGGCACCGGCGCAAGTTTTTCGCTTCGCGCCGAAGAGCTAACCAATCCCAACGTTGGCGTGTGCGGAGGCTCGCAGCTCGCGTTCTTCAATACCGCCGCGTTTACCACGCCGCCGCTCGGCCAGTACGGGGACGAGTCGCGCGGCGCGATTGACGGCCCTTGCTCATTCAGTTGGAGCGCCTCGCTCGCAAAGTCTTTTCGTTACGGTCCGGAGCAGCGCCACCATGTGGACATTCGTTGGGAGGTTCAGAACGTTGCAAACCACGTTAATTTCAGCGGCGTCTCGACCTTGTTAGGCTCGTCGACCTTCGGCCAAGTGACCAGCGCGGGTTCAATGCGTACGATGGATGTGATGTTACGGTACAACTTCTAATGCGAAACTTCACCTGTCACGCGCTTGCAATTTTCGTGATCAGTGGATTTTCGCTCGTGTTCACTCGCGCCTCCGCGCAGCAGCTGCCTCTGCCTCCTCCTCCGCCACAGTCCCAGCCGTCACGAACCGTTTCCGTTCTGCATACGGCGTCAAATTTTGTTCGGATTGACGTTGAGGTCACGGACCGCTCCGGCAAACCCTTTAAAGGTCTGCGTTTGGACCAATTCAAGGTAACTGACAACGGTAAGCTGCAGAAGATCTCGAATTTCTCATATTCCGACATCGAGAAAATCGAAACCGCGAGCGCGGAGAACGTCAAGCCAATCGTAGTGCCTGTGGACAATGACGATCCTGCCTCGGTTGCGGCCGCGGACAACGTCGTCCACGACCGCCGCATGATCGTGCTGTTCTTCGACGCGACTTCGATGGAAACTGACGACCTCATCCGCGCCCATGATTCCGCGCTGAAATTCGTCCGCAAGCAGATGACTCCCGCCGACCTCGTCGCCATCGTAATTTTTTCATCGCGTGTGTCTGTGCTGGCGAATTTCACAAACGATCACGCCGTGCTTGAAAAAGCCATTCGCCAGATTGTTCCGGGAGTTTCCGCCGGCCTTGCGTCGCCTTTGTCCGCCACCGCTCAAAATGGCGAAGCCGACGTTCAGGAATATACCGGCGCGGCCTACACACCTGACGAAACAGAATTCAACGTGTTCAACACCGACCAGAAACTCGCCGCCGTCGAAGCTCTCGCCGATACACTCGCCGCGATTCCGGGCAGGAAGTCCATGGTTGAATTTACCGGTGGAGTAACCCAAACCGGCGAAGAGAATCGCGCGGAATTGCGCGCCGCTACAGACGCCGCCAACCGGGCAGATGTTTCGATCTATTCCATAGACGCTCGCGGCCTTTTTGCGCTGCCGCCCGGCGGCGATGCAACTACCGATGCTGCTACGGGCACTTCGATGTTCAGCGGCGCATCCGTCTATCATCAGACCGATCAGCGCGAGGATTCACGCGACACCCTCGCAACCCTTGCAACGGACACCGGTGGCGAATCTTTCTTTGATCTTGGCGACCTGAGCGATGCCTTTCCGAAAATTCAGCAGGACAATGGCGGATACTATCTCGTTGGCTACAGTCTCGCCGCTGACGTCAAACGCGACGGGAGCTGGCACACGATTCGCGTGAAGGTGACCGCCCCCGGCGTTCACGTTCGCTATCGAACGGGATACTACGCGCCGAAGGATTTTCAGCACTTTGCATCCGAAGATCGCAAGCAACAGCTCGCTGAGGCCATGCAGACGGAAGATCCGTATGTCGATCTGCCCCTGGCCGTCGAGACGGCGGCATTCCGCCTTAATGACCGCCAGATCTACGTTCCGATCGCCGCAAAGATTTCATCGAGCGCCCTTCAATGGGCAGAGAAACGAGGCGACAGGGAGGCCAGTTTTGACTTTGCGGCGGAAGTTCGCGCGTATCCGGCGGGCCAGATTGTTGCGCAACTTCAGGACACGATTCACGTCAAACTCGGTGCCGAGCGCTACGCCGAAGTCAGCGCCAGCAATCTCGTCTATCAGGGAGGCGTTGTTCTCAGCCCGGGTAAATACAGGTTGAAGTTTCTGGCGCGCGAGAACGAAATGGGCCATATCGGCAGCTTCGAGACGGATCTTGTTCTGCCTCCGCGTCCCGCCGGCCGGGTGTCTCTGAGTTCCGTACTTCTTTCGAACGAACTTGTGCCAGTGGCGAAAACCAGCGAAGTACAGCTCAAGGAACAGGGACGCGCGGCCAAGATCAACAACTCACCGCTCGAAATGGCTGGCGAAAAAATCATTCCCAGCGTCACGCATTTGTTCACTCAACAGCAGACTCTCTATGTTTTCTTTCAGGCTTACTATATGGACGGTGCAGATCCCAACGGTTTGCGCGGCGGATTGATCTTCTTCCGCGACGGAGCGGAGATCAAAGCGACGCCGTTGCTCCTGCCGGAGGGTGTGGATCGTGACACGCGCACGGCATCTTTTCGCATCAGCTTGCCGCTAGCCAAGCTTCCCACCGGGCACTACTCCGTGCAGGCCGTCGTCGTGGGAGCTGGAACGCAGGACGCAGCATTTGGCCGCGCGTATCTCGCACTGTTGAAACCCGCGTCGTCTCAGCCGCAGTCCACACCGTCAAGCCCTAGCGCTCCCTAGCGATTGTCTCACATGCGGCCCGATGCGTTTTCGTCAGCCCGATCCCGCTCGCATTGTCTCCCTTCATAGCCTCGGAGTAAAATCCCGCCATGGCCTCCGAGATTCCCGCGCAACTCAACATCGCCGATGAGTTTGTTTCCCGTCCCGCGCATGCGCATCCAGATCGTATCGCGATTCTCGGCGAGCCTCGCTCGGTCACGTACAGGGAAGTCAAGCAGGCCGTCAATCGCGCTGCAAATGTCCTCCGCGAATGGCGCTGCAAGCCTGGCGATCGCGTTCTCATTGCATTGCCAGATTCGCTCGAATTCATCGCCGCGTTCTTCGGCGCCGCAAGCATCGGCGCAATTGCCGTCCCCGTGAA
>DATFQU010000102.1:0-15418 GCA_035264005.1 Candidatus Acidiferrales bacterium
CGCCCATGCCGCCGGCGATCGTCTCGTAATAGGCAAACGGCGCGTCTCCGTGACCGGGGCGCGTATCGCGACCGCCGAAGGTGAGGTTGTTCATGGTTCCCTGGCTGGCCGCGGGGATCCTTGCTGGAATGGCGCGGGCGAGCGCACGAAGCAGCGTGTCGGTGATTCTCTGAGACGCTTCGACGTTGCCTCCCGCGACAGCCGACGGCGGCCGCGCGTTCACGATGGTTCCTTCGGGCGCGATGATGCGAATGGGCCGAAGCAGACCGGAGGTTGCGGGGACTTGATCATTCACGAGGCACCGAAAAACGTAGAATACGGCCGAGTCGGCGATCGCTTTTACCGCGTTGATGCTGCCCGCGCACTCGGGCAATGAGCCGGTGAAATCCACTTCAGCACTGAAGCCGCGAATGCGAATCGTCACTCGAATCGCAATGGGCTCATCGGTCACGCCGTCGTTGTCTATGAAATCTTCAGCGCGGTAAACGCCGTTTGGAATTTCGCGAAGCGTGGCGCGCATCATTTTTTCGGAATACGCCAGTAAATGACGCCCATACGCGTTTGTTTCTCGCACGCCGTACTTGCGCACAACTTCGAGCAGCCTGCGTTCGCCAACCCGGCACGCTGCAACCTGCGCGGTCAAATCGCCTTCGCGTTCGCGAGGTGTGCGTACGTTGGACAAAATCAATTGCAGCACATCGCGCACAATTCGGCCATTTTCGAAAATCTTCACCGGCGGAATGCGAATGCCTTCCTGGAATATTTCGCGAGACAGACTCATCGAGCCCGCTTGCGCGCCGCCAACGTCGGCATGATGCGCGCGGTTGGCAACGTAGAAGATCGGTTTCTTCGCGCGCGGCAGGTATACAGGCATGACCATGGTCAAATCCGGCAGATGTGTGCCGCCGGAGTAAGGATCATTCAGCAAAGCCACATCACCGGGATGCAGGTCGAGCACGCGAATCGCCGCGTCGACCGACGCGGGCATCGACCCAAGGTGCACAGGCATGTGGTCGCCCATGGCCAGGACTTCTCCGTCGCCGTCGAATACCGCGCAGGAATAATCGCGCCGCTCTTTGATATTGGGAGAAAACGCGGAACGGCGCAGCACGCTTCCCATTTCTTCCGCGACGGAATGAAAAATACTTTTGAAGATTTCGAGGCGAACCGGATCAAAGCGTTTCATCGGCCGCGCTCCACGATGAGATCGCCGAAGCGATCAACGCGAACATTCCAGTCCGGCAGAACCACTGTGGTTGCGCTGTATTCCGTTACGACCGCAGGCCCGCGAAAACGATTCCCAGCGCGCAGAGTCGAACGGTCATAGATGCGCGTTTTCATTTTCCGGCCTGCGAAGAACACTACACGCTCACCGGTTAGTGATTGGCTGGCATTCGCACCGCCTGCAGGCAGTTTCGGCAACGCGGGTTTGGGAGTCGAGCCGATCGCGCGAGAGCGCACATTGACGATCTCCACGGCGCGTTTCACGTCGGAATAGCCGTAGCGTCTTTCGTGCGCGCGATGAAAACTCGCGACGAAATCGCCCTTCTCGGGAACACTGAGTTCATAGGCTTGTCCGACATAGCGCATGTCGAGCAAGCGTTCCATCCGGATTTGATTTCGCGCGAAGCCTTCGGCAAGCATTTCCTTCACAGCAACCTTTTCCATCGCCGCAAATTCTCTTTGCAGCGCACTGCTCACTGCCCGGCGCGATTCGACGGGCAGTAAAATCGTCCGCGAGAAATCCTTCACAACATCTGCACGCAGAATGCCCAGGGCGGACAGGCCGCCCGGAAGCTTGGGAATGAGAACGCGCGGAATTTCAAGAGCCGCTGCGAGGCCGCACGCGTGCAGACCTCCTGCGCCGCCAAAGGCGACCAACGTATAGTCCCGAGGATCGTAGCCGCGTTCGACGGAGATCACGCGAATGGCCTTCTCCATGTTCGTCTCAACCACATCGAGAATACCTTGCGCAAAATCTTCCGCGGTTTTCATAGGACCGCGAGCGTGCGCGACCCATTCGCGCGTGCGGGCAAGATCCAAACGAAATTCGCCGCCGAGAAAACCCTCGGGCACGATGCGCCCGAGAACGAGATGCGCATCGGTGACCGTGGGGCGCGTGCCGCGTCCATAGCAAATCGGTCCGGGGTCGGCTCCAGCGCTTTCCGGTCCGACACGCAGCGCGCCTCCGCGGTCGAAGCGCGCGAGGGAACCACCTCCCGCGCCGACGGTGTGAATATCGAGCATGGGTACGGACACAGGGAGGCCAGCGACTGCCGATTCGTTCGTTGTGCGCAGAGCGCCGTCGATCAAGGAAACGTCCGTCGAAGTGCCGCCCATGTCGAACGTAATCACGCGCGGGAAGCCGGCGAGTTCGGCGACGTATTGCGCTCCCAGGATTCCGCCCGCAGGGCCGGAGAGAATCGTGCGTACAGGCTCACGGGCAGCCGTGGCAGCCGAAATAATTCCCCCGCTCGACTGCATCACGCGCACGCGCGAACGCGCCGAGTTACGCGATTTAGCGCGGCGACCAGCCAGCGCATCGATTTCTGCCAGGTAGCGGCTCATCACCGGAAGAAGGTACGCGTTCTCGACGGTTGTGGCTGTGCGCTCATATTCGCGAAACTCAGAGAAAATCTCGTGCGACACCGACACGAGAAAGCCTCCAGCGCGCAGATACGCGGCAATCTGCCGCTCGTGCCGAGGATTCGCAAATGAAAAAAGGAGGCAGACCGCGACCGCTTCGGCCTTCGACTTCCGAACCAGGCGGACCATGCGATCCAGTTCCCTACGGTCAGGACGCAAAAGCGGGTTGCCCTCCGCGCTGATGCGTTCTTTCATCCCGAGGCGCCGCTCACGCGGCACGAGCGGCTCCGGCCTTTGCACGAAAAAATCGTACAGGTGCGGACGAGCTTGCCGCCCGATCTCCAGCACGTCTTCAAATCCAGCAGTAGTCACCAGCGCAACGCGTCCGCCACGGCGCTCTAATACAGCGTTCGTGCCAACGGTCGTACCGCAAGTGAGCTCGAGGGCATTGGTGTCGGATGCGGAAGAGTCGGCGAGAATCCTAGAAACAGCTTCATCAATCGCGCGAGCTGGATTCTCGGGGGTTGAGGGAACCTTCAGGATTCGCAGGGCGCCATCGCGCACAAAAACGCAATCTGTAAAAGTCCCGCCTGTATCTATCGCGATGCGCATAGCCGCGCGATTGTATAGAATTCAGCGCGCTGGCGCAAAAGCTCGGCGAAAGCGCTGTCCAAATGGCCAGCCTGCGTTAGTACTAAAGTTCTACAGGTTTTCTCTCTTCGTTCTGGAAACGATCAATCGCTGCGGCCTTACACCCCGGAAAATCCTAGGCATACTACAGTTTCTAGTTCATTCACGGGCTTAGGCAGTCTGCGCGCATCACGTTGCACGGAGACCCGGCAAACGTATGACCACAAGCCAATCGCGGAGCGCAAAACCCGAAGAGCGCGAACTCGCACGCAAACGCAAAGAACAAGAGCGCCTCGAGGCGGAGCTTGCAGAATGCGAACTGCGTTTGGCGACCCTTCGCGGAGAATTGAAGTCCCTTGAAGCGCGCTATCTGAACCTCGTTGGCGCGCCATATGCAGAGCTGGATGAACTCCGCGCTCAGATCGCCGAACGCCTTGCAGCAGAGGAACCGTGCAACGAACGATTGCAACGAGCCGCGCAGGAGGCGCGCGCGAGGGCCAACGAATCTCGCGCCGCTGCGCCTACAGAGCAGGCTCGCGAGCACAAAGCTTTTTCGCCGTCGCCGGAATTGAAACGAATGTATCGCGAAGCAGCGAAGCGCATCCATCCGGACCTGACTGCGGATGACGGCGACCGGGCGCGGCGACAGGAGCTGATGGCCGAAGTGAATCAGGCTTATCAAAAGGGCGACGAGTCCGCGATTGCCAAGATTCTTGACGTATACGAATCGAGCCCGGAAGCGGTGCGGGGCGAAGGCGCCGGCGCGGAACTGGTGCGCGTGATTCGCAAACTGAGCCTGATGAATAACCGTTTCGGCGAAATTGAGGCGGAGATGCAGGTGCTCCTCAACTCCGATTTGTACCTCTTGAAGGTTCAGACTGACGACGCGCAGGAACAGAGTCGCGATTTGCTCGCCGAAATGGCCGATAGAGTCCGGCAACGAATCGAGGATTCCAAAGCGCGTATCGAAACTTTGACCGCGGGACGCGTTCACTGATGCCCACCCGAAGCAAACGGCCGTCCGAGGAAATCACGCGCGCGCAAACGAAGGCGATCACCGTGCTCTCGTCTTCGCTAGTGCTGCGGGGCATTCGCGAATTTCCGCAGGCTTCGCGATGGAATGTGCGGCAGGCGTTTGTGAGCGCGGGCTCGGACGTATCGATTTCACCGCTGGGGCGCGTGGCGGCGTACTCCACCGCGACGCGCGAATCGAGCCAGCGCATTGAAATCGCTGACCTCGAAACGAGTGTTCAGCCTGTTCAGATTGTCATTCCCGACGAACCGTTCATCGCTCATCCGGATTTTCCGGCGGCCTTCGCGTGGGCACCGGATGAACGGAATCTTGTAGCCGCTTCTGGCACGTGGCAATCGGAGTTGCATCTGTTTGATCCGCGCGCAGGAGCTTTTCTGGGGCGCTTCGGCGCATTTCGCGTCTATCCGACGCATCTCTGCTGGTCGGATGGCGGTCAATATTTCGCCGCCGCCTCTGACGGCTCAGAACACGCTAAGTTGACGCTGTGGATGCCGGGCATTGCGCCAGAGAAATTCGACCCTCTGTGCGAGATGGATCGAAACGTGTTTGCCGAATCACCTGCACCGGACACGGACGATGGCGATCAGGGCAATTTCTACGGCTTCGGCGCGACCGCCTTCCGTCCCGATGAGCGGATGCTCGCAACGGTGTTGGAGTTCGACGGCGATTGGTCAGACGATTCGATTCTGTTCGTGCGAGTGCCGACGCTGGAGATTGTCAAAAAGTTCGAGACAACAGGGCATGTCACGCAGCTTTCGTGGTCCGGTGATGGCCGACGGTTGGTCTTTTGCTCGTCGGGCCAGGCGTATTCGCTCGACTCGGATAGCGAAGCCATCACTTCCCTGCCGTTTGCCGCGGAGATGTGTCAATGCCATCCGACGCTTCCGTTATGCGGCTTTTACAATTCCTGGCTGAAAAACTCCGCTGCCGGACGGATATTTGTCGCGGATCTTCAACGCAGTGTAGTCATCGACGAGTGCCGCGCGGAAGGAATTGGTGATATTCGCTGGAGCAGCGATGGCCGGACTTTTTACGCTGTGGCGCGTGACGGAACGGCGTATCTTTTCGATTGCCAACTTCCCTAAAAATCTAAACTGTCTGGGCCAGTGTTTGCTGCGGCGCCGCAGCTTGGCGCTAATCGCCGCTGACGGTTGACGTAAGCCCTAGCGGAAAATGCGGCGCGGCGTTCAGATCCGCATTGGCGCGCTCGCCAGCGGAGAATCGTGCAAACGCCGCAGCCGCGATCATCGCCGCATTATCCGTTGAGAGCGGACGGCTGGGAAAGAAAACCTCGGATCCGCGCCTTTTGCCCTCGTCTTCAAAGCGCTCGCGCAATTCGCGATTAGCAGCCACGCCGCCGGACACCAAAACAGACCGCACTGCGAATTGCTCGCTGGCGGCGAGCGTCCGCTTGACCAAATCTTCGACAACGGCGCGCTGAAAGCTCGCAATCAAATCGAGCGTCGTTGAACTGGAAAACGCGCGCAGTTCATCCGCGCTACGTTGCCCGTTTGCGAGCACCTTTTGCCGGGCTGCGATTTCGGGCTGCAACTCGGGACGCTTGCGCAGGTAATACAACACGGCAGTCTTGATGCCACTGAAACTGAAATCGTACGGATTGCTTCGGATTTTTGTGGATCCGAAGCGTACGGCATCCGGATTCCCGTGCACGGCGAGTTTGTCAAGTACCGGGCCGCCGGGATAACCGAGTGCGAGCATCTTCGCGACTTTGTCATAGGCCTCGCCGGCGGCGTCGTCGCGCGTGCCGCCGATGCGCGCGTAAGAAAAAGGCGCAACAGAATTTTGATCTGGGTGTTCGACGCGGTACAGCAGAGTATGCCCTCCGGAAACGATCAAGCACATCGCGGGAAATCTTGGAGTTCTGCCAGTAGAATGCGCCTCAAGGAGAACGGCGTGAACGTGGCCTTCCAGGTGATTCACTGCTACGAGTGGCTTATTGAGCGCAAGAGCAAGCACTTTTCCGTACGTGAGCCCGACAAGAAGAGAGCCGACCAATCCCGGCCCTTGCGTGACGCCAATCGCATCGACGTCCTCGAGCCGCATCTGCGCTTGCTCAATCGCTTCGCGCACAACCGGCGCGATCTGCCGCAGGTGTTCGCGAGAGGCCAGCTCCGGCACGACCCCGCCGTATTTGCGGTGAACATCAACCTGCGACGCAACGACGCTGGACAGGATTTTTACGCCGTCGGCGACAACCGCCGCCGCCGTTTCATCGCACGAAGATTCGATTCCGAGAATCCGAGTCGTCAAACAACAGTCCCCTTTCGTACGGTGCTTCCCTTCGCGATGTTAGCACACCGGACTTCCCTACTCATGATTACACCGCATTGACAATCGTCGTAGGCCCACGTAAGTTGGCGATTCGGTTCCTGGGCTGAAATAAGTCATGCCAGAGAAACAAAAACGCGTTCGCAAAGCGGTATTCCCGGCCGCGGGCCTCGGCACGCGCTTTCTTCCTGCGACAAAAGCGCAGCCGAAGGAGATGCTTCCGGTCGTCGACAAGCCGCTGATTCAGTATTCCGTAGAAGAATGCGCCGCATCCGGCATTGAAAACATCATCGTCGTAACTGGCCGTGGCAAAAATGCCATCGAGGACCACTTTGATTACTCGCCAGAGCTGGAGCGGTTCCTGCGGCAGAAGGGCGACACGCGGCGCGCCGACCTCGTGCGAGACATCGGCGCAAAGATTCATTTCAGTTACATCCGGCAACGTGAACCGCTTGGCCTCGGACACGCCGTTCTGGTTGCCCGCGACCTTGTTGGCGACGAGCCCTTTGCCGTCCTTCTCGGTGACGTGATTTGCGACGGACCTGAACCCGTGACGCGCGCGCTATGCGATGTTTATGAAGCAACGGGCATCGGCGCGATTGCCGTCGAGGCGGTCCCGCGCGAATTGGTTCATCTCTATGGAATCATCGACGCGCGGCCCGCCACTGAACGCAAATGGGGCGATCGTTTGCGGCAAATCACGAACTTGGTCGAGAAACCTGAAGCGGACAAGGCGCCATCGAACTTGAGCGTCATTGGGCGCTACGTGCTGCCGCCGGAAATTTTTGATTGCCTCGCGCGCACGGAGCCGGGACGCGGCGGCGAAATTCAACTCACGGACGCGTTGCGGATGCTGGCTCGCGAGCATGGCCTGTGGGCGCTGACGACGGACGCAAAAACGTACGATGCGGGAGACAAGCTCGGCTTCTTGAAGGCTACGGTTGAATTCGCGGCGAAGAATCCGGAATTCGGCGACGAATTCCGTGAGTACCTGAAATCCCTGAAGCTATAGTTACTTTGCCTTCTTCGACGTCTCCTTCGAGGATTCCTTCGCTGTGCTTTTGTCCGCCGGCTTCTTGTCGCTCGACTTCGCGTCAGCGGTTTCTTTCGATTCCTTGGAATCCTTCGACGATGAATCGGACTTCTTTCCCGCATAATCGGTCACGTACCAACCTGTGCCCTTGAACTGGATCGCCGGAGCGTTCAAGACGCGTTCCGCTTTTGCGCCACACTTTGGGCACTTCTTGATTTCTGACGCCGACACGCTCTCGATTTTTTCGAAGCGGTGGCCGCATTTCACGCATTTGTATTCGTAAAGTGGCACAGTGATTGCCCTCGATTCGCCGCCAACCAGAAAATCTTACCACGTCTCCGCACATGGGCCATACGCGCAGCGTTGGCGAGCCAGCGACAAGCCGTGTGATAGACTGCCTCCTCGATTGCACCAAAGGCAACGCGTTGCGTGAATCCGAACATTCCGGCGGCTGCTTATACCTCGTCGCCACTCCCATCGGCAATCTCGAAGACATCAGCTTGCGCGCTTTGCGCATTCTCAAGGAAGCCGATTTGATTGCCTGTGAGGATACCCGCCAAACGCTGAAGCTGCTCTCTCACTTTCAGATTCGCAAACCTCTTGAGAGTTATCACGAACACAACGAGATGACGCGCGCGCCTGAACTGATTGTGCGCATGGAGGAGGGCGCTCGCGTGGCGCTGGTTAGCGACGCAGGAACGCCCGTAATCTCCGACCCGGGCCACCGGCTCGTTTCGCTCTGTTTGCGCCACAAAATTCCGGTGATTCCGATCCCCGGACCGTCGGCCATCGTCGCGGCGCTGGCCGCATGCGGGCTGCCGTCAGAAGAATTCACGTTCCTCGGTTTTCTCCCCGCGCGCCCAACAGAACGGCGGCGCCGCTTGCAAAAGATAGCTTCCGAGCCACGCTCAATCGTCCTTTACGAAGCGCCCCACCGTTTGCGCGCCACGCTGCGGGATGCGCTCGAAATCCTCGGCGACCGGCAGGCAGTTGTAGCGCGCGAGCTGACGAAGATTCACGAAGAGTTCCTGCGCGGCCGAATTGCGGACCTGATGCGCGCGTTCGAAGAGAACGAGCCGCGCGGAGAAATTACGCTGCTGATTGGCCCGCCCGAAGAAGCCGCTCAATCGGCTTCGCAGCGGCCCGGCGCACAGGCGGTCTCTCTAACTGACCGCGTGGCGCAAATCGTTGCCGCTCAGAATGTCGACAGGAAATCCGCCCTGAAACAAGCCGCAAGAGAGCTTGGTATCGCCAGGCGAGAGGCTTACAAGCGCTTACTCAACGAGGAGAATTCCTAAGGCGGGTCGCTTAGTTTTTCACAACGTCCGCAAAGAAATCTTCCACGCGCTGTAGGACTTCTTCTGGCGTGCGTGATGAATGCACCTCATGCCGCAGCACGCTTCCCTTGCGAACGCCGTGTGTGAACCAGCAAGCAAACTGTTTCATTTTCCCTATCGCGTCGGGCAGTTCCGCCGCGACGAGACTCCGGAAATAATCTGTCAGCAGGCGGTAGCGATCCGCTTCGCTCGGCTCATCGTAGCGTCCGGTCGAAAAATACTGTTCCATCTGGCGGAAGATCCACGGATTCGTCGCGGCTGTGCGCCCAATCATCACCGCGTCGCAGCCCGTCTGCGCAACCATTCGTTCCGCGTCTTCCGGCGAACGAATGTCTCCGTTGCCGATCACCGGAATTCCGACAGCTTCCTGCACGCGAGCGATGACGCTCCAGTCAGCCTGCCCCGAATACCCCTGCACGCGCGTTCGCGGATGCACTGCAACCGCCTCGACGCCAATTCCCTCCGCCATGCGCGCCACTTCGACGGCGACCACGTTCGCGTCATCCCAGCCTGAACGCATTTTGATGGTCATGGGAATTTTGACGGCAGCGCGTACCGAAGTGAGTACGTGTTCAAGCAACTTCAGGTCGCGAAGCAAGCCCGAGCCGCCGCACTTGACCACCTTCTTGGCCGGACAGCCCAAATTGATATCGATCTGGTCGAAGCCGAGGTCTTCCACCAAAGCAGCGGCGGCAGCCATCACTTCCGCATCGGCGCCAAAAAGCTGCGCAGCGATAGGGTGCTCGTCGGCGTCGTAGTAGAGGTAACGGAGGGTCTTAGCGGCGCTCCGAGTCACACCTTCGGCGCTCGTGAATTCCGTCATGATCAGGCCGCAGCCACCAAGCCCTCGAATGACGCGCCGGAAAATCGTGTCCGTAACACCAGCCATCGGGGCGAGCATTGTCGCCGGCCGCAGACACAAATTGCGGATTTTCAGTTCGCTGGGAAACATTGCAAGTTAGTGGCTCGGTTCGACCGCGTGAACAGACAGGTTAACGCCATTCTCAGGCGTGCCAGCCTCGACATGCGACGCCCGGACCGCGGAGCCCACGATGCTCGATACTTGCTCCAGAAGGTCCGCTGCCGAGCCGCCGAAAAAGCTCTCCACAACCTGCTCGATGGCATGAGACCGAGCTTCTTGCCGGCTCAAGTTTGCTTGATAACTCCAAGCGCGCCCGACGCGGTGGCGCGCAACGATCTGTTTGCGCGCGAGCCGATCCATGATGGTCATGATCGTGGTGTACGCGCGAGGGCGCCGCGCGGCCAAGGCATCGCGGATCTCGCGTACCGTGCCCTCCCGCAAACCCCAAAGCGTTGTCATGCATTCGAGTTCAAGCGGAGCGAGCTCCAGCAGCTTGCGCCGGCGGATCACCGAGGTATTTCCATTTTCATTTGCTAGCACGAGTTCACCTTTTGTTTCGCTCGGCTGGGGCTATGGTTGTAGTGGTTGTTGCTGTCGACATTCGCCCGAAAAGCGTCTCTCGGCCGGCTGACGGCATAGCAACTGGAGCGCTGCCCTCTACAGCGCTTTCGGTGCGAACGTACGCCTCGCTGTTCAACAAGTTCCGGCGCAGAGCCGCGTTGCGCTCTGTCCAGAGTTCCTCCGCTTGTGCATGGCCGAGCGTTTCACGCATAGCAGCCATTTTTGAATCCAAGTCATCGAGATGATTAAGCAAAACTGCCTCGCGCACCACCGGCAGCTTTGGCGACCCAAACTCGTACGAACCATGGTGGCTAACAATCAGATGCTCCACCAGTACCGCCAGTGACCTCGGAAACTCGGGAATAGCTGCGATCTTCGCTTGCACCATCCGCAGCCCGATTACGATGTGGCCCAACAACTGCCCTTCGGTCGTATAGTTGATGGCCCGGCTGTAGCAGAGCTCTTCCGTCTTTCCAATGTCGTGCAACACAATGCCCGTCAGCAACAGGTCGCTATCGACTTCCGGATAATGCTGCGTGACCCTTTGTGCAAGCCCACAAAGGCTCACAATGTGTTCGAGCAAGCCGCCAAGATACGCATGATGCATGGTCATGGCCGCCGGCGCGCGCTTCAGCTTGGCTGCGAGCTCGGGATCGTCCACAAACGAAAGCAACAATCGGCACAGCCACGGATTGCGGATTGTCGAGATTTCCCCGCGTAACTGCGCGTAGAGCTGCTCGACATCGTGTTTCGTATGAGGAAGAAAATCATCGAGAACGTAGTCTGTTTCGACAGCGACGATGATTTGATCAATATGCAGCTCGCGTTCGCCGCGATAGGGCTTCACGCGGCCGCGCACGCGCACAATGTCGTCGCGGTCGAAAGTGCGCTCCAGTTCAGCGAAGTTCTCCCACATCTTTGCTTTTATCGTACCCGTACGGTCGGCGAGCGAGAGCTGGAGCCAGGACCTTTCGCCGTTGGCCGAAGTCTGGATTCCCTTGTCACGAACCAGAAAAAACGACGTTACCACCTGACCATCCCGAAGTTCCGCAACGAAGGCGGACTTCATGGATTGCCGTCCTCGTCGTCAGCCGCGGTAGCCTTGGGCGTTTTCTTCTTCTTTGCCTCTTTGGCTTTCTCTGAATTAAACGGCACTTCCGTGATTACGGAATTGCCAGCCACCGCGCCTGTGTCGATGTAGCCCGGAGCCGTGATGATGTAGCTGTCATGCCGCAACTGCGTGTAGTATTTCTGCATTGCGGCCTGGATCCGGCTCTGATACAACCCGTTTTCGATCTCGTCTTCTACTTTGGTGAGTGGTTGCAAGCCGGCTTCGAACCGCTGATTCACGTGATAAATCTCGAAGCCGTTGTGCACCAACATCACATCTGTCGAGTCGCCTCTTTTCAGCGAAAAAACGGCTTTCTCGACGTCGGGAGCCATCGTACCGCGCTGAAATTCGCCTACTTCGCCTTCCACGCTTGCCGCCGAGTCTTCCGAGAAGCGCTTCGCCAGCGCCCCGAAATCTTCGCCTGCCTTTATTCTTTTCTCGAGCGCCTCGGCCTTCGCCTTGACTGCTGCGGCTTCCTGAGGCGATTTGTTCTCGGTGCTCAAGAAAATCTCCGAAAGATCTACTTCCTCAGGCTTGACGAATTGGCTCTGGTGCGTTTGGTAGTATTTCTTTACCTCGTCGCCGCTAATCTTGACCGTTGGGCCCACTTCCTGCTGCACCACCTTCTGCGTCAGCAAGCGATCCTTGAATTGCTGCTTGTAATCCTCCCAATTGACGCCCTGGCTCTCGACCGCTTTTTGGAGCGCGTCCATGCTGGGAAGATTGTTTTGCTGCCTAATTTCGTCAAGCTGCTTAATAACGTCCGTGTCCACGTCGATGTTCATATCCTTGGCGCGCTGAACCATCAGCGACCGGTCAATCATGACGGACAGCAGATTCTTCTTCTCGTCGGCCACCATATCGTTGATCTTCTCTTCACTGCATCCCTGGCAATCTTGCTGCGCTTCCTGATGCAGCGACCCTTCCGCCTTCTGATACTCGGAGAGCGTAATGATGTCGTTGTTTACGCGGGCAACGATCTCTTCGACAACCGTTCCCCCGCTGGCGTGTAAAAACACTGGAAAAGCGACGGCCAGAAGCGCGCCGCCGGCCACAGATGCAATTTTCTTCATATTCATCGAATTTTATCCCCGTCCATCAAGCTGCTGCAATACGTTTCTGACTGCCTGTACAATTCCCTCGGGTTTGCGCTTCCATTCGATCCACAGAGTTCCTGCCGGATCCAGCCGCATATCCTTCCGCGCTCGAATCATTTTCACCAACTGCTCCGGTTTCACCGGGGTGTCTTCGTGCCAGCGAATGGCCACGCGCTCGCCACGCCGCTCGATTGACGCTACCAACGACTTTTCCGCCAGCGCCTTAAGCAAAGCGTAATCGAGCAGGTTCTCCACCGCAGGCGGAGGCGGCCCAAATCTGTCGCGCAGCTCCGCCAAAATTTCGTCGCGCCCCTCTTCGGTTTCCGCGCCCGCGATGCGCTTGTACACGCGAAGGCGGGAGCCTTCATTTTCGATGTACTCCGGCGAGATGCGGATGTCCATGCCCAAATTGATTGTTGCGCGCCGCTCCGACGCTACTGCTTCACCCTTTCGCTCAGAAACTGCGCGCTCGAGCATTTGACAATACATATCGAAGCCCACCGACTCGATATGTCCATGCTGCTCGCGCCCGAGCATGTTTCCGGCGCCGCGCAGTTCTAAATCCAGCGCCGCAATTCGGAATCCGGCGCCGAGGTCGCTGAATTCCTTCAGCGCCGCCAGTCGCTGCCGCGCCAAACCTGAGAGCGATGTGTCCGGCGGCACAAGCAAATACGCATAGGCCCGGTGATTTGAGCGTCCAACGCGCCCGCGCAACTGGTACAACTCTGCAAGTCCAAAGCGGTCCGCGCGATTGATGATGATCGTGTTCGCGTTCGGAATGTCCAGGCCGTTTTCGATGATCGTCGTCGCCACCAGCACATCGGCTTCATGCCGGATAAATTTCATCATCACCTTGCTCAATTGGCCTTCGCCCATCTGCCCATGTCCCACTACGATTCGCGCCTTCGGGGCCAGTTCCTGCACCATCGTTGCGAGCGACGCAATCGACTCGACGCGGTTATGCACAAAGAACACCTGCCCGCCGCGCGCCATTTCGTCCAGGATCGCGCGCCGCACCAATCCCCTATCGAACGGCGCGACAACCGTTTGAATCGCCAGCCGGTCCTTCGGCGGTGTCTCAATCACGGACATATCTCGCAATCCGACCAGCGAAAGGTGCAGTGTTCGCGGAATCGGCGTCGCCGACATGGTCAGCACGTCCACATTCTTGCGCATCTCTTTGATTCTCTCTTTATGCGCCACGCCGAAGCGCTGCTCCTCGTCAACCACCAGCAAACCCAAATCCTGAAATTTCACGTCCTTGGAAAGCAGCCGGTGCGTACCCACGACGATGTCGATTTTCCCAGCCTCCAGGTCCGCGAGAATCTGCTTCTGTTCCCGCGGATTCTGAAACCGGCTCAGCATCGCGATTTTCACCGGGAACGCCGCGAAGCGCCGACGAAAGGTCTCGTGGTGCTGAAATGCGAGCACCGTGGTCGGAGCCAGCACCGCGACTTGCTTCGAATCCGCCGCGACCTTGAACGCCGCGCGCATGGCCACTTCCGTTTTTCCGTATCCGACGTCGCCGCACAGCAAACGGTCCATCGGCTGGCCGCTCTCGAGATCGCGCTTCACGTCCTCGATCGCGCGCTCTTGATCCTTGGTTTCCTGAAATTCGAACGCGTCCTCGAACTCCCCCTGCCACGGCGTGTCCTTGGGAAACGCATGCCCTTTCGCCAGCCTGCGTTCGGCGTAGAGTTTGAGCAGCTTCTCTGCCATGTCGCTGACGGATTTTTTCACGCGCGTCTTGCGCGCTTCCCATGCCTGCGCACCCAGCTTGTCCAGCCGCGGCGTGGCGTCGCCCAGCGACTGATACTTCTGCACCAGATCCAGTCGCGTCAGCGGGACGTATAGTCTTGCCTCCTCCGCGTACTCCAGTTGCAGGAACTCGCCGTTCACTCCATCCACGTTCACCTGCTTCAAGCCCTGGAACCGCCCGATACCGTGGTCCACGTGTACAACGTAGTCGCCCGGTTTCAACTCCGAAAAATCGCTGAAAAAGCCGGCTGTCTTCGGACGCGTTCGCGCGCGAGCCGCAGGCGGCGCGACCGTTTCGAACAAATCCGAATTGCCGATGATGGAAAGCTTCGCGGAAACAAATTCGACGCCCTCTTCCATCGGCGCCTTCATCAGCACGGCCGCAGGAACGCTGCCGCCGCTCGACTCGTCCACCAGGCGTGCAGCCGTTGCGCCTTGCCCCAGCTCGCCCAAAGAGAATGGCAGCTCGAATTCGTGGCACAAATCCGCAAATCGCTCGATCTCTCCCGTGCTGGCCGCGCTCAACAGTACGCGCTCTCCCGCGTTCAAACGCCCTTTCAGTTCCGCCATAAACGCCGGAACATTGCCGTGATAGCGCGTTGTTGGTCGCGTCAGCAGCGTAAAGTACCCGCCATCCGATTTTTCAGCCGCAAGATGCTCCAAGCCAATCCGTGGAATGCGCTGCCGCGCGCTCTGCCATTCGTCATCGCTCACGAGATAAGTTTCGGGGGGCGGCATTTCAGGATTCTCGGCTGCGGCGCCCGCAAACCGCGTGCGATATTCTTTGAGTGCCGCGCCGAGCACTTCCGGTTCATCTTCGATCACGAACAGGTTTTCTCGCAGCTTCAAGAGCTGCGACTGCCGCTCGTGCGCCATCGAGGCGCGGAATTCCCAACCGGGATAAAATCCAGCCGGAGCCTCTGACCCTTCAGCCATCGCGCCAGCACTCGTCTCCGGACGACCTGCAACCACTAGCTCTTGCAGCCGTTCAAGCTCCTCATTCGTCTTTGGGTAATCCGTCAGCGGCAACAGCGTCACGCGCTCCAGCGGATTCGTCGACCGCTGCGTATTCGGATCGAATTCGCGTATCGATTCGAGCGTGTCGCCCAGCAATTCCAGCC
>DATFQU010000103.1:0-5358 GCA_035264005.1 Candidatus Acidiferrales bacterium
TCGAGTTGCGCGCCGTTGGGATCGAAAATCGCTGAAAACGCCGTGGTGTCCACGGCAGGGCGAAAGCCCAAGTTCACCAGCGTTCCGGCGAAAGTCCAGTTCGTCCCAATCGCCAGCGGCGAAGCCGTTTGCTTCGTCTCGTTGTTCGAGTTCGACGAAACGAAAACATTCCAGCCGGTCGCTCCTGTCTCGGGTGCCGGCGACGCCACTTGCAGGCAGTTCCCCGTCGTCGTGGTGATCGTCGCTTCCGGTGAATCAACCGTCTGCCCTTGCGCGCTTGTGTAGGTCGCTTCGACGAAATACGCTTCAGCGGGACAGCCGCTTGCCGGCACCTGACTCAGCGTTGGCGCGGACGGAGGCGCTAGCGGCCCGCCAATCGTCGTCGGATACTTCACGCCCATGTTGTCCATCGCGAAGCCCTGGGCGTTCACGTTGATGGCGTTCTGTGGCGTCGTGCCCTGAAAATCGATGTAACTCGGCGGCGGATTCTGCGTGATGAACTGAAAGTGTCCGATTCCCTCAAATGTCACATCTGGCGTCGTAATGTTGATCGAAGTTGTCGTCTTGCACACGCCCGGAAAGCTGACAATCCCGCCAACCGATGCCCCGCTCGTGGGCAGCGAATTCACTGCAGCCTGGATTGCCGCCGTGTCGTCCGTCGCGTCGTCGCACTTCGCCCCAAACGCCCTGACCGAGATGCTGTTGCCACCGCCGCAGCCCGCGGCGTTGGTATTAGGCACGCAACCGAGAGTCACCATCTCATGAAATGGCACTTGAGACCTTCCGCCGTTTGCAGTGCTTGGCGAATAGAATTCCAAGTAGTAAATCCCGGGAGGCGCCCAGAAACTGAAGTTGCCATTTGGGTCCGGTGTAATGGGATTCGCACAGTTTGTCGCGCTAACAGTTGTACACGGCTTCGAAAGAGTTGCGTCCGTGTAAATCGTCACCAATGGAGCGCAGGGCTGACCGATATTGCCAGGGTCAGTCGGATTCGCGGAGCAAACGGCGACTGCGCCATTAGTGAGCGGAATATTTTCGGGTGTGTGTGCAACGCCGCTATATGCGGCACCTTGCGCGGAAGCGCGCGGCGCGAGAGCGGCGACAATGCACGTCAGCGATACGATTGCGATGACTCGCAGTGAATTCTTCATTCGAGTTTCCTCGTAGACGATAACCTTGCGTCCGCGCAGACGCGGTAACCCCACGCCGGCGACGGAGCTAGATTGAAGCACAGTTGTGATACTTAGCTAAACGGTTATCTGAGATTACTTCCAGGTGTCAGGACACTTGAGGAGAGATTTGTCTTTCAAGGCTATGACATCACTGAAGCGACTCGAGGCCAAGTGATGTTCCCTCATCTTGTAGTGGAAGTCCGCCTGTTTCTTGAGATCCTCAGAGGCTCTTCCGATCGGAATAACGACGCCGAGATGCTTGCTAGGGAACGTAGAGCGAACGGCTTTGACCGCTGGCAGCAGATCCGTGTCACCGGAAATGATGACCGCCTTATCGTACCGATCCGCCACGGCGAGCTGAAAGAGGCTGAGGGCTATGTTTACATCAGTCTGTTTTTCCTCAAAGCTCCAAAAGTCCCTTTGGCAGCGGCTGCAGTGTTTCTGTTTTCGCTTGAACTCGCCATATACGATCGTCACGCCCTCGTTCTCAAGCGCGCGAATGTAAACCTTGTGGCGCTGCGCTTTATCCGTGTCCCACGTTGCAAGGGTCGTGAAGTATAAGACCGCCTCGAGGGTGTCACTCCCATGAACGTAGAGCGACGCCAGCTTCTTCAGATTCAACCACTTATACGGGCGGTACTTCGGGTGGGCCTTAATGGCGTGATACAGATTAAAGCCGTCTATAAATACAACAACTTTGGACATTTATAAGAAACCCGACCCCATGCCAGGGTCGGGGCCAAGATACTGCCGAAGCAGCACCCTGGGATGATAGCCGTACTCTACTAAAACCAACCAAAAAAAGCAAAAAAGAACTAAAGACAAGCAAAAGCAAGCAAGACTAGCCCTAAGGGATCAGCGGCGATGTAAGACGGCTTTGATGCCGTGGCGGGGGCGAAGCGTGACGGACGGGAATAATTCGACCGGATGCTCGGGTACAAGCGTGAATCTGTAGCGCTCCGCGATGGTCGCGAGCATCAGAGTTGCCTCCATCATCGCCAAGCCTGCGCCGATGCAAACGCGCGGGCCGCCGCCGAACGGGAAATAGGCGAAACGCGGAATTTTTCCTGTCCGCACCGGGTCCTCACGCCAACGCTCCGGCATAAATTGCGCCGCGTTGGAATACCAACGCGGATCGCGTTGAGTCACCCACTGCAGCATGAAAATATTCGTGTATGCGGGCAACTGGTAGCCGCCAACTTCAAAATCTGTGCGCGACTGGCGCCCGATTCCCCATGCGGGCGGGTAGAGGCGCATCGATTCCTTAATGACCATCTCTGTGTATGGCAAGCGCGGCAAATCTTCCGCTGTCGGCGCGCGGCCGTCCAGCACTTCGTTCAGCTCTGCGTGCAATTTGCCTTCGACTTCAGGATTTTTTGCGAGCAGATACCAGGTCCATGAAAGCGCAATGGCCGTGGTTTCGTGGCCGGCGAGAAACAGGGTCATCAAATTATCGCGCAACTGCAGATCGCTCAGCGGCCGGCCATCATCGTCGCAAATCTCAAGTAGCGAGCCGAGGAGGTCGTGCGAGTCCCCTGCTCCGGAATTTTGCCCGCGGGCGCGGCGTTCGCGAATGATGCCGTAGATCACGTCGTCGAGCTGACGCGTGGCACGATTCATGCGCCATGTGCCCGGCACAGGGAAGCTCTCGGGCAGCAAAAAGGCCCAGCCAGCGACGCGCGTGAACTGCTTCATTGCAGTTTCGAGCGCGACGCCCACGCGGTCGGCCCTGTGCAGAACTTCTGCGCCGAAAAGTGCTTTGCCGACGATATCCAGCGTCAGCGCCATCATTTCCTGGTGCAAATCGCGGGTTTCGCCATCGCCCCAGCGAGCGAGCATGCTTTGCGCGCACGCGCTCATCACCGGAGCATAGGAAAAAATATTCTCGCGGCGAAATGCGGGCTGAATCATTTTGCGCTGCGCGCGCCACGCTTCACCTTCGCTGGTGAGCAGGCCGCTGCCCAGCACTTTCGCGAGCGCACGATAATCGCGCGACTTGTGGAAGTTCGCGGGATTCGTTAGCAGCACGGACTCGATCGCGTCGGGATGCACGAGCAGCGTCATCGGCACGTGCAGCAATTGAAAGTAGACGACGTCGCCGAAATTGCGCGCGGCCCGCTCGAATCCCGCGAGCCAGTCCGCTCCGGGCAATGGAATGTTGCCCAAAATCGGCCAGCCGGGAGGGCCTGGCGGCAATCTGCGCGAAGACTTGGACTTTGCTCCTGCTACTGTTGTCGCCATCGCGAACAGTTTAGCAGGATTGCGCGTCTCGATAAAAAATCGGCGGGCTTGAAGGCCGCCACTACAAAGCCGCCCTACCCGAAAAGCGAGCCGATGCCCAGGCCAATGTCGCCGAGAAACGTGCCGACGCCAGGGCTTTTCGACGCCTGCTCCTGTGCGTTGAGGATTCCAGTCGGCACGCCCATAGCGCGGCCGAGAAGGTTCGTGTTGATGTTGTACGTATTTTCGAGCGCGTTTAATCCAGCCATTTGCTGTGCGATCTGCTCGTTTGCGAATTTAATCTGATCGGACTGCGCCTGGTTGGCGAGCGTCTGCGCTTCCTGTTGCCCAAGCTCAGAGTCGACCGCGTTGTATCCCGCGGGGTTATTCGTGCGCGCAACGCGATTCGCGGCGGTTTCGCGCAACGCGTCATACGCCGTGCGCGCCGCGCCCATTCCTTGCTGCTCGATGGCCGATTGCTGCGCGGGCGTGTAACCGGGACTGTTCAACAGGTTTTCGATGGTCGGCGTAAGGACAGATAGCTCCTGCTGGCCCTCCTGATCGGCCTGCGAAATGAGCTGGTTTTGAGTGCCCAGTTGCTGCTGCGCTTCTTGCTGTACTTGTTGCTGTGCTCCACGGCTCATAAATTTCCCCTTTCTTCTGAAGGCGATTTCGGGTGCGCTATACTGAAGAGCGCGATGAAAAATTCGACAAAGATCGAGGTGCTATTTATTGCGGGATTCGGTCCGATTGTTGAAGATCACGCGGCCAGCAAAAGCCTTTATGTCAGCACTCTCGGCATTTCGCTCCAAGAAGACGAAGGCGGCTATCTTCATACAGGCAAGATGGAAGGCGCGAAGCATTTTGCGCTATGGCCGCTCTCGCAGGCCGCTGAATCGTGCTTCGGCGTGAAGGACTGGCCGAAGGAGATTCCGGTCCCGCACGCGTGGCTGGAATTCGACGTTGAGAATGTGGAAAACGCGACGGAAGAATTGAAGAAGCAAGGATATCGGCTGCTTGTCGCCGCGCGCAGAGAGCCGTGGGGACAAATCGTGACGCGCCTGCTTTCGCCTGAGGGCCTGCTGATCGGAGTGACGTTTACTCCTGCGATGCGCGATAAGACATCAGGTTGAAGGCTGCGCACAGCGACAATTGCGTCTCTGCGCGTCAACGAAGGCGCTTGCAGTAGGACGTCCAGGCATCGTCGCGAATCCAACCGAGCTGCTGAAGGCGACGGCCGAAGCGCTCCGCGATGCGCGGTGGCAACCACGCATGCGCATCGTCAAGTCCACGCGCGCGCAAATCGTTTGCGCCGGCGCGATGCAATTCCAACAGGCGTGCGTAACGCTCGCGCGGCGCTCCTTCATTTGGCGCGGCCAGCAAATACATTTCGCAGGTGAGGCGCGCCAGCGCCGCCATCACTGGCTTTCCGGCGTCATCTTCGAGTACAAGCTTGCTGACGAAAATCGGGTCGCGCAAATCAGGAAACGGGTAGTCGAAGCCCTGCGCGCGATGCATCGCGAGCAACGCATCCAGATCGGCGTCGTTGTATTCACGGACCATCGAAAGTCCCTGACAGGTGAAACTCGCAAAGCGGCAATACGCGACCCAAAATGAGATCCTTCGTCGGCAGACCACGCCTCCTCAGGATGACGATCCTCGTCGGATCGTCAGAACACGCGGTGGCGCAAAATCGGGTTCACGCAGCCCAGCTTTTCAGCGACGGTGAACGTATCGTCTCCGGGTAACACGCCCAGATCAGCCACCGCCGCGGCGACACGCTCAGAAACAGGTAGTCTCGTTAGCGGATGCGGCAGCGGTTCGGAGTCAGGGTCGTTTTCCAGGGCGATGTGCGCGGCCTCGTCGGCTGTAACTACTATTAGAATGAGCGTTGTGTCGGCGTCAGGCGAACTGGCCGCTGCCGCGCGCGATCCTGCGTTAGGAGTGATTCCCTTCCCGTCTGAAG
>DATFQU010000104.1:0-4749 GCA_035264005.1 Candidatus Acidiferrales bacterium
CACCGACGTTGCGGAGCGCCGTCGGCTGCTTACGATTGCTGTGGTCGGCGGAGGCTACACTGGCGTCGAACTGCTCACCGACTTACAGGATTTTCTGTTCAACTACGCCGCGCGCTTCTATCGCGGGCTCACGCGTGATTCGTTCCGGCTGGTGCTGATTGAAGCGACGGACAGCATCCTCGGGGGAATTCATCCGAAGCTGCGTGCGCACGCGATGAAGCGGCTCGGGCGCGAAGGCATCGAGATTCTTTACAAATCGCGCGTGACGCAATGCTTCGAGCGCGCTGTCGAAATCAACGGTAGCGATCAAATTCCCGCGGCCACTGTTGTTTGGACGGCGGGAGTGCGCGCGCCGGAGTTAATCGAAGCGTTGCCAGGGCCGCATGACCGCGCTGGGCGCGCATGCGTCAACGAGCATTTGCAACTTGAAAAGTATTCGGACGTGTTTGTCGTGGGAGATTCCGCCGTCGCGGCGGATGCTTCATTGCACGAAAATGTTCCGCAGGTGGCTCCCGTGGCCATCGGTCACGGAAAAATTGCCGCGCGTAACATCGCGCATTGCGAACGCGGCGAGCCGTTGGAAACGTATCGCTATGTTTCGGAGGGGATGCTCGTTTCGCTCGGCGCGCGCGACGCAGTGGTCAGTGTCGCGGGAATTCAAGTCCACGGCTACTTCGCGTGGCTGTTTTGGAATGCGGTGCACCTGTACAAGCTCGTCTCGCTGAAAAAACAGTTTCAGGTCGCGGCGGATTGGGGACTGGCAACGATTTTTCCGCGCGATGCCGCAATCATCCGCCGCCCGCGTGCCTGCAAGCTTTGCGAAGCCTCGTCAGACCCTAAGCCTATTGCCAAAGTATCTCGCGTGTAAGTGGATTCCGGTAGGTTTGCGCGGAAAATCCATTAGACAATCACTCAGTCGAATGTTGCAACTTCGTAACGTATCCGAAAAATGAAAAACAATTCTGAAATATCATAGATTTTCGATCGTGTCTGGACCGAAGGTGCAGCAACGCGGTATTTACTCAACCCTGCCTCTTTCTTAGCTTTAGGAAGTCGTCGTTCGTGCGCCAATTTTCTGGCAAGGAACGTGCACTCGGTCGCCCCAGCGTTTTAGCAGAACGGGTTCCCATACCCAGCCGCTACACCTATGGCTCGACCCGCCGGCTGCCCCTGACTTCCCTAAAAAAGGAGAAACTAATATGAAGGTCTGCAGGACTGCATTCGCCGCTTGCGTGCCCCTATTTCTTCTGATGGTTTCGGTCCCGGCCCAGGCACAATATCTCGTTAGAAATCTAGTCTCGAATCAAGTCGACGATCACGCATCGAACGTCGATCCGCTCCTGGCCAACTCTTGGGGATTAGCCCGGGGCGCCACGTCACCTTGGTGGGTCAGCGACAATCTCTCGGGATGGGCCACTATCTATGACGGAGCCGGAACGCCGCAAGGACTCAGGGTTTTGATTCCCACTGCTGGAGACGGACCGATCTCGCCAGACGGCTTGAACGGCCCAGGCTCACCAACGGGCATCGTTTCGAACGAGTCGACGGATTTCCAGATTCAGGGCCAGCCCGCAAATTTCATCTTTGCGACTCTCGACGGCACGATCAGCGCCTGGGCATTTGGCGTGAACAAAAATCGAGCGATCATCGAGATGAACAACTCCGCGAGCAAAGCAGTGTACACGGGCTTAGCCATCACCAAGCATTCCATAGCCCCCAACTTCCTTTACGCGGCGGACAATGCCAACAATCGTGTGGACATGTTCGACGGCAACTTCAACTTCGTGAAGTCGTTTGGGGATCCGTCGATCCCATCGAACTTCTCGGTATTTGGGATACAGATCATCAATGACATGGTCTACGTCACATATGCTGGAGCGAACGGCAGTGCTGGCGGTTTCATCGACGTGTTCAAACAGGATGGTACCGACCCGAAGATACTAATCCAAGGACCGCCGCTGAATCAGCCCTGGGGCATGACGCTCGCTCCCAGCAATTTCGGGCCGCTGAGCAACACTCTGCTGGTTTCGAACAACGCCATCGATGGCACCATCAACGGGTTCAATCCTAAAACCGGGGCGTTTGTCGGGACGATAAGCTCACAGCCGGGAAGGAAGATTAGTTTCAACCAAACCTGGGCGATCGCGTTCGGTGGCGGATTCTCAGCCAACGGAGCAAGAAACGAACTGTTCGTCACCGCAGGCCCGGGCAAGGCAGGACAAAACGAAAACGTCGGTATCTTTGCATCCATCGTCTTCGCTCCGATCCCTGATCAGAGTAATCAGGGTGGCCAGCACTAGCTGTTTCATCAACGACCGCTGTGGTCTTGTCTTCCGATGAGGCGAGGTTGGGAGGCGGCCTGCACGGGCCGCTTCCCGTCCTGCTTGTGTGTTGCGGCTACCCCGCTTCCCGCATAACTCCGAGGCGTGATACTTTTGGCTTGCCAAAGTGATCCGCCAATGACATCGATACTTCTGCGTCGCGTCTCGTTTGCTTCCATTTGCGTACTTGGCGCCGCCTGCAGTGCCCAAGCAAAGGCGCCAACATACGGCTATCGAATCGTTCATACGTACCCGCACGACCCAAAAGCATTCACGCAGGGGTTGAAATAACAGCCAGCCTGTACGCTTCCCACTCGCACGTGAAAATGCTAATTTGTCGCTGCATAGATTTACAGCTCGCTTAGCGAGCAGCGCCGCCCCATGCCGCCATCGATCACAGAAGTGTTCGAATTTGCGCTCCTCGCGCTCACCTCAATCTTTTTCTTGGTCGATCCGTTCGCGGTAATTCCGCTTTTCCTTGCAGTGACCTCGGATGCTTCGGCCGCGGAGCGCCGTCAGATGGCGCGCCGCTCGGCGTTGACGTGTGCGATTGTTTTGTGCGGGTTTGCGCTTGCGGGCAGTTTAATTTTCAAAGTGTTCGGCATCACGCTGCCGGCGTTCAAAATTGCCGGAGGAATTATTCTGCTGCAAATCGGCGTGGACATGTTGCAAGCGAAGCAGTCGGGGCAGCGTTCCACCCCCGAAGAAACGCAAGAAGGAAGCGCGAAGGAAGACGCAAGCATCATTCCGTTGGGCATGCCGATGCTGGCGGGGCCGGGCGCGATTTCGACCGTGATGGTGCTCATCGGCGAATCGCATACGATGTGGCGGCGCGGAGTAGTCTATGCGGCGATCGTGGTTACGTCGTTCGCGGCGTTCCTTGTTCTTGCGGCAGCGGGGCGCGTTCGCCGCTACATGGGCGAAACAGGCATACGCATTTTGATGCGGCTGATGGGTTTGCTGCTCGTCGCGCTCGCGGTGCAATTCATCGCGAACGGACTTATCGATTTTGGCCTGCTGAAAAATCCCATCGCGCAGTAATTCTCAAGACCAACTATCGCGCCCGCCTTGAGGAAATCGCCGCCGGCGTGCTGCGAGTCGCGTTAGTTGCTGCGCGAATAGAATTTTATGTCGACGGCGTCGACCATTTGGGGAGTGGGCAAGCCCTTTTTTTCGTAGGCGGAGATGTCGGATTCGTGTTCGAGAGTGAGACCGATGTCGTCGAGGCCTTTCAGCAGGCAGCGCTTGCGGAAGGGATCGATTTCGAATGAACGCTCGAAACCTTTGCCGTCGCTGACGCTCTGATTTTCCAGGTCAACGGTGAGGGTATAGCCTTCGTTTTTTTCGAGACGCGAAAAAAGCTCGTCCATGTCGGCGTCGGAAAGAGTGACGGGCAGAATGCCGTTCTTGAAGCAGTTGTTGTAGAAAATGTCGGCGTAGCTGGGCGCGATGATGGCGCGGAATCCGTAATCGCCGATGGCCCACGGGGCGTGTTCGCGGCTGGAGCCGCAGCCGAAATTCGCGCGCGCGATGAGAATCGAAGCGCCTTTGTAGCGCGGCTTGTTCAGCACAAATTCGGGATTCGGTTTTTCGCCGGGCAAATAGCGCCAATCATAGAAGAGCACGCGGCCATAGCCTTCGCGCGTCAGGAATTTCAGGAACTGCTTGGGCACCATTTGGTCCGTGTCCACGTTGACGCGGTCCATCGGCGCGACGAGGCCAGTGTGTTTTGTGAAGGGGTTCATTTTGGGTCTCGCGGTAATTTGATTCTTCGTAGTGCGGCGACGGTCGGATACATGGCCTCTTTTCGAACAGCTCCTAATCCCATATGTTCAGTTTCTTGCTGCAAAAGGTATTCGGCAATCTGGTCGTCTGTTCCATGCGTTGTTAGAAGGCGAAACAGGCCGCCGAGGCAGCAATCATATTCATCCTGAGCGTTTGGCTCGTCCTTTACTCCGATTGGATCCCATATATCCAAAAGCACTAAACGAATCTCCGACGTAATTCGTTTGGCTTCGTGCTTATCGATCATGCCGAAATCTCAGTTTCCGTTGCGCCAGTGGCGGACGTCGACGAAATGGCCTTCGATGGCTGCGGCGGCGGCCATGAGCGGGCTGACGAGATGCGTGCGGCCGTCTTTCCCCTGGCGTCCCTCGAAATTGCGATTGGATGTGCTGGCGCAGCGTTCGTGGGGCTGAAGAACGTCGTCGTTCATGCCGATGCACATGCTGCAGCCGGCGTCGCGCCATTCGAATCCGGCGGCGACGAAAATTTTGTCTAGGCCTTCCTGTTCGGCTTGAACTTTGACGCGGCGCGAGCCGGGAACGACGAGCGCTTGCTTCAAAGATTTCGCGACGTGATGCCCGGCCACGAGCTTTGCAGCGAGGCGCAAGTCTTCGAGGCGCGAATTCGTGCAGGAGCCGATGAA
>DATFQU010000105.1:0-7116 GCA_035264005.1 Candidatus Acidiferrales bacterium
GGAACATCTCGACGTCAACCTCTACGGACCCTTCAACGTGACGCGCGCTTTCTTGCCCGCGCTCACGCGTTCCAAAGGCGCCATCATCAACAACCTGACCGTCGCGTCTCTCGCGCCCGTGCCCATCTCGCCCGCCTACTCTATTTCAAAAGCCGCCGCGCTCAGCTTGACGCAATCGCTACGCACGCTCGTCGCCAGCAAAGGCGTCACCGTCCACGGTGCGATTCTCGGCCCCGTCGATACGGATATGGCCCGCGACCTCGACGTGCCCAAGGCCTCGCCCGAATCCGCGGCGCAAGGCATTTTCGACGGCTTGGAGAAGGGCGAAGACGACATCTTCCCCGATCCCATGTCACAGTCCCTGGCCGAAGGTTGGCGCAACGGCGTCTCCAAAACTCTCGAACGCCAGTTCGCTTCTTTCGCACCCCACACCGAGACAACGCACGCGTAACATCACCAGGCTGCGCAGAGCTTCGCCCTTTGTTCGCGAAGCTCCGCAGCCTTTGCTTTCCGCTTTTTCGAATATAAATTGTGCGTCGATTTCTTCTCCTTGACAATCTAGGAGAACCACGCCTATACTCCTAGCCCATCTAGGAGGCACACCGTATGGATCGCCAGATGGAACTTCTGCAGGGCACCCTCGACATGCTCATCCTCAAGGCCGTCTCCCTCGGCCCTCTGCATGGCTACGGAATTCTTTTGCGCATCCAGGAAATCTCCGACAACCACCTCCAAATCCAGCAAGGCTCTCTCTACCCGGCGCTCTATCGCCTCGAACATCAGGGCTGGATCTCGAGTGAATGGGGCGAATCCGAAAACAAGCGCAAAGCAAAGTATTACCGCCTCTCCGCCGCCGGCAAACGCCGCCTGCAAGCCGAAGCGAAAAAGTGGAACCGCATGGCCGACGTCATCGCCGGAATTCTTCGCACCACGCCGGAGGAAGTATGAGTCTCCGCAGCCGCCTTCGTTCCTGGACGCGCACGCTGCTCCGCCGTTCTCACGCCGAGTCCGACATGGACAACGAACTCCACTCCCACATCGAAAATTACGCCGACGACTTGACGCGCACCGGCATCCCCCGCGAAGAAGCTTTGCGCCGCGCCCGCGCTGAATTCGGCGGCATCGAACGCGTCAAAGAAGAATGCCGTGAATCCCGTGGCATCAGCTTTACGGAAAGCGCGTTGCAAGACCTGCGCTTCGCCTTTCGCATGCTGCGCAAGTCCCCGGGCTTTACCGCCGTCGCTGTTCTCACCCTCGCCCTCGGCATCGGCGCCAACACCGCAATTTTCAGCGCCGTGAATGCAATCCTCTTCGAGTCGTTGCCCTACCCGCATCCCGAGCGAGTCATGGCGATTCCCGAAGTGAACAGAGACGGTTCGCGCGCCAAAACAAGTTTCGGTATGTATCGCGAACTTGCCACGCGCAATCGCTCATTCGACGCGCTTTCTCTCTTCGCGTCGTGGCAACCGACCGTCACAGCAAACGGCGAGCCGCAGCGGTTGGAAGGTCAACGCGTTAGTTGGAGCTACTTTCGCGCGCTGGGTGTGTCACCCTTTCTTGGGAGAGATTTCCAAGCGTCTGACGACGTCCTGGACGGGCCGAATGTTGTAATCCTCGGCTATGCGCTTTGGCAAAAGCGCTTCGGCGGCGACCCTTCAATTATCGGAAACCAAATCAAGATCGGCGAAACATCAGGCACCGTATATTCGAGCAATGACATGTTCACCGTAATCGGCGTCGCGCCTCGCAGCTTCGAGAATGTGCTCAGCCCGTCGGCGGAATTGTGGGCCCCTCTGCAGATCGACATTTCGCAACATTGGGCCTGGGGCCATTGGCTGGATATGATCGGACGTCTCCGGCCGGGCACAACCGTAAATCAGGCAACGCAGGAGCTGACAGCGCTCGGGGCTCAAGTCATCCAGACGCAGCATCCCCCCACCTACGGTAAGGAAGTCAGATATTCGGTCATTTCATTGCAAGACGAAGTGACGCGCGGCGTGCGCTCGGCTCTTCTCGCCGTTCTCAGCGCAGTAATGCTAGTGCTGCTGATCGCGTGCGTGAACGTCACAAATCTTCTGCTCGCGCGCGGTTCGCAGCGGCGCGGCGAATTCGCCATGCGCGCCGCTCTCGGCGCAGGTCCTGCTCGTCTAACCAGACAATTGCTCACAGAAAGCCTTCTCCTCGCCCTCATCGGCGGTGTGTTGGGCCTCATCGCGGCCCAGTTTGGCGTGCAAGCTATTGTTGCGCTCAGTCCTCCGGATCTTCCGCGACTGAGCGCGATTCAGATCGACCGCAATGTTTTCTTATTTGCTCTCGGTATCACCACCGTAATCGGAATTCTGATCGGTCTCATTCCTGCGTTTCGCGCCTCTCGCAACAACAACAGCAACAACCTGAAGGAAGTTTCACGGCAAACTGTCGGTAGCCAACGAGTGACGCGTCATGTGCTCGTGGTCGCGGAAGTCGCGTTTGCGCTCGTGCTCCTCGTCAGCGCCGGCTTGCTGCTGCGTAGCCTTGAACGTCTCTTCGCAGTTCCGCCGGGCTTCGACGCTTCGCGGGTGCTCTCGATGCAAATCGATGAAGTCGGTCATCGCTATGATCCAGATCCCGTGCGATACCGATTCTGGGTGGACGCGCTCGATGCTGTGAAGCGCGTTCCCGGAGTTGAGTCGGCTGCATTTACAAATGCTTTGCCGTTGAGCGGCGACGGTTTTCTGGATCAGTACGGCGTGAACTTCGAGATCGACCACAATCCTGATAAAGCCGACGACGCCATGCGATACGCGGTCACGCCCGGCTATTTTCAGACGATGAAAATTCCTCTGAAGCGCGGCCGTTTTTTGAATGAAGGCGATCGAGCTGGCGCGCCTGCTGTCGCGCTGATCAGCGAGTCGTTCGCGAAGCGCAAGTTCGGAAGCACAGATCCGCTGGGGCAGCGCGTTCACATTGGAAGCCCGGACTTCTGGTTCACGGTCGTCGGCGTAGTCGGCAACGTCAAACAGATGTCCCTCGCGTTGAGCGAGCCGGACGCGGTGTACACGACAGTGAATCAGTGGCAGTGGATCGAAACAAGTATGTCGCTGGTTGTGCGTGCGCATGGCAATGCAGCCGCACTTGCTCCTGACATCCGAAAAGCAATCTGGTCCGTCGACAAAGATTTGCCGATCAGCCGTGTTGAAACAATGGATGATTTAATTGCCGCTTCTGCCGCCGAACGACAGTTCACGCTCATTCTCTTCGAGGCATTTGGAATCGTGGCGTTGGCGCTTGCTGCTGTGGGCATCTATGGTGTGCTTTCCGGAAGCGTCACGGAACGCACGCGCGAAATCGGAATCCGCCTGGCGCTGGGCGCCTCGCCGCGCAGCATTCTTTCGCTCATCATACTTCGCGGAATGAAGCTCACTGCACTGGGCGTCGTCATCGGGCTCGCGGGAGCATTGGCCGCGGGCCAAGCAATCGCTTCGCAGCTTTTCGGAATCTCGCCGCTTGATGTTGCTACCTACAGCGCGGTGACGCTGTTACTCGCCGGCATCGCGGCGATTGCGTGCTGGATTCCGGCTCAGCGTGCGGCGCGCGTCGATCCTATGGTGGCTCTCCGCTATGAATAATCTCCTCCTCTACGATTCGGCACTTTTTTCAAATAACAGGCGCGCGACTGCGCGCGTCCTCTTGTCAGCGCAAAGGGGGCCGCGACTCCGTTTGCGACTTCGTTGCCTGCAAATTCCGTCCACAGTTGCACGCAGTCATATGAGGCCAATCTCATGAGACTCTTCGCTCGTTTCCGCTCGTGGCTCCGCTCGCTCCTGAATCGTTCTCGCACGGAGAACGACATGAACACCGAACTCCGCTCGCACATCGAAGCCTACGCCGACGACCTGATGCGCACTGGCATCCCGCGCGAAGAAGCTCTGCGCCGCGCGCGCCTCGAATTCGGCGGCATCGAACGCGTCAAAGAAGAATGCCGCGAATCCCGCGGCATCGGCCTCATCGAGAGCGCGATGCAAGATGTGCGTTTTGCTTTTCGTATGTTGCGCAAATCCCCCGGCTTCACCGCCGTCACCGTCCTCACTCTCGCCCTCGGCATCGGCGCCAACACCGCCATCTTCAGCATAATCAATGCGGTGATGCTGAAGGCCCTTCCCGTGAAAGATCCGAACCAACTCGTCCTCTTTCAGTGGGACAGCGACAAGTGGCCCCCGCAATTCAGCATGACTGGCTGGAGAGCTGAATTCGCGTACTCCTACCCCGCGTTTGAACTTTTCAGTGAGCACGACAAGAGTCTCGCAAGCATTTTTGCCTTCGCGCCGCTGGACATCAATGAAGAGAACGCAAGTGTCGGAATCAATGGCGACGCTACGCTGGCCAACGCCATGATGGTTTCAGGCCAGTTCTTTTCCGGCCTAGGCGTCGCTCCGTTGCTCGGACGCCAGATCACTGACGCGGATGAGAACCCCGCCGCGCCGCGCGTTGCTGTGATCAGCTACGCCTATTGGATACGACAATTCGGCCATGACTCTGCGATCCTCGGCAGGAATATCTCGCTGAATGGCGTCCCCTTCACGGTCGTCGGCGTCGCGCCTCGCTCTTTCTTTGGCATCGAGGCTGGCGCGGAGCCGGATATTTGGCTGCCGTTTGACGACAAGCCGAATTTGAGGCCGTGGAGCCGGGCACCCGACGTCGGCGCCAGCTCATTTTTCACGGCGCGCAATTGGCAGTGTCTCAATATATTTGGCAGGCTGAAAAACGGCGTCACAAAGGAGCAAGCGCAGGCCGAATTCGATTCGCTTTTCCGGCAATTTGTAACGAAGGACTGGCGTCCAGACAGAGCGGACCAAGTCCCCCGTCTGACGCTGGCTCAGGGTAGCCAGGGACTGCCACATTTGCAGAGAAACACAGACCAGCCGCTCTACGTCTTGATGGTTGCCGTTGGCTTGATCCTTTTGATTGCGTGCGCAAACGTCGCGACGCTTCTTTTGGCGCGCGCTACTTCGCGTAAAGAAGAAGTCGGCGTTCGTCTCGCCCTAGGCGCTTCCCGTTCGCGCCTGATTCGCCAACTGCTGACGGAAAGCGTACTGATGTCTATCCTCGGCGGAGCGCTGGGTTTGGTATTCGCGCAGTGGGGTACACGCGCGCTCGTGGCGTTACTGCCGAACGGAGGGACACGAATCATTCTGGACGCTGGCGCTGACACAAAAGTCCTGCTTTTCACGCTTGCGGCTGCCATTCTGACTGGAATTCTCTTTGGCCTTGCGCCCGCATTTCGCGTAACCCGATTTGAGCTCGCATCCGTGATGAGGGCAAGCGCCAGCAATCTGACCGACGGCCGAGATAAACATCGGCTCGGCAATTCACTCATCGTCGCGCAAGTCGCTGCGTCGCTGGTGCTGATGATTGGCGCCGGGCTCTTCGTGCGTACGCTTGTCAATTTCGAGAATAAGAATTTCGGTTTCGACCAGCGGAATCTGCTGAGTTTCGGACTTGACCCGACGCGCGACGGCTATCACGACGCTCGCCTGGTAAATCTTTATTCACAAATCCTTGATCGCATTCGGGAGGTTCCCGGCGTCCAAGCAGCCACGTTGATACAAGACCCGCCGCTTTCTGGCTGGCAGAGCAGCAACAACATCACGGTTGAAGGAGTAACGAGACCGGCCGATTCCGAAGTTCGCTGGCTCCGCGTAGCGCCGGATTTTTTCCGCACACTGGGGACTCCTTTACTCTACGGAAGAGGGATTCTGCCGACTGACACAGCATCTTCGCCGGCTGTAGCTGTGGTGGACCAGCCGTTCGTCAACAAATTCTTCGCGGGGCAGAATCCAATAGGCCATCGTTTCAGCGCAGGGTTGACGTTTGATCCGGCCAAGGCGGTCGAGATTGTCGGCGTCGTCAAACGCGCTCAGCTCACGTACACGCACTCCGAGACGGATCCGCGAGCGTACCTATCGTACGCGCAGGCGGCAGGCGATCTTAACGAAATGTATTTCGAGGTTCGCACGCAAGGGCCACCCGCCGGAGTAATTCCTCGGTTGCGCGACGCCGTAGGCGCAATCGATTCCCGTCTGCCGCTGATGGACCTGAAAACGCAATCGCAGCAGACCAGCGAAGCGCTTTCGCAGGAAAACCTCTTCGCGCGCCTCACGACTGTTTTTGGCTTGCTCGCGCTGCTCCTCGCGATGATCGGCCTCTACGGCACGATGGCCTATTCCGTCACGCGCAAAACGCATGAGATCGGCATTCGCATGGCGCTCGGCGCAAAGCGCACGGACGTCTTGAGCATGGTGATTTGGCAGGGAGTCACACTCACGCTCATCGGCGTTGTGCTAGGCGTCGTCATCGCTCTCGGCGCCACGCGTCTCATCAGCACAATGATTTTCGGCGTCACTCCGTACGATCCCGTAACGTTTTTGGTTGTCGCCGCGGTTCTCATCGCTGTCGCGCTGCTCGCCTGCTGGATCCCCGCGCGTCGCGCAACGAAAGTCGATCCTATAGTGGCCCTCCGTTATGAATGATTCCTACGTCCATCTCTGACTTCTATCTCAGTTTCTATTTGCGTCGTAGGAAGCACTCTGTCGCGACACTATATCTCTGAACATTTTTGATTCCTTCGCGCTCACACCTGCATCGGTTACTAGTAGGAGGGGAAAGCAAAATGAAATCCAGAATCGACATCATGAAAGTAGACCCGAAAGCTTATCAAGCGATGGCCGGGCTCGAAACTTTTGTACACAGCTCCGGAATTGAAAAACCCTTGTTCGAACTTGTGAGAATGCGCGCGTCGCAAATCAACGGTTGCGCGTATTGCCTCGACATGCATTCCAAAGATGCGCGCGCCGCGGGAGAAACCGAGCAGCGTTTGTATGAGTTGAATGCGTGGCGCGAAACTCCGTTTTATTCCGACCGCGAACGGGCCGCCCTCGCGTGGACAGAATCGCTGACACTCGTTTCTGAAACCCACATACCCGATGAAGACTTCGAAGAAGTGAAAAGACATTTTTCCGAGGCGGAAATTGTGGCACTGACGATTGCAGTGGTCTCGATCAACGGATGGAACCGGATCGCGATTGCGACGCGCGCAGTGCCAGGAATCTATCAGCCGAAGGCTCATGCGCAGCAAGC
>DATFQU010000106.1:0-31822 GCA_035264005.1 Candidatus Acidiferrales bacterium
GGATTCGGATATGGCGCTTGGCGAATGGCACGCTGCGGACTCGAGACCGAGCATGCTCAACTTTCGGGAAACTTCCAGCTCGGATAACGATTCGTCCTTTCATGTGCAGGCAAATGGTTCGCTTTTCACGTTTTCACGCACGTACACTACGATTCAGGGCAGCGCAGTGTCGATTGAGCTGAAAGTCTCGCTGCCGTCTCTTCAGTTTTCGGAGTCTTACTCTGCGGGCGGCGGCCAGGCGCCGACAATCACTAGCGGCCAGTGCGGGAAGTACGGGCTCGACGCGCGCACGCCTGCACCCTTCGCGTCCTCTGCCGCACAATAGTGACTCCGAACCCCGTGGCGTGCCAGTCGCGATGTGCATTTCCGCATCGCAAGGGTTCGCTGCGGACTCCTACTCCTTGCTAACGTCGAAGTAATAAAGATCCGTGGCGACCTCGAATTGATCCTTCGTAAGAGAAGTCTTCATCGTTTGCCATTCTGCAGTGGGTCGAATGATTTGCCAGTGGTCTTCGGAGTCTGTCGCGCTCCCAACACGAATCGGCATCGCGAAACCGGGCTCATCCACCTTCCAGCGATATGCCACAGAGCCATCGGCCTGATTGAACTTCAACTCAAGCAGCGGAATCGCAGTGTGGCGGAGATACTGATTGAAAATAGGCGTCATGTTCATGCCGGTTTTCTGATTGAAATACGAGACAACGTCTTCCGTCATGATGCTGTGATATTTGAAGTGCTGATAGAAATCGTGCAGCAGCGCGAACCAGCGCGGATCGTTGTTGACGACGGTGCGGAGAGTATTAATGAAAAGCGCGCCCTTGAAATATTGGTCCTCTGGCGGAGTATCGAGAACGCCGCGCTCCCCCACGATCGGGCGCTGGTTGCGAATCTTCGGTTTGTAGCCGTTGAGGTACTTGAGCGCCGCATCGTGGCCCCAGCGATACTCGACGTAGAGAGACTCTAAGTACGTCGCCCATGCCTCGTGGATCCACATGTCCGAAACATCTGCGGCGTTAATGCTATTGCCGAACCATTCGTGGGCACTTTCGTGGACGATAATGAAGTCGAACTTGGGGCTGACGCCTACGCCAGTCCAGTCGCGTCCCAGGTATCCGTTCGTAAAGTGATTGCCATAGGTGACGGCGCTCTGATGCTCCATGCCGGAATAGGGCACTTCGATCAGCTTATAACCGTCCTTCTTGAACGGATAGTCGCCGAAGTAGTGTTGGTACGCTTCGAGCATGCCTTTGACCTGGGCAAATTGCGTTTTGGCTTTGTCGAGGTCTTCGGGTAACACATAGAAATCGAGCGGCAGACTGCCAAGACGGTCGGAAAAGTGCACATAGTTGCCGACGTTCAGAGAAACGTCGTAGTTGTTGATTGGATAGTGGACGAACCAGTCCCAGCGCGTGTAGCCGTCGCCGAGATCGGTCTTGCCGAGAAATCTTCCATTGGAGACGTCGACGAGGTTGGTGGGAATAGAAACACTGATCTCCATACTCTGCACGCGATCGCGCCACTGTTCCTTGTTTGGCCACCAGATGCTTGCGCCGATGCCTTCGCACGCGGTGTAAATCCATGGGCGGCCGGACGGATCCTGACCGAACGTGAAACCGCCGAATCGGCCTCGCGACACGGGACGCCCGGAATAGTAGAAATCGATGGAATAGGTGCGGCCTGCGAGGAGCGTCTCTGGGAAATTAATGAACACCGCGCCAAGTTGCCGTTCATACTTTAACGGAGTCGTGCCCAACAGAATCTTGTCGATGTTGAGTTCTGGATTCAGGTCGAGCTGAATGCGGCTGCCGTCCTGCAGCATCTTGAAGCGAATCGTATTCTTACCACTGATGGATTTATCCTGTGGATTGACGCGGACATCCAGATGATAAAAGAGCAGATGATTATTCTCGCGATACGGACCATAGCCACCTCGCAGAAGTACAGCCTGTGTGGGAGGCGTTCCAGGTTGCCGTGGCTGATAGGCTGGCGTTGCCTGCTGCTGAGTGCTTTGGGCGAAAAGCGGTGCACTGCTGAATACTAAGAACAAAAAGATAGAAAAGAATAAACGGTAGCGAGTTGGTCTGGACATTCTGCTGGCCTCCAAATGTCTTTGAAACTGCGCGAGTGTACCACTAGGCGAAAAACGCTGTGTGGACGTATTTCACGTACACTATGTTGGGTTCTATCAAGTTGGCGGAAGCGTGTGGGAGTCGAACCGAGAGACGTTACTCTAACGTCTGTGTTTTAGCGGCGTTGCGACCGACCCCCAAAGCCAATTGGAACAATTGGAACAACATTCACTGCGACAGCGTGGGCTTATCCGAATCCGCGCAGAACTGGTAATATCCTCCGCGTTTCGCCTGCTTCTCACGGAGGACTACCATGCGTCACTTTTCCTGCCTACTACTCGCAATCTTCGTCTCGGCTGTCGCACTTCGCGGCCAAGCACAATCCGCGCTCTCGCCCATCGAACAAGAAGTGCTCAAAGCCAGTCAAGCCCGCCTGGAGGCCATCAACCGGCGCGACATGGAGACTCTCGCGCGTTACATCGCGGACGACTGCATCTTGAGCAGCGATGACGGGACCCTGATGACCAAGACCCAATATATGCACATAGGAAAGCTCCCCTTCGCCTACGACTACGTGACGAATCCCCGCGAAGCTGTTGTGCACGCCTACGGCGACACGGCGGTCGTCAATTTTCGAATCACGGGTCATGAGCAGTTTGGAGATGCGGACATCGTCAGTGAACAGCGTCGCACGGAAACTTGGATCAAGCGGAAGGGCTCCTGGGTGCTCATTGCCTCTCAATGGGACAACATCCCGGTAAACTTCCGAAAATCCACACACGCCGATCCAAAGACCCTCCAGGACTATGTTGGTCAATACAGATCGCGTCCAGGGGATGACATCGAAACTGTTTTTGTGAAGGACGGAAGACTTTGGTCACGCGTGGGCGAAGATGTCGCCGAGTACCTGCCATCCGGCGGCGATTCGTTCTTCCTGCGGGAGGGTGATCTGGCCACGTTTACGTTTTGGCGCGATGCCCAGGGCCATGTGACCGGCTACATCTACCACCGCATCGACGGCCAGCAATTCCTCGTCAAAAAAATCAAATGAACCCACCTGCCTCATAACTCGCCGCCGCCTCATGTTCCGATTGGAACAGAACAGTTAGCGCAAAGGTTTTTGAATTAGAGAGTTGGCGGAAGCGTGTGGGAGTCGAACCCACCATTCGGCTCGCGAAGAGTCGAATCGCCGGCTTTGAAGGCCGGGACAGTCACCGGACCATTTTCGCCTCCGACGGAATTATACGGTGATTTCCTGCAACTGGGCTACACAGCGCGCCGTTTAGCGCTTGGCGGCGGCGACTTTCTTGCGGGCTAGTTCAAGTAGCTTCGTGTTGACGCAAACTTCAAAATAGGGACGCACGGTAGGCTCGCCAACTCTTCCTCCGGTTTGAAGTTCTCGCGTCATGCCGCGGCGAACAACAATTGGTTCCAGCGTGTCTCCTAGCGGCAATTCGCCGTAATACAGTTGGGCGCGATCTTTGCCCCAGGGCATAGGAAAACTTCCCTCCAAGGGAAACATAGAAATCTCGCTGGTCAGTTTCTGAAAGCCTTCTTCGTTCAATTCGATCCCATTCATGTTGAAGCGCATCAGCAGTTCATCGCCTTCTTCTGCAGCCACGCCTTCAACGATAACCGTTTGCAGAGAAAACACACGGAATGGCGAGGGATTGTTGGCCAGGAGGCGTCGCGCGACTTTTGAGCAGCTGGAAAGACGATCGGATAAATTCAACGCCTTCGAGATCATGATTTTCGAATCGCCGTCGGACCAGACGGATGGCGCAGAATTCTGAAACGCGACGCCAACGCCCAACTCAAGGCGCGGCAAGTTGCTGGCTTCGGCCTTTGCGTTATATGCCTGGGTTACTTCGATGATTTCGCGCGCCAAGACGCATGCTTTTGCCACCGCGCGCTGGCTTGCGCGATTCGATTCCGTCTCATAAATGGCGAGAATGATTGCGTCGCCTTCGAGAAACACTTTCGCCGCGCCGTGGCGCTCGAGCAGTTTTTTCACCGGCTCGTGGAGCGTCAGACTGAAATGCGAAGCGGGATTCAGGCCGCGCGCGAGCAAGTCCTTGGTGATTTCCGTCGAACCGCGAACGTCGGCTTTGATGACGGTGTGAGAAACGACTGGATCATCGGTCTCGCGACGCTCATCGGGAAAGACAAATTCGTAGAGGCTGTTATTCGCACGAGAGAGTTCACGCTGGCGGTCGGAGCGGACCAAGTTGATTTTTTCGAGCAGCGCGGCAACGTGATGATAATTGCGGCGGTCGCGGCGCAGACGCATCAGGTCTTGCGCAAACCGGAGAGCTGCGGCTTTTGAATCTTCGCGCGAACAACGCTTCAGTGTCTTGGCGGATTCTTCGATGCGCTTGAGGGAGAAATTCCGCGCGGGAAACTGGCTCAAGACCTTTTCGACGCGCTTCAGTTCGTCGCGCGAAAGAAGCGCGCGTCTGAGCTGCTGCAAATGCACCGGCGGGCAAAAATCATTCGACAAGTTGCAGACTTCGTAGCTCGCCAGAATGTAGCCGAGCAACTCTTTTTCTTCGAGGCGGTGATACCATTCCTCCAGCAAACGCTCACGCACTTCTACGTCCCCGCTGTGTCCTCCGGTATCCGATGGATCAAACAACCGGCGCGCGTTCTGAGGCTCATTCAAATATTCGCCGAGGCGATTACGAAATTCCTCGGTCAAAAAGTCCACTTTCTGTTTTGCGGCCTCTAACTCCGGGCTGATTTCGGCAAGTTTGAATTCCAAGTCCGCCTGCCGGCGACGAAGCACGGCCAAATTCATCTCAGCATCCGCGCCGCCGCGCCGCTTGAAAATTCCCGGCAGGAAGCCGTCGCTGCTGCCAACTTTGCGAAGAACCTCGTCCTGTTCCTCCTCAAGTTTCGCCAGTTCAGATCGCTTCCCGAGGGCTTGCTCAACCAAACGCCCATAAGCTTCCTGGGCGTGCCGCAGTTCCTGTGAGTTCGCGTCAGTGATCACGAAGTCGCGGAGAAAATCGACAAGGAGCGCGTCGAAATTCTCGAAGCGGTCTGGATCCTGCAAGAAATTGCCAAGGAGGACATAGTGTTCGAGAAACAGATAGTCGTCGCTGCCGTTTTCAACAAAAAGGAGGCGATTTGTCAGAAGATCATAAAACTCCGTGAAGTCCTCACCGAAAAGAGCGCGGCGGGACTTCGCCAGCACTGCTTCGTCCAGCTCTTTCAGCGTGTAGAAAAGCGACTGCCCCACGCGCCGGGCGATGGCTTTGCGATTCGCCTGCAGTTCGGCAATTTGCGCGCGCTTTACGTGAGCCTGTTCGCTGTGCTCGAAGATGGCTCCCCGGGCGCGAATATCTTCCTTGCACTCCACGATCAGGCTGGCGAACTCGTTGCCGATTTCCTGAATGAAAAATTTAAGCAGGGCGAGGCGGAAAAGCAGATCGTATTCGATGTTCTTTTCGAATTGCGCGCGCGTGATGCCTTGCTGCAGAAGTTCGGTAAGCAGCTTGCGGAATTGCGCTGTATCCGCCGGACGGGATTGCCGCGGTTCGCGGCCGAAGAACTTCTGAAGATTCGCCGCATTGCGCACGGCCATCGAAAGATATTGCCGCGCAGTCTCCAAAAAACGAGGACTCAAGTACACGTCATAATGAATATTGTCGATGCCAGGAGTGAGGGAGCCGAGACGCAACTCCGCCCTATACGGCTCAAGCTTCAAGCGAGCCGGACGGGCCGGCGATGACATGGTTGTTTCCGGCATGGGAGCAAATCTGGCGCTTCATTTTGACTTTAGCAGAATGCTCCCTGCGCCGCCCGGCATCCCATGCGGACGTTGCCCAATCGCTTAATGATGCTGATCGTTTCGCTTAGGGCTGGCTGTAGTACCCCCGGCGGGTCCGCGCTTTCAGGCTGTCTCCAGCCACCTGCAGCTGAGGGTATTCGTTCTTTTGCCTTTTCATGTCACTTTGCTCGGAAAGTGGCGCTGTGAGACAGTGGTGCGACCAGATGATGGAAGTAGAATTCACAAACGAATTGCAGAGCGGCGCGACGCAATGCCTGCATTTAGGACGCTCGGGAGAACGCTGTTCGCGTGCGGCGCAGGACGACGGATTCTGCGAGCGCCACGGCCCAGATGCTGTTTGGCGTTTCAATGTTGCCGCGCGGCGCAGGATCTTCGCGGTACTTCTAGCAGCAGCGGTGCTGGGGCCAATTCTGGTTGACTTGTGGCGTGCGCTGAAGCGCTAGAACTGAGAGGCAACGCCCACCTTCGCCTCGTTCACCGTGATTTTTCTCTGCTCCTCGTCGATGTGAGTCAGGTCGACGCGAAGTACCGGCCAATCGGTGCGGAGGCGCATGCGTTCGGGCCATTCGATGAGCACGATCGCAGGTTCGGCGAAGAGGTCCTCGAGGCCGAGCGAATCGAATTCCTGCAGGCCACTCACGCGGTACAAATCAACGTGATAAACCTTCACGGGACCAGTGAACGTGTGAACGAGCGTGAACGTGGGACTGGTGATGTCCTCTTCGTGAGCAACGCCTAATCCGCTGATGATTCCCTTGGCGAGCGTAGTTTTTCCGGCACCGAGTTCCCCGCTAAGAAGCACGAGCAGCGGCGCGCGTATTTCCGCGGCGAGTTCCCTGCCGCGCGCGATGGTCTCCTCGGTTGAATGAGAGAACAAGCTGCTTGCGTCCATCTCAGCTCGCCTGCAACTCGTCCTGTAGCTGCGCGAAGGCCGGAGAAATTCGGCGAATCAGATCGGTGGCGACAAGCGGAGCTTCGCCAAATTCTTCGGCAGTCAAATCTCCCGCAAGGCCGTGCAAGTAGACGCCGAGGCCGAGCGTCTCCGCCCAATTTTCTTGCGCACCGAACTGCGCGGTCAAGCCCGCAAGCATTCCCGTGAGAACGTCCCCTGTGCCGCCGCTGGACATTCCCGGATTTCCCGTGGAATTGATCCACACCCGGCCATCGGGCGCCGCGATCACCGTCCAGTTGCCCTTGAGAATCACAACAGCGTTCCATTTCGCGGCCGTGCTTACGGCAATTTCGACGCGCATCGCTTGCACATCCTTCGCACCGCAGCCGAGCAACCGCGCCATTTCTCCCGGATGAGGAGTGATGGCGAGCATTGCGCCAGCGCGGCGCAGATCATCGGCGCATCCGTCGAAAGCATTCAATCCATCAGCATCGAGAATCGCTGGCACGGCCGGTTTGCTCGCAATCACGGAGCGGACGAATTGGCGCGTTTCTTCATGTGTGGTAAGGCCGGGACCGAGCGCGAGAACGTTCTTGCCCTGCAAGATTTTCGCGAAGCCGCCTGAATCGAAAACATCACGGGCGACCGTTCCGGCTGCCGTAGCATGAAGAGGCTCGGTCATGATTTCTGGAGCAAATCCTGCGACCGTTGCAAGGACCGGTTCCGGCGTCGCGACTGTGACAAGCCCAGCACCGGCGCGCAAAGCCCCGCGAGCAGCCATTGCTGCCGCACCTGCTTTTCCCACAGAGCCCGCCACGATTAATGCGTGGCCGTAGAGTCCCTTGTTTGAGTCCGCTTTGCGATGAAACCGCATGCCGCGAAATTCCCATGGCTCCAGCCAGCGCACGTTCGTCTTCGCGACTTCGTCAACGAGTTCCGCGGGCGAACCAATCCTTGCAACGTTCAGCCTGCCGACAAACGGCGCGGCGCTTGCACCCAGCATTCCGATCTTTGGCGCGGTGAAGGTGACGGTGTAGTCCGCGACCACAGCCGGGCCTGTTGGACCCGTGTCGCCGGAGACGCCCGAAGGAATATCAACGGCGACGACGCGCGTGAGCGTATCGTGCTGATTTACATGGTCGATGCAACGAGGGAGGATGCCGTCTACAGGGCCGCGAAGACCGGTGCCGAGCAGGGCATCTACGATGATGCGCGCGCGCAAGACGGAATCGCGTGCGGATTCCCACGACGCCGTATCACGAACGATTTTTATGCCGCCGTTGGTAACTTGATGCAGCTGCGCGTAGCTTTCCGCCGCTTCGCCGCGAAGTTCGGAGGGATCGCCAAACAGAAGCACTGCAGGATCGGCACCCATTTCGCGCAGCACTCGCGCGGCGACGAAGCCGTCACCGCCATTGTTGCCCTTGCCACAAAGGACCACGATGCGGCGGTCGTCGATGGGAGCAAAGTGCGCGGCGATGAAGCGCGCAACGGCGCCTCCGGCGTCTTCCATGAGAGTCTGTTGTGAGATTCCGTGCCGCTCAGACGTCAAGCGGTCGACTTCGCGCATTTCGGAAACGGAGAGAATCTTCATTTCGTGTTCACATGCGAGAGGAAAAAATTGCCGCCCGCGGCTACCAGTTTACCATGCGCGGAGAATCGAAATTTCCTGCTATGTGGGGGGAAGGCTCACATCATCCAGCCGCCGGATACACTGAGGACCTGACCGGTCACATAATCGGCAGAGTCAGAGGCGAGAAACTTGACGGCCTCAGCGACGTCGTCGGCAGATGGAGGACGTCCCACCGGAAAACGCGCATCACGCATACGCCGCGCCTCTTCGAGCGACAATTCCTTGTCATCGATGTTCGGCGGGTTCACCACGTTCACCGTGATTCCATTTTTCGCTTCTTCGAGCGCAAGCGAACGCGAAAAAGAAACAACCGCTGCTTTCGCGGCCGTGTAAGCTGAAATTGTAGCTTGGCCGAAGGCGCGCTCGGCTCCCACCGCGCCAAGATTGATGATGCGGCCCCATCGCTGGCGGCGCATCACCAACAGGGCGGCCTTGCTCGCATAAAAGACGCTCAGCAGATTCGAATCCAGCACGCGGCGCCACTCTTCGAGTGTGGTCTCGGCGACGGTGCTCCAATTGAAAATTCCGACGTTGTTCACAAGTATGTCGAGGCGGCCGAACTTTTCCGCGACGGACTTGACGAGCGACTCTGATTGCGCAGCGTCGGTGGCGTCGGCCTCGACGGCGAAACATTCGCAACCAACGGCCTGGAGTTGGCGGAGCGTATTTTGCGCGGCGGCTTTGTTAGAGCGATAGGAAATGGCCACACGCGCGCCGGCGCGTCCCAGGCTCAACGCGATTCCCTTGCCGATGCCGCGACTTCCGCCGGTAACCAATGCGACCCGCTGGCGAATGCTCAAAAGCCGACTCCTCAAAATGCAAGCTTGGCCGCCGCACGCGCACTGGCGCAGCGGAGCATTGACATTACCGGATTCCGCTTGCGTTGCCAAGCTACGAAGCGGAAGCGCGTTCATGGGCCCAAAGCATGTTTTCGGGCGCTATCATCGTTCAACGAACGACTGAAGACGCGAAAGCGCTTGGTCCCATTGCTGCGAGACGAAATCGAGGTAACCCTTGAGGTCGATCACTGTCTCAGGATGAAATTCGAAGAGGCTTTCGCGACCCGAGCGGACACTGCGCACGATTCCGGCACCCTCAAGCACGCGAAGATGCTTGGTGATTGCCTGCCGGCTCAGGCGGCGGCCTCGAGTTAATTGAGAAATCGAGCGAGGCTCGCCGTGACTAAGCCTGGCGACCAGTGCGAGTCGAGTTTGATCGCCCAGAGCAGCAAAAACAGCCGCATAAGCACGGCGCTTCGCGGCGACACGATTAGGGCTTCTGCGCGACATAGCTTTCGATGTTCTGCATTTGTTGTGTCCAGCCGCCCTCATTTCTTCGGAAGGCATCCTCACGACGATCGGTCGGAAGCTTGTCGAATCCGGACTCAGTGACAATAAGCAGAGTTCCGCTGGCAGTCTTTTCCAAGCGGAATTCCACGAGAGTTCTCGGCTCGTTCGCGTAGTCCAGCGAGTAATTCGCTTTGTCGAAAGATTTGGGATGGGGCCATGTGAAGGAAAAGAGGCGTTCAGGCTCCATTTTTTGGACAATGGCTTCCCATTTCACGTGCTCATATCCAGGATAAGTGATGTGGCCACGTGAGACCTGTCCGACAACAAACGGGCCGTCGATTTTGACTCCGAACCACTCGCCGAATTCGCGGTAGTCGGTCAATGCCCGCCAGACGCGCGAAACCGGCGCCTTTAGTTCAATGCGCTTTTCGATGCGGTCGTTCACACTGGGCGCGGCGAATGTATCAGGCATATTGCGCAACCTCCAGGTTGCATAATACAGCAGGCGGTTCATAATATGCAACTATTTTGTTGCATGTTAGCGACAGGATGGGCGCTGCCGAGGCACATGCCTCAGCGAAAGCGCGCGACGATGACGGTCATATCGTCGGCTTGCTCGGGCGTTCCAGCCCATTGCTCAACCGATGCGAGCAAGTTTTCGGCGAGGCGTTCGACTGGAAGATCGCGCAGACGCAGGACTTCGGCGGCAAGGCGTGCAGTGCCAAACTCTTCTCCGTAGACGTTTTCGGGTTCAAGCAGGCCATCACTGAAGGCCACAAGCAAGCTGCCGCACTCTGCTTTGGCGGTTCCCTGCTGGTAGTCGGCGTGATCGAAAAGGCCGACAACGGTACCCCCCGCGTCAAGCTTTTGAACCTGCCCATCACACACAAAGAATGGCGCGCAATGTCCAGCATTGGTATAGCGAAGCGTGCGCGAGGCGGAGTCGTATTCGGCGTAGAAGAGAGTAGCGTAGCGGTCATCGGAAGTATTGAGAAATAGATGGCGATTCAGCGTTTCGACAACCTGCGCGGTCGAACGATGCCCGTCGAGGATGGCTTGGCCACGGAGAGCGGCTTGCAAACTGGCCATGAGAAGAGCGGCGGAGATTCCTTTGCCGCTAATGTCGGCGATCGCGAGACCAAGATTGGAATCGCCAAGCTTGAGGAAATCGTAATAGTCACCGGAGACGACGCGCGCAGCACGGCAGACCGCGGCGAGTTCGAGACCGGGGAGCGAAGGAAGTTCGCGGGGGAAAAGCTGAGTTTGCACCTCGCGGGCGATGGTGAGTTCGTTTTCGAGGCGGTGGCGGGCGCGCTGCTCCTCGATGAGTTCGGCGACGGAACTGGTCATGGCGTTGAAAGATTCTGCAAGGACGCCGAGCTGATCGCGATTGCGGACATAAATGCGGTGCGTGAAATCGCCCAAGCGCACGTGGCGCGTAGCCGCATAAAGGTCGTCGACGGCGATTGTGATGGTACGGGTGAGCACGATACCAGTGATGAGGGCTGCAATTTCCAGGGCCGCGAAAACGATGGCGATCAGAACCAGAGTGATCACGAGCGGATCGCCGAAGGCTCCCAGTGAAGCGAAGAGGCGGCGATTCAACTGCCACGGACGCATGGAGAAAGCCGCAAAGACCGGAACGGTTACAGAAGTAGGCTGATCTTTTTCGAAGAGCAGCGCATCGAGCGTCGAGCTGCCGGAGATTACGAAGTCGTACCAGGCGTGCTTTGGCTGAAGCGGACGAGTGTTAGCGATTTGGCCGACGCGAACGATACGCTGTTCGTTAAAGTTGAAAATGTATGCGGGCGCATCGGATGAATCGGCGGGCCGAAAAATTGTGAGCTGTACAGGACCGAGGTCAGGAGCGAGAGTTTGCAGAAGCGCGGTGGTGACGGGAGCGCGCACAAGAAACTCGCTGCCAGCGGCGAAATGGCCGGGAACGACCGCCTCGATCCAAAGCTTTCCTCCGGACTGGACCAGACCATGGAAACTCTTGACGAGCGGTGCAGTCGGGGCGGCCGTGATCGCCGGAACTCGCACCTCTATTCCGGGAAGATCTCGACGCGCGCTCGCAAGTACGGCTGACGGACCCGGCGCAGCAAGCAGCGAAGACAGGTTCGTCGAGTTCTTATTCAACTGCTCACTTTCCATCGTGCGCGCTAGGGTATCCGCGACGCTGGTCGTGGCGCTGATGCGCTCATTTAGGTCGTCGGTTAGCATGTGCGCGCCGAGTTGAAGGTAAATCAAGTATGCAAAAATGCCGGCCATGGTGGCGAGGAGAACGACAGGGACCACGGCAATGAATACATAGGCGACGACGAGGCGATTGCGCAGTCCCCACAGCAGCCGCCTGCGTACCCACCGCGCAAACCGGACAACAATGAAGCCCAAGGCAATCAGAAACAGAATTACGACCCAGCCGCGCATAAACGAAACGTAAAACCCCAGACGAGTTGTCCACGTCAAAATGCAAAGAATCAGCACGGCCCCGAAAATGCGGTCGAGAGGCGAAGTGGTTCGCCAGAAAGCGCGCAAGCGGTGAAGGGACGGCATGGAAAGACAATATGATAAAGCAGGGCCCTTCGCCAGAGGCTCACGGTAAACGAGTGGCTAGCAGCGATACAAAAAAGAGGCGGACGCAGGGACCGGCCAACACCCGCAAACTGTAGCCGCCAAAACGGCCGGCCTTCGTACGCTTCTAGTCCGCAGGTTGGCCCGTCGGACCCGCACCGGTGCGGGCGATGTCGAGCTGCACCGTGCTGTGCCGGCGGCCGTAGCTAAAGTAGATCACCAGGCCGACCACCAGCCAAATCAGGAAAACCTCCCACGTGAGTCCATGCAGTGAGACCATCATGAGCAGCGACACGACCATTCCCATAATTGGCACGAAGGGCACCCAAGGAGTCCGGAATGGACGGTGCAGATTGGGCTGCTGTTTGCGGAGGATCCACACGCCGGCGCTCACAACCGTGAAGGCAAATAGCGTTCCGATGCTGGTGAGCTCATCCAGTTTGCTGATGGGCAAAGTCGCGGCAAGCAGGGCAACGATCACGCCAATGAGCGTTGTTGAAATGTAGGGCGTGCGCATTTTTGGATGGACCTTGCAGGCCCATTTGCCGAGAAGTCCGTCGTGCGCCATGGTGAAAAATACGCGGGTTTGCCCGAGCAGCATGACAATCATCGTGGAACTTAACCCGCCGATCGCTCCTATTTTTACGAGAAAACTTCCCCAGCGAACACCGGTTACGTCGATACCCAAAGCGATGGGGTCCGCTACGTTGAGCTGCGTGTAAGAAGCGAGACCCGTCAGAACAATGGCAACCAAAATGTAAAGTATGGTGCAGATAATCAGCGAGCCAAGAATTCCAATCGGCATGTCGCGGGAGGGATTTTTAGTTTCCTGAGCGGCAGTGGAAACAGCGTCGAATCCAATGTACGCGAAGAAAATGATTCCGGCACCGCGCAAAACACCTGTCCAGCCAAACTCGCCAAAGTGACCTTTATTTGGAGGAATAAACGGATGCCAGTTTGCTGCTGCGAGCGCGTGATGTCCCGCCAAGAACATCGCGCCCAGCCCGATGAAAACCAGCAGTACGGACACTTTGACAATCACAATAGCGCTGTTGACGTTCGCCGATTCCTTGATGCCCTTCACCAATATCGCTGTAACCAGAAGAATGCCGATGAACGCAACCAAATCGAAATGGGCCGTTGCATGAGGAAGCGAGGAAAGCATTGACACAGCGTCATGTGGAAGCGACATGACCGGCTGCCAACGGCCCTGGTATTGAGCCAACACAGTGCCTGGAGCATAGGACAGCGAAGCCGGAAAGGGCACCCCAAGGTCTTGGAGGAAGCTGCAAACGTATCCGCCCCAGCCGACGGCAACGGTAGCTGCGCCGAAGGCATATTCGAGGACAAGAGCCCACCCAATAATCCACGCCACTAGTTCACCCAAAGTGGCGTAGCCATAAGTGTAGGCGCTGCCCGCTATGGGCAGCAGGGCGGAAAACTCGGCGTAGCAAAGTCCGGCGAACACGCAGCCGATGCCCGCGACAATGAAAGAAAGAATTATCGCCGGGCCTGCTGCGGTAGCGGCGACGGGACCGGTCAGAACGAAGATACCGGTTCCGATGATCGCACCGATGCCGAGCGTGACCAGATTGATCGGTCCAAGCGTGCGCTTCAGCGAATGCTCTCCACTGTCCGATGCCTCGGCTAGGATCGCATTCAGCGGCTTCTTGGCTAAAAGTTGGCTTGCCATCCGGCGCTCCTCCTTGGTTGGACCATATTAACGCGCTGTCTCGCGCACTGACTGTGAGGGTGACTGCGTCGTCAGTTCCTGCTGAACCGTGCTGTGCTTGCGGCTATAGCCGAAGTAAATGAACAACCCGAGGACCAGCCAACTGCCAAAGGCGATCTTCGCAGCCAAAGTACCGGTGGCCATCAGAGCCAAAGAAATCACCATGCCGAGGATGGGAACGATGGGAACCCAAGGAGTGCGGAAGGGACGGGGGATATCCGGACGCTTTACACGCATGACCCAAACTCCAAGACAGACAATCGTGAAAGCGAGCAGCGTACCCAGACTGACGAGCAGCCCGAGAAATACAATGTTGAAAAACGCAGCGAGAAAGGCGACGAAACACCCGACGGCGATCGACGTAAGATAGGGAGTACGGAAGCGCGGATGAATCGTGCTGACCCATTTGGGAAGAAGGCCGTCGTGCGACATGGTGTAAAGAATGCGCGACTGGCCGAGTAGCATGACAAGCATAACGGAAGCGAGTCCGGCGATCGCACCGATGTCGACAGCAACAAGACCCCAACTCACGCCAATTGCAGCAGCTCCCTGCGCCACGGGATCAGGTGTGTTGAGCGTTGTGTAGTTCTTCACACCGGTGAGGAGCCCAGAAACCAGAATGTAGAGAATCGTGCAGATAATCAGCGAGCCCAGGATCCCAAAGGGCATGTCCTTCTGGGGGTTTCTGGATTCCTGAGCGGCGGTGGAGACGGCGTCAAATCCGATGTATGCGAAGAAAACCAGGCTGGCTCCACGCATGATGCCGGACCAGCCGTATTGCCCGAAACTTCCGAGGTTTTTCGGAATGAAAGGATGCCAGTTGGCCAGCATGTGCGGCCAATTGGCGAAGGCAAAAATGGTTGCCAGGCCAATGAAGATCAGCACGACCGAGACTTTGATTATCACAGCAGCGCTGTTGAAGTTAGCTGATTCGCGCACGCCGATAACCAGGATAGCGGTCACAACCACGATGGCCGCAAAGGCGACGATGTCCATGTTTGCATGTACGGCCAAGCCGAAAAGCGAGAACGAAACCGCTGGCGTCGGATTAAATGGAAGTTTTGCGCCGAAGAAGTTGAGCAAGCTGCTGACATAACCGCTAAAGCCAACGGCAACCGTGGCTGCGCCGAAGGCATATTCAAGAACCAGCGCCCAGCCGATAATCCAAGCAACAAGTTCGCCGAGCGTCGCGTAGCCATAAGTGTAGGCACTGCCGGAAATCGGAAGCATCGCGGCGAATTCAGCGTAACAAAGACCGGCAAAGATGCAGCCGATGCCCGCGACAACGAATGAGAGGACAATGGCAGGTCCAGCGAACTGCGCCGCACCGACGCCTGTCAGCGTGAAAATCCCTGTACCGATGATGGCTCCAATGCCGAGCGTGACCAGGTTAATCGGTCCGAGAGAGCGCTTTAGTGAATGCTCTCCGGCTTCCGAGGCTTCTGCCATGATGGTGCTTACTGACTTTTTGGCCAAGAGCTGGCTGGCCATTCATACCTCCACTAGTTGTCAGTCTTTGCGCCTAATCGCTTGCAGGCGCCCGTCCCGCTCTATTGCGCGAAAAACCACGCCACAAGAAATAGACCGGCAGACCGATGAGAACAATGATCAGGCCCGGCCACGTGTTTTGCGGCTTATAGCGCAGTAACTGTATCTCCAAAAAGACAGCCATAACGATATAAATTGCCGGAAGCACCGGATACCCAAATGCCCGATAAGGACGCTCCATGTTGGGACGCGTGCGGCGCAGAACGAAAATTCCGACCAGCGTGAGGATATAAAAAATCAGCTCCGCGAAAATCAGAAAATCCAGGAGCTGATTGTAAGTTCCTGAAAGGCAAAGAACGGACGCCCAAACACACTGGAGAATCAGTGCGACGCCCGGAACGTGATGGCGATTGACTGTGCCGATGGAACTGAAAAGCATTTTGTCCTTGGCCATCGCGTAATAAATGCGGGAGCCGGCAAGGATCAGGCCGTTGTTGCATCCAAAGCAGGAAATCAAGATCGCTACCGCCATGATGATTGCGCCAACGGGCCCAAAGATCAGCTGCAACGCGGCGGTAGCAACGCGGCCGTCGGCTGCGTACTGAATGCCGCGCGAAACAATCGAAGTACCGTTGGGATCGCCAGCCATCGGCAGGATGCGGAGATAAGCAAAATTGGCCAGCGTGTAGAGCGTGGTAACAATAAGCGTGCCGAGGAAAAGAGCAAGCGGAAGATTGCGGCCGGGACGCTTAACCTCCGAAGCAGTAAACGTGATGTCGTACCACGCGTCCGACGAGAAAAGCGCGCCCACCATAGCGACGCCAACGACAGTGACCGTCGAAATCTCCCACGTGCCGACCCCGGGAGGATACGGATGATTCGGGGAGAGGCCGGCGTTACGCCAGAATCCATGGAAGTTGGCGGCGATAGCATCGGCCCGCGAAAAAATCACACCGATGACTACAAGTGCGGCGAGTGTAACAACTTTCACGCTAGTGAACGCGTTCTGAACGATCTTGCCCAGACGCAATCCACGAAGATTGATCCACGTGAGCACAACGATCGAAATGATCGCGAGAAGATTCTGCCGATTGAGACCGAGTTCGTAAGGGCCGAGCGTTCCAAACGCAAATTTCCAAGGGCCAAAGGTTCCGAACTTCAGAATCCATGCCGTCGGTGAAAACCACGAGGGAGCGAAGACCCCGGTGAACTTCGCGAAGGCAATCGCGACGGCGGCGATCGTCGCCGTTTGTACGACGAGAAGCATGGTCCAGCCGTAGAGAAATCCCCACAATTGACCGAAGGACTCGCGAAGAAAAACGTATTGGCCCCCGGCGTGAGGCATCGCCGCAGCAAGCTCGCCGTAACTGAGCGCTCCAATCAGGGTCATGACACCGGACGCAAGCCACACGGCGATAAGAAGGCCTGGGCTTTGAACCTGATTCGAAATGTCGGCAGAAACGATGTATATACCGGAACCGATCATCGTACCGACAACAATCATGGTGGAGTCGAAAAGGCCGAGACCTTTGACAAGTTCAGGCGCCGCGCTCGATTGGGTGGTGACGACTTGTTCAGCCATCGTTCCGTCCTTGTAGGCGAGAGCCACGGGATTTGGCTGCAACTGCCAGGAATTCGCGTGCACGAGTGATAGGGTCTCGCACGTCCAGAAGGTCGCGAATGATCGCGACGGAATTTGCCCCTGCGGCAAACACTTCCGGCGCGCGCTCCAAAGTGATGCCCCCAATGGCAACAATTGGTTTCTGAGTCAGCTTGCGAGCCTCGCGGATGAGAGACGTGCCGACGACAGGGTCCGGTTTCTTTTTTGTGGACGTAGGAAAAATCGGGCCGAGGGCGATGTAGTCGACGGGGGCGTGGGCGGCGGCGCGCACTTGCTCAAGATTGTGAGTGGAGACACCAACCCAACGGCCCGAACCGCAAATTTTGCGCGCGTCATCGGGAGTCAAATCATCCTGACCGACGTGTACGCCACCCGCGCCCACCATCGCGGCGATGTCTGGACGATCATTGATAATCAGGCGGGCGTTGCCATTAGCCAGAGCTTCCGCAAGAGTTGAACACGTTGCGAAATAGGCGCGCGGCGACAAATCCTTGGCGCGATATTGAATCAGCTCTACACCTGCGCCAGCGAGATCTGCCGCGCACTTGACCACCGGCGTCTTCAGCAACCGCTCATCGAGAATAGCGTAAAGCGACGGAAACATGCTTTTCTTCCTATTTGGCCGCAACGGTTTCGTAGCGGTCGAGAAAATGGGTATCGAGCTTGCCCGCCGCAAAGTCGGGCTCGTCCAGAATTTTCTTATGCAGTGGTATCGACGTCTTGATTCCCTCAACCACGAACTGATCGAGCGCTCGGGACATTCGTGCGATTGCCTCGGTGCGATCATCTCCGAACGCGATGAGCTTTGCTACCAGCGAATCGTAATATGGCGGCACGACGGCTTCTGAATAGACGGCTGTGTCTACGCGGACGCCGGGCCCTCCCGGTACGCGAAATGCGGTGATGCGTCCCGCGGAAGGTGCAAATGTGTCGGGATCCTCCGCATTGATGCGGCACTCGATGGCATGGCCGTGAAAACGCGGCTTGCCGACAACGTCTGCAAGTTTTTCGCCTGAGGCTAGTCGGATTTGTGCTTTCACCAGATCGACGCCAGAAACCATCTCGGTCACAGGATGCTCGACTTGAATGCGCGCGTTCACTTCGATGAAATATAAGTCCTGGGAAGCCTCATCGCGCAAGAATTCCACGGTGCCTGCGTTCGAATAGCCAATCTTGGCCAGAGCCTTGGCGACGCGCTCGCCCATCGCGTCGCGGGTTTTGGCATCGAGAGCTGGCGAAGGTGACTCCTCGATTATCTTCTGATGGCGCCGTTGGATCGAGCATTCGCGTTCGCGCAAATGTATGACGTTGCCGTGCCGATCGCCGATGACTTGAAATTCGATGTGGCGGGGACGCTCGATGAGCTTTTCTAGATAGACGTTCGGGCTACCGAAAGCCTGCTGCGATTCGTGGCGTGCGGTTTGAAATGCCGAGGGCAGTTCCTCTTTTCTATGAACGACTCGCATGCCGCGGCCACCGCCGCCTTCAGCCGCCTTGATGAGAACTGGATATCCAATTTCGGAAGCGAGTTTGAGCGCCGTTTCTTCGTCGGGGACGACACCCGGGCTTCCCGGAATAATCGGCAAGCCGGCGGCGGAAAGCTCGCGGCGAGCGCGATCTTTTTCGCCCATCATGCGAATCACTTCGGGGGAAGGTCCGATGAAAGTGATGTGAGAAGCCTCGCAAACTTCCGCAAAGTTGGCGTTTTCGGAAAGGAAGCCATAGCCGGGATGGATCGCATCGACGTTAGTGATTTCAGCGGCGCTGATCACGTGAGGAATGTTCAGATAGCTTTCCGAAGAGCGCGCTGGGCCGATGCAAACCGCTTCGTCAGCAAAGCGCACGTGGAGGGAATTGCGGTCCGCCTCAGAATAAACGGCGACCGTACGGATCCCTAGTTCCTGGCAAGCGCAAAGGACACGCAAGGCAATTTCGCCGCGGTTCGCGATTAGAATTTTCCGAAACATTTTGCTGGGAGAGCTTCCCAAGTCCCCGTTACTGTTTCCGGCTCGGATGAATCGCAAACAACGGCTCGCCGTATTCAACCGGCTGGCCATTTTCAACGAAAATGCGCATCACTTCGCCCGCGACATCAGCTTCGATTTCGTTCATCAATTTCATGGCTTCAATGATGCACAGTACCTGCCCAGCCGTGACGTGATCGCCAATGCGGACAAATGAATTCGCGCCAGGACTCGGAGAGGAATAAAAAGTTCCTACGATGGGGGACTTGATGACGTGAAGGTCGGCAGTGGATTCCGCGGCGGCTGGCTGCGGCGGTGCGGCGGCGGGCACTTGACTCGCAGGCGGCGGAGAAGCGACAAATATTTCCGGTGCGGAATGCGGCGCACGGAAAGCATAATTGCCATGCGTCCCGGCTTTGCGCAGCCGGACGTGCATATCACCATTCTGGTACTCAAATTCCTCAAGAGAGTGCTGATCCATGAAAGAAAGAATTTCGGAGATTGCGGCCAGGTCTGGCGAGGAGGAGTCTTTGCCTTGCGAGCGAGTCTTTTTGTCTTTTACTTTGTCCTTGGGCTTCATCCGAGTTCGATTAGCTCCCGATTAGCGTCGGTCAGGTACTCAGCCCCATTTGGCGTGACCAAGGCGTCATCTTCAATACGAATGCCGCCTTTGCCTTCGATGTATACGCCTGGCTCAATCGTCACTACCACTCCAGCGCGCAGTACCGTTTCCTGCCCTTTCGCCAAGCGGGGTATCTCGTGAACCTCCAGACCGAGCCCATGCCCCGTGCTGTGGACAAATTGCTTGCCCAAGCCGGCTCGCTGAAGGGTCTTTCGCGCCGCGGCATCCACTCGCTGTGCGCTCACGCCGGGCGACAAGACGTCTCGCGCTGCCCCTTGCGCCTCAAGCACCGCGGTATACCAGCGCCGAACTTCTTTCGGGGCGCGTCCTACAAAAACGGTGCGCGTTAAGTCGCTTGAATATCCGCGGAGTATAGCACCGAGGTCACACACGACCAACTCGTTTTTGCCCACTGCGCGCGCGCTTGCGTGCGCATGGGGCAAGGCTCCGCGCGGGCCGGAAGCGATAATCGTATCGAAAGCGGGTCCGCTCGCGCCCTTACGGCGCATACGGAACTCAACCTCGGCCGCGAGATCAGTTTCGAGCACACCTGGCTTGATGAGCGGAAGGATCTCTTGCCAGGATGAACAGGCTATAGCCGCCGCTTCGCGCATTGTGTTCAGTTCAGCGGCGTCTTTCACGGCGCGGGCCGCCTCGACCCTTCCATCCCAGATAATCCAGCGGACTCGGGACCCGGCGGCCTCATCGAGCAGGGATTTTTGCGAAACAGTCAGCCTCGCAGCTTCAAATCCCACGTGCCGTGTGCGACCGTGAGCAAGCTCCTCGCCCGCAGCCGACGTCAAAGAGCCTCGAATAATCTTGACACGCGCATCCCGAGCTTCTTGCGGGGCTTGGACAGTGTAACGGGCGTCCGTAAGCAGTGTCAGGCGCGCCTTTGTGATAACGAGCACCGCAGCGCTGCCGGTAAAGCCTGACAAATAAAAGACATTGGGAGGATGGGTGACAACGAAAGCGTCCAGCCGCCCCGCTTCCATTTCCTGCCGCAAAAGAGAAAGGCGGGCCGCCCGTCTTGCTCGACCCGCCTTTTCAGATTCATTGAAAGCTGTTTCCGAAGCTCCCGTCATCACTCCATTTTACATGGGAAGGATGCGCGGAGTGACGAAGAACAGCAACTCCTGAGAACTGGTGCTAATCGTCGTATGACGGAAGAGCTGACCAATAATCGGAAGGCTGCCGACGAAAGGAACCTCGTTGATGTTGGTCTGCTGATTGGAGACGATGATTCCGCCGATCATTACGGTCTGTCCGTCGCTCACAAGAACGCGAGTATCTTGCGCCTGCGTATCAAGCGCCGGGATACCCTGAATTCGGGGAATCGACGGATCGATTTGAGTGTTTTCAACGTGGACAGTGAGGAAGATCGTGCCTTGGTCGGTGATTTGAGGTGTCACCTGAAGTTCCAGCACTGCATCCACGAACTGCACTGAAATCGTGTTATTGATAACCGTCTGAATCGGAATCTTGGTTCCCTGCTTAATGGTCGCCTGCTCGTTATTCTGAACAATTTCCTTCGGTGCGGAAAGCAGCTTACCGACGCCCTTGGCTTCGGCGGCGGAAATCACGTAGTCGAGAGCAAAGTTCGCCGTCGAGAACGCATAGGACACGCCGCTGGTCGGCACGCCCGTTCCAAGGTTCGTCACCAGAGGCATGTTTACTGCCGTCGGACTACTTGATGTCGGCGCACTATTTCCCACGATGACTGGAGGTGCGGGAAGCGGCGGAACGAATCTTCCCACTGGGCTGGTACCAACGTTCGGAACACCTCCGAAAATGTTCTTTCCATTGTTGGCCGAGCCGGCAAAAGCGAACTGCGAGCCCAATTCACGCGAGAAATTGCGATTCGCCGCGACCACTCGCGCTTCAATTTCGACTTGCTGAGTCTTTTTGTCGAGTTCGCGGAGCAGATTATCGACAACCGGAAGGACCGTCGGAATGTCACTGATTATCAAAGTGTTGGTGCGGGAGTCAGCCAAAACATCGCCGCGGGGTGACAGGAATTTCTTGATCGTGTCCACAAGGTCGCCCGCCTTGGCGTAGTTCAGCGTGCGGGTCGTGGTAACCATATCAGCAGCTTCGACCTGTGCCTTGGCCAACTCCTTCTGTTCGTCGGCCTCTTTCTTCATGGTATCTTTGGTCGCAATCCGAAGGACATTGCCGTCCAGTTGCTTGTCGAGGTCATTGTTTTGCAAGACGATGTCCAAGGCCTGGTCCCACGGCACGTTATCGAGAACGAGAGTAAGTGTGCCCTTAACGCTCGGATCAACGACCACGTTCAATCCGCTGATTTCATGGACGAGTCGGAAGAAGTCCTGCAAATCGACGTTCTTAAGATTGACCGAGATCGGCGAACCCGTGTATTTGGCAGGGCTCATCTGATCCTGGCGAACCACGGACGCTGAAGCCGCAGGCGCAGGCTCTGTAGATGCCGTCTGTGGCACGGGAGCAGAGGCGGTCTGCGGCGGCGTTGCCGACTGGGTTGCTGCGGCTTGCGCCTGAGACTGCGTGTCTTGGGTCGTCTGCTGCGCCGATTGATCAGGCGGAGCAGTTTGCTGCGGTATCGCCGCATTCTGTGGCGCGGCTGCTTGCGTCGATCGCTGCGCGGTCGGCGCCGATGATTGTGCTGGGGATTGGCTCGCGACCGGCGAGTCCAATCCAGCAGGCTTGGCCGAGTCTCCAGCAAGAGGTGCCGTTGCGCTGCTCTTTGAAGAGTCCGCCGATGACTGAGAATCTGAAGCGTTCGCCGAACTCGTCGAAGGGGTTGAGGGCTGGGTTGCCGTCTGCGACGAATTGGCTGCGCTTTGGGTCGAACTCGATGCATCCTGAGCCGAAGCTGGAGAGCCGGACGCCGATTGAGAAGCCGGAGCCCCTGACGTTGTGGTCGAACTCGGCGATGACTGTGACGCGGGGGCAGGATCCGTACCCGTAGATGCGCTCGATTGCGATGCCGCTGACTGGGCGTCGGCTTGAGCCGGAGCGGACGAAGAGAATTCAACAGCCACGCCACCGTCAACGTGCCTCACACTGTAAGCTGCATCCTTCGACAGATCGATGACCACTCGTGCGACTTCAGGTGAATATTGCGCCGCACGAACATCGCGAATCGGATCTACGTCGCTTGCGGTTTTCTTCGCCGCGGACATACGCTCGTTATCAAAATCGAGAACCAGTCGCGCCGGGTTGCTCAAGCGTGATGCGCGGTAGTTCATTGAACCAGATCCCATCACCAACACTTCAGGAGCGTCTCCATCCTTGGCGACCGAAATTTGGCGGATGATCGCCCTTGATGCGGCAGATCCGTGCAGTGCTGCGTTGACCAGCCGGGGCTTATCCGTGGACTCGGCACCGGCATCCATGATGTTCTTTCGAGACACAACGATCTGCAACGTGTCATTTCCCTGCCGCGTGATTTGTGGCGCTGCGCCGTTGCCGAGAAGAAGTTCGAGGCGCGAAACGGTTGTATCGCCGGACTGGTATTGTTCAAGGCGATAGCTCCGAACAATGTCCGTGCCAAGGACCTGGGCCGCGGCCGTAGAAGATGCCGAGACGCCACTCAGGTCAATGTAATAGAGGTCCGTGCTCGGATGGTGAATCACATAGCTGAACGGGCCGCTGGCCTTCGCATCGAGGCGGACGATTCCCTGTCCGACAGCAGACGTGACCCGAACCGACGGTTGCGGATCAGCTTGGACCGCATTCGTATTAATAATAAGAAGGCTAGCTGCCACGAGACACGCAAGCCCGATCCCCCGCCAAATCTTGCTCATTGCTCATCTCCTGCAATCGGATAGAGTCGCTTGGACACATCGCGGTCAATTGTGCGGCCAAACGCGTCTTTACTTTCCTGACGGAACATAATGTCGTCGATGCCGATCTTTTCCACCACTCCGTCGAAAATGCGATCGCCGTCGTGAAGGAAATAAACGCTGTCCTGCGGATTCGCCACGACCGCCACCATGCCGTCGGACGTTTTGACCATTCCCTGAAGCCTCAAAGTGGCTACCTGCAGTCCGCCTATGCCAGGCGGCAGATTCGTACGTCCCGCGTTCGGATCCGTAGGCCGAATTAGCGCTGCAAAAGGATCTCGCCCATGACTAGCCTCTAAAACCACCGGTGTCTGATTGGCAAGTGCGGCAGGGCTCGAGACAGCCGGAGTTACTGCTGCCGGCGCAGGCTTCGGAGCTTGGGCTGGCTTCTTTGCCACCATCGAATGCGCAGGAGCCCGTTTGCTGGTCGGCTTCATTGCGGGTTTCATCGCGGCGGTTTTCTTGGCAGTGTGAACGACTGCATGCGTGTGCGCCCCGCCAGGAGCCGGCCGAACTGGCTTGTGCGCGGGCGGTGCCTGATTTACGGATGGCGCAGGCTTTTGCTGCATCGCACCGACCGAAGCCACGCACCAAAGCACAAGCGTCGCCAGCGCTGCAATTCTCGCGAACGTTCTCAGATCGCTCATGTTTCTACGCCCCATAATTGCTTACCGTGTAGCCTTTCCCGCCTTTGATCCCGCCGCAGAAGCTGACGCCGCGGAGGCGCTCGCCGGCTGGGTAAAGAAGGTCGTCACGGTGAACTCGCCCGTCACAGTCGTTCCCGGAGCCATACGAAATTGCGCGTTTGTACTTTCGCCAGGCTTCACTTCGGTAAGTTTCATGTCGCCTACGTTGATGATTCGCGAAAGACGTCCAAGACGCGTGAAGAAATCCAAGACCGAGTAATACGGCCCATCCGCAGTGACCTTGAATGGCATCTCCGAATGATATTCGTGCGGAACAACGGGCTGGGTTTCAAGCTTCCGAATAAATACGCCCGAACCCGAAGCAGCCCCTTGCACCATCTCAATGAATTGGTCCACTTCTTTGTCTTCAGGGACAATGGCTTGCAGAGTCGCGAGCTGCTTCTCCGATGCTTCCATCTCACTTTGAAGCTCGACGCGACGCTGTTGATAAACACGCAACGGCTCGACCTGCTTTTCCAGATCGTTCAGGTGCGCATTCTTTTCATCAACCTGGGCGCGGGCGGTAGCCACAGGAGATATCGGTACATAAAGGCCGGCGAGCACGAGCACGACCGCTAGGACGAGAAACGCCAGCGCCTGAATCGGCCACGACATTTCGCGAAACGAGGTTGCCATTGCTCCTCCCTAGCTCTTCCCCGGCTGGGCCGGTGCGGCTGTCGCGCTGCTGCTGACATTCGCTGGTTTTGTTGCGGACGGAATCTGCGCGGACATCGTGAATCCAAACGTCTGCGCGCCCTTCACGAGATCGTTTTCGGTCGCCTGTTTCATTTCGATACTGCCGAAATACCCCGAGCGCTTCAGTTGCGTCACGAAGTTCGCAATCGCGTTGAGCGATACCGCTTCGCCGGCGAAATCGAGCGAATCGCCTTTGCGCGTCATCGACGTCAGCCACACTTCGCTGGAATGCTCCACCGTAACTGCAACCATTTGCAGCAGTTGCTGACCGCCAGAGCGATTGGCCTGGAGTTGCTCAATCACGTCAATACGCTGTTGCAACACTGCCTTCTGCTGCTCGTACTTCTCGACCTCGGCCTTCACCTGTTGCAGCCGCGTCAGTTCCGCCTGGCGACTGGTGATCTGGCTCTCGATTCCCGCCAGCTCGGTCTGTTTCTGGTGGTACATGGCAAAGAGAACTATGAACGCCACCAGGAGCGACGCGACGAACAACACAAGCCGGAGCGAGGATTCCAGTGGAATCGTCGGACCGCGACTCGCCTTCGGTCTTTCCTGGCCAAGAAGGTTGATCCGTATCATGGCGTGTCAAAACTCCTCAGCGCCAGGCCGACCGCGATCGCCAGGCGAGGCGCCATTTCACGAATTCGCTCCTCATTGTGTTTACCGGGATTCACGGAGATCTTTCGGAAAGGATAAAGTTCCTCGACCGGCATGCTGAACTCCTCGCGAAGCAAGTCGAGCAGCCCGGGAACGCGCGCCGTGCCTCCCGCGACGACTATGCGGCGAATGTTCTCGCCACTCGCCGTGGCGCGGAAGAAGTCGAATGTCTTTTGAATTTCAAGGATGAGAATGTCCGAGACCGACCGAAGAATCGAAGTGCGCTGCTCCTCACTCACTCCGGGCAGCGTACCGCCCATTTTCAAGCGCTCGGCATCGTCGAAGTTCAGGTCGAGTTCTTTCTGCAGCGCGTCCGTATATTGGTTCCCGCCCACCGAAACGTCGCGCGTGAACAGCGGCGTCCAGCCACGGACGATGTTGATATTCATCACGCTCGCGCCGATATTGAGCAGGGCCACCACTTGCGCCGGATCGGGTTCGTAGTTCACCTCGAAGCAGTTCTCAAGAGCAAACGCGTCGATATCAACAACCACCGGACTCTTGCCTGCCTGAGCCAAAACGTTCGTGTGGTTGAGAATCTTGTCTTTCTTCGCCGCTACAAGCAGGACATCCATTTGGCTATCGGTAGCTTCCAGAAGTTGGTGGCTCAGATTGACGTCAGCGATGTCGAACGGAATATGCTGGCTGGCTTCCGCCTGAATGCGGTCGAACAGCTCGTCTTCGGCCATAACCGGCATGGGCACTCGCTTAACGATTACCGAGTGACCCGATACCGAGGTCGCCACGTCCCGCAACTTTATTTTCTGGGAATCGAAGATAGAGCTGATGCGCTCGGCAACCGCAGGCGCATCCATAATCGCGCCGTCGACGACCGTGTCTTGGGCGAGCGGCTCAACTCCAAAGCTGACCAGCTCGTAGCCGTCTTTCACCTTCTTGAGCTCGACTGCCTTAACGGAGCTCGAACCGATGTCTAACCCGATGAGCGACTTTGATTTCTTACCAAACATCGCATCGTCCTCGCTAACCGCCTATAAGTCACACCAAAACTGGGCCGAGTAGCGGTCGACCCCTTTGTTTTGAGTTGTTCTTTGAAATCCACCGTCGCCAACTTCGACCACCCCATCAAACTTGGCGACCTACCCCAGGTTCCCTTACCAGTACCATAGTCTCAGTAGTTCTAGAACCCTTATGTCACCGAAACTGTTCGACTGTCAACGCAGCCATCACAGCCTGTTGTTCAGTTGGCTAACGGCTGGAGTTGCTTTCGCACATTGAGATTAGAAAATAGGGGGCATTTTAAGTCTAGCGGGATTGCCACGAAGCGTGCGAAAGGGAAACCTGTTCGAGCGTACAGGAGCGAATGTTAGTGCGGACGGGGAGGGTCCAGATCTAGACTTTTCCACAAGCTGTCGACGCGTGTCCTTGTCGCCTGGTCCATGCGAATTTCATCCGGCCAGCGGCGCATGAATCCCTCCGCGGGCCACTTCCGCGTGGCGTCAACGCCCATCTTCGAACCGAAATCCTGCAAGCGGGAGGCGTGCTCCAGCGTGTCAACAGGACCAAGAACAAATTCGGTGTCGCGCTGCGGGTCTATCGCGCACAGCGTTTTCCAAACCACCTCGCCTGGATTCTGAACGTCGACATCGTGATCAACAACGATCACAACCTTGGTAAACATCGCCTGTCCAAGCGACCAGATCGCGTTCATGATCTTGCGCGCGTGGCCGGGATAAGATTTTCGAATCGCGACAATCATCAGGTTCTGGAAGATCCCCTCCGCCGGCATCGACACGTCGACGATCTCCGGAAACTGCATCTTCATCACTGGCAGGAAAATCCGCTCGATGGCGTGCCCCATGAAAGAATCCTCTTGCGGAGGACGTCCGACAATTGTCGTTAGATAAACCGGCTGCTTGCGATGGGTGATGCAAGTGATGTGGAAAACTGGATACTCCCCTTCCAACGAGTAAAACCCCGTGTGGTCGCCAAATGGGCCCTCCGTGCGGAGTTCGCCGAGGTTTACGTGGCCCTCGAGCACAATTTCAGCGTTGGCGGGTACCTCGAGGTCCACCGTCTCGCAGGCCACCAGTTCCACTGCGTCTTTGCGCAGGAACCCGGAAAACATAAACTCATCCAAATCCGGAGGGACGGGCAGGATGCCAGCCAGCGCCGTCGCAGGGTCGGAACCTATGGCGACGGCAACCTCCAACTTCCCCGAGGCGTTGCGTGCCCTTGCGCTTCGAAAGTGCTCCGCGCCATGCTTTTGCGTCTGCCAGTGCATAGCCGTGGTTCGTTCGTCGAACACCTGCATGCGGTAGCAGCCTACATTGCGCTTCCCCGTTTCTGGATTTTTGGTGATGACCATCGGCCAGGTGATGTAACGTCCTCCGTCCTGTGGCCAGCACTTCAGAATCGGAAATTCCGACAGCGAGAAGTTATCCTTTCTGACCACTTCCTTGCAGGGCCCTGACCTAACAGTCTTCGGAAAAAACGAGCCAAGCTCGGCCAGCTTGGGCAGCATCTTCACCTTATCCAGCAAGCCCTGGGGAGTTTGGATGTCGAGGAACGATTTCACCCGGCCAGCAACTTCCTCTAAGTCGTCGACTCCGAGAGCCAGATTCATTCGCCGATGAGTTCCGAGGAGATTGATGGCGAGTGGAACCTGCGAACCTTTCGGACGCTCAAAAAGCAGGGCGGGGCCGCCACTTTTCGTGACGCGGTCGGTAATCTCGGTGATTTCGAGCACGGGATCTACTTCAACGCTGATGCGTTTCAGTTCTCCTTTGCGTTCAAGCTGCGTGATGAAATCCCGCAGGTCGCGATAGCCCACCGTGCCTCCTCCGGCGTACAATTTGAGAGCGCCCAATGTAGCACGGAGCAGGGATTGCCGCGAAGTTTCGCCGGCGGCAGAGTGAAACCGCTAGACGCCAAGCCGCGTCCAACTAATAGGCTGCGGAAAAACGCCACGTCAGGATGCACCTGCCGGTAAGGTGTGAATAAAACTACCGAGGAAAAAAGGGACTTATGCCTGTTCGAGAGTGGTACGGAAAACACAAACGTCTGAGCTGGATTGTCATACTTGCAGTGGTTGTCGTGATCTGCGTGGGAGCAGTGATAAAGGGGCGCTCGAAAGACGTGCGCTACATCACCATGCCCGTAAAACGCGGAAACCTTACCGCAATGGTCCAAGCCACCGGCACGATCAATCCGCTGACTACCGTTCCCGTCGGCTCGTTCGTTTCTGGAACCGTTCAATACATTTTCGCGGACTTCAACACGAGGGTGCACGCCGGCGATGTCCTCGCGCAGCTCGATCCAACGATCTATCAGGCGCAAGTGCTCACCGCTCGCGGAAACCTGGAAAATGCCATCGCCAACGTCCGGAACCTGGAAGCAAGCATTGTGGCCGATCAGGCGAACGTCGTAAAACTCCAGGCAACCGCGGAGTACGCGAAAGTCGATGCGAAACGCATTGCCGACCTCTCCAAGCAGGGCATTATTTCCCAGGACCAAAACGATCAAACGCAGTCAAATTACGGTGCGGCCGCCGCCTCAGTCACGCAGGCCGAAGCCCAGGTGAACCAGTCAAAGGCGCAACTCGCGCAGGCCCAAGCGCAGGTGTTATCCGCGCGAGGAAACCTGAAAATGGCTGAGACCAACCTCTCATACTGCACGATCACATCGCCAATCGACGGCACGGTGGTCGCCAGAAACGTGACCGTCGGCCAGTCGGTCGCCGCCTCGCTCCAAGCGCCTAATGTATTTACAATCGCTCAGGATTTGACGCGCATGCAGGTCTATGCTGCCACAGATGAGTCGGACACCGGGCAAATTCACGTCGGACAGCCCGCGACCTTTCAAGTGGACGCCTATCCGACCGAAACATTCGAAGGGCGCGTAAGCGCGATTCGCCTCAATGCCTTCACCGTTCAGAACGTAGTCACCTATGACACGATCATCGATTTCGAAAATCCTGAAGGTAAGCTTCTCCCGGGCGAAACCGCCTACGTCAACATCCCGACCGGCCAAGCCAGCGACGCGCTCATGGTCCCGAATATCGCCCTAACATTCACGCCGCAAATGCCTGCGCCGGAACTGCAAGCGCTCTACAAGAAGTACAACATTCCAATGCAGGCGACCGTTTCGCACATTGGCGGATGGCAAATCGTTTGGGAGCTGGATGCTAACCAGAAGCCTTTCCCGATCGCCATTAAAACTGGCTTGACCGACTACACCAATACCCAAGTCCTCGATGGTGGCATTCACCAGAACGATTCGGTGCTGACTGGAGAACAGACGCTTGGTTCCAACCCGAACAAATCGCCATTTGGCGGCGGTCCGCGGAGATAAAGCTTAGCCATGGAAATCGGTGAAGTCATCCGCGTCTCGTTGCGAGCTTTGGCCCGCAACAAAATGCGCACCGTCCTGACGATGCTGGGCATCATCATCGGCGTCGGCGCGGTGATCTGCACCGTGGCCATCGGCGAGGGTGCCGCCAAGCAAGTGCAAGAGCAGATTCAGAGCCTTGGCGACAACATCATTTTCATTTCCGCGGGCAGTATCAAAACCAGCGGCGTCCACCTGGGCAGTCAGGCAACAAAGACTCTGAAGGCGCAGGACGGTCAGGCCATTCTCGCCGAAGTGCCATTTATCAAGTGGATCTCACCGAGCGTTGGTTACAGCGCGCAGATCGTCTACGGCGGGAACAACTGGTTCACGCACATTAGCGGTGTGAACCCGGACTACTTGAAAATACGGCACTGGCCATTGTCCGCCGGCAGCACGTTCTCGAAGATGGACGATGACGACGCGTCAGACGTTTGCATCCTTGGCCAAACTGTGGTCAAGAGTCTTTTTTCGCCCAGCGATGATCCCGTCGGAAAAACAGTCCGCATCTCCAATTTGCCATTTCGTGTAATCGGAGTTCTTGCCGCGAAAGGCAGCTCCCCGTTCGGCGGCGATGAAGATGACACGATCATGATGCCCTACACTACTGTGCAGAAGAAGCTTTCAGGCATCAGTTGGATTCACTTCATGATGGCTTCCGCGGATTCTAAGGACGACATTCAGCCCGCTGAGGATCAGATTACCGCCATTCTCCGCCAGCGCCATCATTTGCGGCCCAATGAAGACAATGACTTCATCATCCGGAGCCCCACCGATTTCACCGAGGCGCAGACGCATGCCAGTAACGTGATGACCGTTCTCCTGGCGAGTATTGCTTCAGTGTCGCTGCTAGTCGGCGGGATCGGTATCATGAACATCATGCTGGTCAGCGTGACGGAACGAACGCGCGAAATCGGCGTGCGCATGGCCATTGGCGCAACCGAGTCTGACGTCCAGCGCCAGTTCCTTAGCGAAGCGATGGTGCTAAGCCTTCTGGGCGGCTTGGTCGGCATCGTCCTGGGAATCTTTAGCTCGATCGCCGTCTCAGACTTGTTTGAGTGGGCGACGCTTGTTTCTCCCGCATCGATAATTATCGCCGCGGCATTCTCCGCGGGAGTGGGAGTTTTCTTTGGATACTACCCCGCGAAGCGTGCTGCGCAACTTGATCCCATAGAGGCTCTTCGATATGAATAAAGCACTCATCCGTTTGCATTTTTCAAGGATTGCAACACTGGCTGGAACCTTCGTTCTGGCATTGGCGCTTTGCACGCCGCTCCATGCCCAAACCAACTCCAAGGGCGAGGAGTTTTTCATCATCTCCTCTGTCGATCAGAAAACTCATCAAGTCGTGCTCATGCGTCCCACGCAATTGACGGTCGCCGCAAGCGTTGGCCCTCAGACAGTGGTTCTGGGTGAGAAAGGACAGAAGATGGCCGCCAGCGAACTCAGGGCGGGCGATACGGTATGGGCTGTCGTCAAGCCTGGCAAGAATGGTGTCTCTACCGCGTTGCGCATTCGCGAAGGCGCGATGACCCAAGCGGAGATGCAGCGGCTATACCTGCACTACTCGCCCACCGCTCCCGAAGAACCGCTTGCTAAACCAGTGCCGCTGAGCCCGGCGCCGCAGACTGGAAGCGCTCAGCCGCCTGCCGCCGCTCCTTCTGCCAATGGCTCAAATGCGTTGCTGCGTCGCTCTCGCCGACCAGGCGACGCGCGCATTCACCGCCACGGTCCCGGCGGCCCGGCTCATTCTTAAAACTTCCTGGTTAGCCGTGGACTGTGTCTTCTCGTTTTACAGAACCACGCTCAATCGTGGCTTGAGTCTTTCTCCGGCGCAGGAGCAATCGCCGGAATATCCGCCTTGCGGATCTGTTCATTCAGCGCTGGCAGATCCTTGGCCTTGATTTCATCCCACTGTGCGACGAGCTTCGCGAC
>DATFQU010000107.1:0-14843 GCA_035264005.1 Candidatus Acidiferrales bacterium
AGGAGCAAGAAGCGCAAGGAACCGAGTCTAATGCCAATGCGTTCTCTTAGTATCTAGGAACCAACTCAGAAACAGCATAAGAAGAAATAACTCCATCGCGAGTATGATATCGACGTCCCAAGGGCCAAGCTCTTGGACTGGCGCCTGCCAGACGCGGATGCATACAGCGTCCACAGCAATCGTCGTCGCGACTGGAAGCCAAAACCTCCAGGTTCCAAGAAAACTCCAATAGGTTGAAATGACTATCCCAATACCAAACACCGCACCGTAAAACGTTATCAAAGCCCACTTGTTGCCTGAACCGAAAATCTGTGGTACCCACGGAGAGGCAAAAATCGAGATAACAATTACAACACCGGCTGCAATCCCGACGAGCCACGGGCGCGAGTCAGCCTTTCACGTTGCGTCCTTCTAAAAGACTGTGGAACAGGTTCTTGCTCGATTAGCATCGTACTCAGCTTTCACTCCTGCACCAAGCTTGTAAACCACGGGTATGCCCACCGCGTAGATGCTCGCGGATTCACCAAGGTTCAAGATTGCGCGAACACTGTTTGACCGAAGTGGAACTACCAAAAGGTGTTCAATCGCATAGACGTTTGCATATACCCCGGCTCCCGCCTTTGCAAGGTCCTCGGGATTCGAACCCGCTGGCATCAGGGAATGTCGGGTACCTGTGCATGTCAGTGGAGCACGCGTAAATGACTTCCGTCGGCGATCTAGGTTTTCCCTATACGCCTCAGAACAGCGAGCAAGTCGGCCACGGTTTCAAAGGGCATTTTCGCTTCCTTTGCGTATAGTCCTAGCTCAACCCAGTCGATGCCCTCGAAGTGAGAGCGCCATCCCTTAGGACCTATGAACTCTGTGGCCTTTTGTCTCTTTTCTTGGGGGCTTAGTTTCCCGGCGCATATTGCCTCGTCTATTGCATGTATTGCTTTCTGGTATTCGTCTCTATCAGAGACGATATGAGCGAGACGCTTGAGGATTTCCATATCACCTCCTAGTTTACCGGCAGAGCACAGTCCAGTGCTGCCCCGATCCTCAGACCGACCTCTGCGGCAAGCATAACGGCCATGGATTTGCCCGATAGCCGGGCGATCCCGCCCCGAGAGCGCATGCCCGAGATTTTTCCTCTTCGTGCGCCTTCTGCGCGCTGTATTCGCAAGAGCTTTTGCTCGTCGCTTGTCACTCGCTTGCCCTGAGCGAAGTCGAAGGGTCACTCATTACTGCTTTCAAGCGCTCTTCGCATCCGCCGCAAACGGATTCTCGTTTGTCCGTGGCTCCCGTAACCTAGCATTCCGGCCTTTTCCCCGATGCCACGCTCGCCGTAAACTGCTTTGATTGTCCCCGCGGCACGCTCAGCGACTCCCACTTTCCCGTGTCCTTCACCGCGAAATGCTTCGCTAAAAACACAATCTGTCCCGCATGATGCGCGTAGTGCGCCACTTGCCGGTTGATCGCCTGCATCACCGAATGCGGCGTCGTGCGAATCGTCACCGTCTTCGTCAGGTCCGCATCGGTCAGCGCACCCATCGCGTCGAACACGTACTTCCATCCCCGCTCCCACACTTCCATCATTTCCGCGCGCGTCTTCGGCGCGTCCTCAAACTCCGTATCGCGATCCCGGTCCGGCTTCTCCCCATCCGTCGTCAGAAAATCCCTCCACCGCGAACGCATATTCCCCGCCATATGCTTCACAATAATCGCAATCGAGTTCGCTTCCGCATCGAGCGCCGTAAATAAATCCTTATCCGGACACTGCGCCATCGCCCGCTCGCTCAGCGTTTTGTAGTAATGGAACAGGTTCGTCGAGTCCTTCACATACGAATTCGTCACTTCATGTGCCACCGTTTGCCTCCTCAGGGGATTGCGTCCCGAATCGTCCACGTATACCAGAGATCATCAGCAGCAAACCGACCGCCATCATAGGTCCCCATGGAATCCAGTTTGCTACCGGCCGATCGATCATTGCGTTTGTGGGACGAGTCGGATCGTAGAGAACCGGAACAATTCCGCCCATTGGTACACGGAAGTTGGATCCCATCCAGTCTTGAAATCGCACGGTCCGGCCTGCCGCATGATACTCGATGACCGGCATTGATTCCGTATCGTAGAAGTTGCTTCCGCTCTGACCAGTTGGGATTGTTGCCTGGTGATAGCCCACTAATTTGCCCTGAGTCTTCATTCCGAAAACCACGAGCCGGCAGTGATCTCGGCCAATCCAATAACCAAATACGAGTAGGAAAGTGCCGGCTAGAATTTGAGCTCCGGCTCCCGCTCGTCTACGTCGCGCAGGATTGCTCGACAAGCCGGTAAACATCTTCACTAGAGCTTGGGTCGCATATTCGCGAGGATCTGATGGCGGCTTTCCATAGTCTGTTTGCATATGTCATCGCCGCTAATCTCAGCCGGCGGCGCTCCTTCTGTTTTTTCTACACCAGTTGCTGGCCACTAGCCATTGTTTTTCAAAATACCTGTTCGTCCGCCGACGGTCCGTAAATCGACGGCACCGGCACATCATGCAGCCGCCTCTGCATTTGACTTTCCCCGCCCCTTGCTCTTAGAATGCGCCCCAGCGAATTGCCGTCCGGGTGGTCATCAAAACTTTGCTGAAGTTGAGAGAGAGAAGGAGAACGCATGAACTATCCCCGTCTCTTGTTGGCAGCTTTTGGGGCCCTGATTGTTTTCTTCGCCTGGGGTTTCCTCACCGAAGGCTGGCTTCTTCGGAAAGCTTTTCAGCCCTCGGCTGCCCTCTATCGAACAGCGGATCTCCAAATGAAATACATGCCTCTCGGACTGGTGTCAGTGCTTGTCGCTTTGCTGGCCGCCGTGGTGATCTACGCGGTCTGGTGCGGCCACACATCCAGCGGTGTGAAGGGACTGCAGTTTGGCTTGCTCACGGGGTTGTTCGTCGCTTGCATCCACCCGATTTCCAATCTTGTTACCATGAACATGGACGTGAGACTCGGCCTGCAACTTGCCATCAGCACATTTCTCGGCTGGGTCTTGGCGGGCCTCGTGATTGGACTGATTTACAAACCCATAACGCCTTAATCATTCGCCTTCGCAGTGTTTCATTCCACTCGTTCTCTTGCGGCAACCGCCGCTCGCTGTCGCATTGACTTCCTTCGCCACCCGCTCTTAGAATGCCTCGCCAATGCCCGAACAGTCCTCGTTTGTCGGCCGCGACGTCAGTCACTATCGCATTGTTGAAAAACTTGGCGGCGGCGGAATGGGGGTCGTCTACAAGGCCGAAGATCTCGAACTTGGCCGCCCTGTCGCGCTGAAGTTTCTCCCCGATGAACTCACGCACGACGCGCACGCCCTCGAACGTTTCCGCCGCGAAGCCCGCGCCGCCTCCGCTCTCAACCATCCCGATATCTGCACGATCTACGAAATCGCCCGCGATGGCGACCTCTACTTTATCGCCATGGAATTCCTCGACGGCGCGACTCTCAAGCATCGCATCGCCGGCGGCGCGCTCTCCCTCGAACAAACTCTCGATCTCTCCATCGAAATCGCCGACGCTCTCGACGCCGCGCACGCGAAAGGCATCATCCATCGCGACGTCAAGCCCGCCAACATTTTCATCACTGCGCGCGGCCACGCAAAAATTCTCGACTTTGGTCTCGCCAAGCAATCCTCTCTCGAACTCGGCCATTCTGTCACCGCGCCCACGCGCGACGCCGCCGTCGCCGAAGAACATCTCACCAGCCCGGGTGTCGCCGTCGGCACTGTCGCTTACATGTCGCCCGAACAAGCCCGCGGCGAAGAGCTCGACGCCCGCTCCGATCTTTTCAGCTTCGGCGCGGTCCTCTACGAAATGACTACCGGGCGCATGCCCTTCGCTGGAAACACTTCGGCCATCATTTTCCACGCCATTCTCGAAAAATCTCCCGTGCCACCGGTGCGCCTGAATCCGGAAATCTCTCCAGAACTCGAACGGATCATCTCGAAAGCTCTCGAAAAAGATCGCGACGTTCGTTACCAATCTGCCGCCGAACTTCGCGCCGATTTGAAGCGTCTGAAACGCGACACCGACTCCAGCCGCCGCGTTATCGCCGCTGATGATTCCGTTGGCTCAGGAACTCGCCACGACGTGCCAACAGATGCGCAAATTTCCCGCACCGGAACCGCAAGCTCTGTTCGCGCTTCATCGCCAAGTGCAGCTTCTGCCTCTGCCGTCGCGCACCCGTCCGGCTCTTCCACCGTCGCCGCTGTCCCCCGTGAACGCAGACTTAGTCGCCAGGACATCACCATCATTGCGTTCATTCTTGTCGCTGCCCTATCCTACGGCCTCTACGCTTTTTCCCATCGCGCGGCCGCGCTCACCTCCAAAGACACCATCGTCCTCGCCGACTTCACCAACACCACCGGTGACTCCGTCTTCGACGGCACGCTCCGCCAGGGTCTTTCCGTCCAGCTCGATCAATCTCCTTTCTTGAACGTCCTTTCCGACAACCGCATCCAGCAGACCCTCAGACTCATGGGACAATCCTCTTCCGCCCGGCTCACTCCGGATGTCGCCCGCGAAGTCTGCGTGCGTACATCCAGCGCCGCCGTGCTCAACGGCTCCATCGCCCAGATCGGCAGCCAATATCTTCTTACGCTCAAAGCCGTTGGCTGCGCCAATGGCCAGGACCTCGCCAGCACCGACGCCCAGGCCAGCGACAAAAATGACGTCCTCGCCGCCCTCGGCAAAATCTCCTCCTCCATCCGCCCAAAGCTCGGCGAATCGTTGAGCACAATCCAAAAATTCGACACGCCCATCGAGCAGGCTTCCACCTCCTCGCTCGAAGCCCTCCAAGCGTTCAGTCGTGGCCGCGAAATCGCTCTCACCGGAAACAACATGCCCGCCGTGCCGCACTATCAGCAGGCCATCCAGCTCGATCCCAACTTCGCTATGGCCTACGCTGCTCTCGGAACTATCTATGACAATGTCGGCGAACCCAACCTGGCTGCCGAAAACACGACGAAAGCTCACGATCTCCGCGACCGCGTCACTGAAAAAGAGAAACTCTACATAGATTCACACTACGACCAATTCGTTCTCGGCGATCTCGAGAAGGCGCGCCGGGACTACGAGCTCTGGGTGTCAGAATATCCTCAGGATGGCGCTCCCGTTACCAATCTGGGTGCCATTTACGGAATTCTGGGACAGCTGGACAAGGGCCTCGCGGAAGCCCAGGCCGCCTTGCGCCTCGATCCCAGCGGCCTCAACTATATGAACCTCGCTTTTGCGTATACTTTTTTGAATCGTCAGCAAGAGGCCCAAGCCGTCGTTCAAGAGGCGCAGTCGAAAAATCGCGACTCACTCTTCCTGCACTTGGCGTCTTATCAGGCCGCTTTTTCCCAGAACGATCCGGCCGTCATGGCTCAGCAGCTCGCTTGGTCAAAAACTCACCAGGCCCAGGATGTGTTTCTCGCAGTCGAGGCGGATACTGCGGCCTACTCAGGCCAGGAGCGGAAAGCGTTGAGCTTGACGCAACAGGCGCTTAGCGCTGCAAACCAGGCCAATGACGGGAAAGAAATCCTTGCCGCAAATGACGCGGACGCCGCACTCCGCGAAGCTCTTTTCGGCGACGCCACGGTAGCGCGGCAATATGTCTCAACCGCGCTGGCGCTCTCGACCAATCGCGATGTTCAATTCCAGACCGCTCTCGCCATTGCTCTGATCGGCGATGCCGCCAAGGGTCAGTCCCTCGCCGACGACCTTGCCAAGCGTTTCCCGCAAGATACCGTCGCGCAGTACGTCGACCTTCCTGTGATCCGCGCTCAGTTGGCTTTGGTTCACAGCGATTCCTCGAAAGCCATTGAACTTCTGCAGCCGAGCATTCCTTACGATTTGGGCGGCTCTCCCGGCTTAGCTGTCTATCCGCCATATGTCAGAGGGGAAGCATATCTGGCCGCAAAACAGGGACCGGAAGCCGTGACAGAATTTCAGAAAATCCTCGATCACAGCGGCGTCGTCCAAACCGAACCCATCGGCGCTCTCGCTCATCTAGGCCTCGCCCGCGCCTACGCTCTCGAAGCTCAATCCGCGCAAGGTGCCGACGCCGACACCGCCCGCGCCAACGCTCGCAAAGCCTATCAGGACTTCCTCGCCCTCTGGCAACACGCCGACCCCGACGTCCCCATCCTCAAGCAAGCCCAATCCGAATACGCCCGTCTCTCCCACGGTTCGTAGTCCCTCAACGCCGTCAATACCCCTGAAAACGTGTGCTACACTCGTTCGAGCAGACGACCAGGCGCTGGGAAGAATTCGCAAGCACATCGCAGCGAGGAGCCTATGGAATCTTCAAGACGGGGCGCTTTCCTATTCACCATGATTATCGTCATGGCCGCAATCATGGGTCGCCTTTATGGGCCTTCTCTGAAGGCCACCGCCTCCGGCGCAGACGATCTCCAGTATTCCGTGAAGTCCTTCGCCCGCGTGCTTTCCATCGTGCAACAGAACTACGCCGAGCCAATCAACACAGACCAGGCAGTCTACGACGGCGCGATACCCGGCATGCTGCACGTTCTCGACCCGCACTCCATCTTCTTCGATCCCAAGGCCTGGGCCTCCGAAATGGAGCAGCAGCGCGGAAATTACTACGGCGTGGGCATGGGCATCATACCCATCGAAAACAAAGTCGAGGTCGTCTCGCCATATCCCGGTTCTCCCGCCGACCGTGCCGGCATCAAGCCGGGTGACGTCATCATCAACGTTGGTGGCAAAGACACCGCCTCGCTTTCCTCGCCCGAAGTCGCCGACAGACTCAGGGGTCCCCGGGGAACTGTCGTCACCATTACTCTGAGCCGCGAAGGCGAGCCGAAACCAATCGTCGTGAACGTAATGCGCGACCAGATCCCCCAATCCGCCGTCGAGTATGCCGGCTTGATTCGGCCAGGCATCGGGTACGCGCACGTCACCGGATTCACCTCCGAAAATACCGACAGCGATCTGGCTGCCGCCATGAAAAAGATGGACTACTCCCACCTCGACGGATTCATCCTCGATCTTCGCGGAAATGGCGGTGGCTTGCTCATGCAGGCCGTCGGCATGGCCGATATGTTCCTGAGCAAAGATCAGTTGGTAGTTTCGCAGAAAGGGCGTGCTTCCCCTGAGCAGCGGTTTTACGCCCTGCGTGGCAATGGCGGAGCGGAGATTCCCGTGGTCGTGCTCATTAATAGCCGATCCGCTTCTGCGTCAGAGATTGTCGCCGGCGCTCTCCAGGATCACGACCGCGCTCTGATTGTGGGCGAACGCAGCTTCGGAAAGGGTCTGGTTCAGACGCCGTTTCCCACTGACAATGCCACAACCCTGCTCCTGGTTACCGCGCATTACTACACTCCCAGCGGCCGCCTGATTCAGCGCAATTACAAGGACGTTTCCATTTTCGACTACGAATTCGACCATCATCCCAACAAAGAACAAGAGGTCAAACTGACCGACAGCGGCCGAAAAGTTTATGGCGGCGGTGGAATTACCCCGGACGTAAACGAAGCCGCCGCGAAATACAATGACTTTCAGACCCTCCTGCTTGTGCGCAACGTGTTCTATCCAATTGACGTCGGCGTCGGCGACTTTACACGCTATTTTATGGGCACTCATCCTACAGTCACGAAGGATTTCGCCGTGGACGATGCCGTCTGGCAGCAGTTCCTCAGCTTCCTTGGCCGCGAGGACATCAAGTACACGCCGGACCAAATTCGCGAGAACGCAGACTGGATTAAGCAGCACATCAAGCGCGAAGCGTTCACCTATAAGTTCGGATTGCCTGCGGGCTACAAGGTTTCTGTGGATAGCGATCCCCTGGTCGAGGAAGCCACGGTATTGATTCCGCAGGCCAAGGCGCTCTACGGCAACGCCAAGAAGATCGTCGCCGAACGCCAGCTCGCAGCCGTGCCTCATCACTCCTAGCCCAGTGTCGAGCTGTAGGGGCGGCTTTACGCCGCCCGTTTTTTTGCTCGTTCTGTCGTGTACATCCCTCGTGCCCGCGCTGTCCTGCAGCCAAGTCGAAAGAATTGCGCGAAGGGTGGAATTGTCGCTTTTGAATTTCGCGCGTTGCTGCGCGGCGTTTCGCACTCGGCCACGTACCACCCGCCCTCCAACTTGTCATTCCGAGGGAAGGATGCGACGAGCATCCGACGAGGAACCTGCTGGTGCCTTTTGTAGCGCAGAGCTTCGCGCCCGCGCTGCCGTTGCAGCGCAAATTGAAAAAAGGCGCGAAGTTCTGCCGCCTTCGCGTTGCCTTAATGTTGTCATTCCGAACCGGCCGTCTCTTGGCCGTGTGAGGAATCTGCTTTTGCCCTTTTCGGGTGGTGCCCCATCCTTCGCGCCCGTATTGGCGTAAATCCCATCTTCACAACGGCGCCCATTCGAACGGGAACAGTTTCCCAGCAGCGGCGGCGTCGAGCTTTATCCCCGCGAGTTCCGCCGCCTTCGCCAGTGCCGGATCCAGCCCCGCTGCGAGATCTGCGCCCGTCGGCAACACAGTCACATCGGGCGTTACTCCTTCTCCTTCGAGACTCTTGCCATCGGCCATGATGAGGGTCGCATCCGTGATCGCAATGCCGTAGAAAACCTCGATGTCCTGACCCATGTGTTCGGGATAGAACAGTGACTCCATCACAGCCCCGGCGGTTCGATCACCGACGACGGTCCCACGATGCTCAAGCTGGATTGTTCGCGCAAAAAGCTCCGCGGCCGAAGCGGAGCCGCTGTCGACCAGAACAATGAGCTTGCCGATGAAAGCGTCCTTCCCTCGCGTCTTGGCTATCTGGGGCTTTTCTGGCTTTCGCGACACACGGGTCGAAATTGTGACGTCGCGAGGCATCACATCGCCGACCATGCGTTCCAGCGTCGGGACACGTCCCCCGGGATTACCGCGCAAATCCAAGATCAGTGTCGAATGTTTCCGCGCTTTATCCATCATCTGATCCACGTCATGATCCGACAGGTCGAATTCGGGCAACTTCCAGATCATCGTGCCGTCTTGTTCAGCCTGGCGTTGGCGCAAGAGATGTACCGCAGCTTCCTCTTGTTGGATTATATTGAAAATGTCTATCCCTCCATTCATCAGCGTCAGGTCCAGCATCCGCTTGCCCACAATGAATTTTGTTTTTACTTCCTCGTGTCGCTCTTTCCCCGCTGGGTCACTCAAGTCCAGGGCGATGCCGCCCTGGGGAGCGAGTTGATAAATAAAATAGTTGAGATCCGAGTAGTCCTTTCGGTTCACGGCGAAACGGCCCAACTTTAGAATCTGGTCGCCGGGATGGAGTTTTGTTGCCGCGTCGGAGCCGGGGCGCACTTCTACTATGTAGGGCAGGTCACCGATCATCTGCATGCGGAATCCATAGTCGAACCGAGCGGGTCGCGAAGGCGGAAGGAAATAGGTATGCGAGTCGTGTAACGGCTCCAGGTATGCGGCTATGGCTGTAAATGCGGCATCCAGACTCTTGGCTTCCTTGATCCTGTTTTGGTACTCCTCATAGCGCCCATCGAGATCAATGCCGTGGTAAGAGGCGTCGTAATAGTGCTTTTTCACTTCATCGCGAATTGTCCGCAGCATGCTTTCCGCGCGATCGCGGTCGAGATTTGAAATCCCCTGCTGCGCGGAGAGGGTCTTCACGAGTCCCGCGCTCAGCAAAATGATTCCAGCCAGGAAGGACGCACCTAAGTTGAGCTTCATGAAGACCTCCCTAGAACGGTTAGATGATGAAGTATGTGCCGCGCAGTATACAGACCGACAATTCAGGGTTCAAGAAGTCTCGCCCGCACCGTAACTCAAACGGCAAATTTTCCTCCGCCTCTGCTTGTCCTCCTCTCGCCATCCGTTACACTCATACCAACGCATTATCCGAATCAGGTTGCCACTTAACGGGTCAAAAACAGGCCAGAAGCATCAGCGCAGATCAGCCAGCGGTACGCGCCTTTCGTCGAGCCGTCACCGTGCTCTCGTGGCGAACGCAAAAGGAGATCTATCATGACGATCGGCCAGGAAACCGTTCTAATCATGGTCCTCATGGCGCTTTGGGGCTACCTTTCGTTCTCGGTCCAAGTCATCGCCCGCCGTACCGACACGCCCAACGACTGGTTCGCCTGGATTCCCATTGCCAATCTCTTTCTGATTTGCGCGATCGCCAAGAAGCCGCTCTGGTGGTTCTTCTGGATGCTCGTGCCCCTCGCGAATATCGTCGTTCTCGTCATTCTCTGGATGCGCATGGCCGAAGCTCGCGACAAGCCCTCTTGGTGGGGCCTGTTGACGCTCATTCCCGTTGTCAGTCTTATCGTCCCCGGCTACCTCGCCTTCTCCGACTAACTCTATGCTGAACATCACGTCTCAGAACCCTTGGGCCGTTTTACCCGCCATCTTAGGAGGTGGGAGCTTCAGCTCCCACGTAAACGCCTGTTTCAAAGGGGCTTCAGCCCCTGAAGGCAATATCGCTCCCTGACCACCGCTGACCACTGTTTTTCAGTCGTGGGTTCTCGCTTTTAAAGAACCCTCAATCAAATTGATTCCGCAGAACTTACAGGCCATCCCCCAGTTTTTCCTTGACATTCCCTTAACTCTATAGTATACATGCACTAGTATTGTGGCTTGCTTCATGGCCTAGGGCAAACGTTTTAACCTCGCCCTTCCGCCTCAGGTATCCACTTACAAATCAACTCAATCCAAGGAGAACCACCATGGCGCCTCAGTCCGCCGAAGAACTCTACGCCTCTGCCCTCGCAACCAAATTGAACAACGCTCTAGCCAAAGTTGGCTCCCAACTCGCACCTCAACCCGCACAGCTTCCCGTCGCACAACCAGCCCCTCGGCCGAAGCGCAATCCCAATCGCCCCTCTCCCAATTCGGAACGCCACTCCCGCAAATGCCAGATCTGTCATCACTCCGAACGAAGCCATCGAAGCCGCCTTCGTCGATTGGAACAAGGCCGGCTGGATCGAAAGACACTATGGCTTGACCGGCGAAACCACTCTCTACCGCCACGCCCGCGCTACTGGTCTCGACGTTCGCCGCCGCGAAAACCTTCGCACGGTCGTCGAGAAAGTCTTGGAAGACGTCAACTTCATCGAGACGCCCACCGCCTCAGCCCTTCTTCGTGCCGTTCGCACCTGCGCTTGTCTGAACGACCGTGGCCAGTGGGTCGAGCCGCCCACCACTCACGTCGCCATCTCCGCCACCCAGCCGCCCGCCCAATCCGCCAATCCGCCGGCCACTACTTCACGCAAACCCGCTCGCAGACCCTCCCTGAAAATGCTTTCTAATCGACAGACCTATGAAAAATTAGAAGTTGCTGCAACTCCTTCAAAACAAAAGCAGGAGGTCACTTCTAATCGATAGAGTTCGATGATTTTCCCAAGGTAAAATCGCGCGCGTCCTCAGTCGCCCATCGCCGCTCAAAACGCCGCCGCGAAGCGGAGTATAATTAGCGAAAGGAACGGAATTCGTGCAGGACTTGCAGATCATTGGCAACGCCGAATCCCTCCACGAAGCACGCTGGTGGGAAACCGACGCGAACGGCAAAGTCCACTGTTACCTCTGTCCGCGTCACTGCCACATCGGAGAAGGACAGGCCGGGTTCTGCTTCATTCGCGTAAATCGTGACGGCAAACTCTACAGCCTCGGCTACGCCTCTCCTGCCGCCATTCAAATCGATCCCATCGAAAAAAAGCCGCTCAATCATTTTCTTCCCGGCACAAAAGTGTTTTCCATGGGCACCGCCGGATGCAACATGGGCTGCTTTTTCTGCCAGAACTGGGACATTTCCAAATCGCGCAGCGACCAGGTCCACTCCACGCACGTCGAGCCCGAGCAGGTCGTCGAGCTTGCGATTTACCATGGCTGCCCCTCGATTGCGTTCACTTACAACGAGCCCACCATTTGGGCCGAATACGTCATCGACATTTGCAAAGTTGCCCACGCCCGCGGCCTCAATACCGTGATGGTTTCGAACGGCTACATCACCGAGGAAGCGTTTCACGAAGTTTACGATCACGTTGACGCCGCCAACATCGACCTGAAAGCCTTTACCGAAAATTTCTACGGCAAAATCACGCTGACGCATCTCGAACCGGTTCTCGAAACTCTCGTGCATCTGAAAAAAGAAACCAGCGTCTGGTTCGAAATCACCAACTTGATGATTCCCACTCTCAACGACGACGAGGCCGAAACGCAGAAGCTCGCCGAATGGATTCTCGAGCATCTCGGCCCCGACGTTCCTCTGCACTTCACCGCGTTTCATCCCGATTTCAAATTGCAGGACAAGCCGCGCACTCCGCCGGAGACTTTGCACCGCGCGCGCAAAATCGCTCGCGAAGTTGGCCTCCGCTACGTCTACGAAGGAAATATTTTCAGCGACGGCGGCAATACCATTTGTCCGCATTGCGGAGCGCTTTTAATCGAACGCTCCTGGCACGACGTTCGCCAAAACGTTTTGCGCAACGCCGCCTGCCCCCAGTGCTCCCAACCTGTTCCGGGTGTGTGGACAAATCGAAGAGCGACTGGAGCGAGCCGGACGCATGCAAAACCCGCACGCGGAACCCGCGATCTGCTCGATACATTGAATTTATGACGATTCAGGAAAATGCGATTCCAGTACGAAGTAGTTTCAATGCCAGTGGGTGTAGTAGCCGGGGCCGACATGAAGATCGCGGAATGTTGATTGCGTCATGCACTTACTGAGATGCGCGCAGCAACTCTTCGGCCAGCGCAAACGCCGCTGGGGCATTCATGGTTGAGGGTTCCGCGAGGGCGTCGCAGGAAATGTCCGGGAAGCCGCGCCGCGTAAGCGCGGCGGGCAGATGACTCAGAATTTGCTGCGGAGCGGTGGCCAGCAATTCGCCAATCGCTTCAAAGAGAATTTGATTGTCGTTGGCGAGCCACGAATATTGCGTGAGGCGCTGAAATAATTTCTGGCGCTGCGCGATCTCTTCGCGGCTCGCGCACAGGAAACGCAGCAGATGTTTTTCGTTTTCAATGCGGGAAACGGAAATGTCTTTTGAATGCATCACAAATCGGCGTGAGCGCGAGATCGGATTGTATCTTGCATCGGAGCGTGAGGGAACTATTCGGCGCTCGCGTCCGTATCAGAGTGTGGTGTCACAAATGAACACGGGACTTCTGCGCAGCATTGCCCGCGCGAAAGTGTTCGCGATTGCCGCGATGGTTTTGTGCGTCGCCGCGCCGCTATGCCTCGCGCAGTCCGCGGACAAGATCATCAACGCATCCGTTCGCGCAATTGGCGGCGCGAAAGCGTTGCAGAAAGTCCGCTCGACCGACTGGGAAGGAACGGTACGCGAGTCCAATCGCGCCGAGGCTGGCGAATTCGCTTTAATTACCGCTGCACCGGGGGAGTTTTACCGCGAATTCGTATTCGGGCCGGAGCAAACTGTGGAAGCGTGCAACGCAAGTTCCTGCTGGGGCGAAGAAGGCGGCGGCAACCTGTACACGCTTTTCGGCGCGGAGGAAAAGCGTGCGGAAGCTACTGGGCACTATTTGAATTTTGCGCTCGCGAATTACAAGAAACTGAAAATCTACGCACGCGTCGCGGGGACTGAGAACGTAGATGGCAAGCCGACGGATGTAATCGAGCTGACCATTCCGCCCGGCGAGAAACGCCGCGTTTACTTTGATCGCGAGAGCCATCTTATCGTCAAAGAAATCATCGAAGCTGCGGCGGCGCCGGTCACGGAAGAAAAAACGGCGGGCGCCGTTTCCAAAGTGACGAGCGCAGGTTCGTTCGGCGGCGAAGAAGAGATTGGCTACGCGGATTATCGCGAGGTGCAAGGAATTCGCGAGCCGTTTCAGCTGACCATTCAGCAGAACGGGCGTACGTTTCAGGTTAGCGTCGAACGGATTTCCTTCAATACGGCAGTGAATGCGTCTTCGTTTCAGTTTCCCAATCTTTCAAAAAAGCCGCTGCCGGACATTCCCGCGCTTCTGACGGCTGTAGACAAAAATCAAAAGCAGATCGATGAAATTCAGAAAGACTACGCGTGCATGAAGCTGGAGGAAGAAGACAGCGTTAATGGGAAAGACGAAACTACCAAGCGCACGACGACGCTATACCAGATTTCCTATCTCCACGGGAATGAAATGGCGCGGAAGATCGAGGTGGATGGAAAGCCGCTGAGCGCCGCTGAGCAGCAGAAAGAAGACGAGCGCATACAAAAAGAAGCCGCGCGATACGAGAAAGAAGCGGCCGAGCCGAAGAACGAAAACAAAAAGAACGATGATGACGTTGGCGTCTCAGATTTCCTGCGCATTTCGCGATTTACGAATCCACGCTGGGAGCGTTTTCGCGGGCAGGACGTGGTGGTCTTCGATTTTGGCCCCAATCCCGATTACAAGCCAAAAAAACTGACCGAAAAACTTATCTACGACCTTGTGGGTACGGTTTGGGTAGATCCGCAGGCACAGGATGTCGCGAGACTGGAAGCGCGTTTCGATAATTCGTTAAAACTTGCCGGCGGAATGCTCGCGACTTTGCAAAAAGGTTCGGCATTTCAGTTCGAACAGTCCCGCGTCAACAACGAAGTGTGGCTGCCCTCGTATGATGAAATACACATCGGCGCGAAAATACTGCTGCTAAAGACGTTTCGCGCGAACGTCATCGACCATTATTACGACTACCAGAAATTCCACATCGCAACGCAGCAGAAAATCGGCGCGCCGAAGAAGCCGTGAGCCGGCGGATTCGCCTGACCAGCGGAAATTACGAGGCTGACCTCCTCGCGCATTTCGGAACGAAAATGCAGATTCTTCGTCGGATGCTCGTCGCATCCTCCTCAGAATGACACTCGAGTGGTTTGCGGGAAAGGGGTTAGCGGTGCGGCCGCAGCACGTTGCTCGCTC
>DATFQU010000108.1:0-25617 GCA_035264005.1 Candidatus Acidiferrales bacterium
ACACCGTTCCAGCGGTGACGCTCAGTTGGCTCTGGCATCCGATGCATCGCAGGATGTTTTCGCGCCCTTGCACGCGGGCGAACTCCTTCCCGCCGCACTTCGCGCAAACAGGGCCATTGGGCCAGCGCAGCCGCTCCAGATACTCGCGGCACTTGATTTCGCTGTTAAAACGGGTCATAAGGGTCACAAGGTCAAATTGCGGAAGGACAGGACGAATCGTAGGCATGGTCAGTCTCCTATGAAAAAAAATCGAAAGAAACAAACCGACCGCGAAGTGATTGAGGAACTATTCGCACCGGAAGTGGTTGCGGAGATGGACAGGATGCTCAAAGAGCTAGACGGCACGCGCCGTGAGAATCCCAGCGGCAAAAAAGAGCCGAAACCTTGGGGGCGAAAGTGGAGCGAAGAACAAAAGCGCCGCAAGTAGTAGCTATCAACCATGAACCTAGGCTACCCGATTGTAGGTGGTGTGTCAAGTGAATAATCTTCCTTCCCGGTATACATGTCCCTTCGGCTGGAGAGCCAGGCAATTCGCGCAAGAGAAGTGCAAGGCCGCCTCGGGCGGCTTTTTTCGTTTAGGGGAAAAAGGGGAATTCTAATCGGGACACAAAAGCACAGTCGCGGAGAACCAACTTGCTGAAAATGCAGCACATGAGAATTTCTAATCGGGACTAAAAATGGGCTTTCCCCACTCACTCGCAAATCGCCCGGGGCTTTGGCCTTTGCCTGCTCACTCGCTTGCCCTGACGGAAAAAGGGTCACTAGCCTGTCCCGAGCTTGCCCGCCGTGGCGGGCGATGTTTTCGGTATCAGTACTCTAATCGCCAGACCCCTCCAGAATTAGAAATCACCTTAACTCCCATACAATCAGCAACATCTTTTTTTCTAATCGCCAGTCAAATGCATTTTTCCCAAGGTGAAAATGCACAACAATAGTGCAATTCGCTCCCGGATAACGGCACACCGATGACCGCACCTACAACCGCAACAACCATCCTCGGCTCCGTGGACATACCGCCCGCCGCCAATCTCTGGCCCTTCGACCACAAGCTCGCCATCGCTCATCTCTCCAAGAACGACCCCCGCCTCGCCCGCCTCATCGAAAAATCCATCGAATTTCGCCTCAACATCGAGGCCATGCAAAGCCCTTACGAAGCCCTGCTCGAAGCTATCGCCTACCAGAGCATCTCCGGCAAAGCCGCCGCCACAATTTTCGCGCGCATAAAAGCTCTCGGCGCAAATGGACGCTGCCCCACGCCGCAGGAAATTCTCCGCGCGCGCAAATCCGTTTTGCGCAAGGCCGGACTTTCCTTCGCCAAGATCGCCGCCGTGCGCGATCTCGCGCAGAAAACCATCGAAGGCGTCGTGCCCTCGCTCGCCGAAGCCGAAAAAATGTCCGATCAGGAACTCGTCGACCGCCTCATTTCCGTTCGCGGCATCGGCGCATGGACCGTCGAAATGTTCCTGATCTTCCGCCTTGGCCGCCCGGACGTTCTTCCCATTCACGATTACGGTGTGCAAAAAGGTTTCGCGCTCACCTACGCAAAAAAACAAATTCCCAAGCCGCGCGAACTCGCAAAATTCGGCGAGCGCTGGCGCCCCTATCGCACTGTCGCTTCCTGGTATATGTGGAGGGCCGTGCAGTTGGCCGGAAAAGACGCGCGCAAAATCAAAAAGACTCCGGCGAAAAATCCGCACAAGCGCGCCGCAGAAATCCAGTCGCGCGCAGCAAAAACAAAGGCTAGGTGATTCTGTGACTCGGAGTGTGAGGAGTTGTGCTCGTCGTCGTCGCGGCCACCGGCAAATCTCGTCGTTGAACCGCCTGCCACACCGTCAGGAACAGCGCCACAATTCCAGCGATGAGCACGCATCCCTCCAGCCGCACCGAAAGCACGTGCAGATGATCGAACTGCTGCCGCAGCGGGCTGTTCGCCGCCGTATTCGCGTACGAACCCATTTGCGTCCGCAGATTTCCCATCGTCGGCACAATCCACAATTGCGAAAACAGCGTCGCCAGCAGCATCAATTCAACCAAAATCGATGCGGGCTGCACGAATCCGCGCCATGAACGCGCCCCAAGCAGCGCCACAATGATGTAAATCACCGCGCAAATGATGCCGAGCAGGTGCAGCCGCCAGATCAGCAGCCCCACAATATTTCCCGCCTGATCCGGACTGCTCAGCGTGGTGAACAGCACCCCCGCCACAAATCCGAAAAAAATCATGCTCCCCACCCACGTACCTAGGGTGAACACCTTCAGAAAACGCCAGACTGTCATCATGGATTTTTCCGGTAGAATGGATTTTCGGCTTCGAGCGCAGTCACCAGGCGAATTTCACTTTCAGAATTTCGGGGCCGAAATGGTGGGCGATCAAGGACTTGAACCTTGGACCTCTCCCGTGTGAGGGGAACGCTCTAACCAACTGAGCTAATCGCCCGCGGAAGCATTATCGCATAGAAAGACGGACGAAATGCAAACCATGGTTACCGGCACCAATCCTCAAATCGCGCAACTACAGCGAACCATTGCGCGCGTCATCAAGGGCAAGGAAGAAGCGATCCAGCTCGCGCTGATTACGCTTCTCGCAAAAGGCCACCTTCTGATCGAGGATGTTCCGGGGACGGGCAAAACAACTTTGGCGCACACGCTCGCGCGCGCGTTTCGCTGTTCGTTTCAGCGCGTGCAATTCACTTCCGACATGCTGCCCAGCGACGTGATCGGAATCAGTGTATTCAATCCGGCGCTCGAAACTTTTGATTTCAAACCGGGACCGCTCTTCGCGAATATTGTTCTCGCGGACGAAATCAACCGCACAACTCCGAAGACGCAATCCGCTTTGCTCGAAGCGATGAACGAAGCGCAAGTCACGGTGGATAATCGCACTCATCCGCTGCCGCAACCTTTTCTGGTGATCGCAACTCAGAATCCCATCGAACATCACGGCACTTATCCTTTGCCCGAATCGCAGCTCGATCGCTTTCTAATGCGCATTCGAATGGGCTATCCGGCGCGCGAAAGCGAAAAACAAATCCTTCGCAACAATGGCTCTGCAGGAATTGACGAAGTTCCGCCGGTGATGGACGCCGCCGAAGTTGTTTCCATGCAAGAAGCCGTCACGCGAGTTCGTGTCGACGAAAGTCTTCTGGACTACATTCTGGAAATCGCAGAGCGTACGCGTCAATCGGAACAGCTGAGTCTCGGAGTCAGCCCGCGCGGCACGGTACTGCTGCAGCGTGGCGCGCAAGCCCGCGCGTTTTTGGAAGGCCGCGACTATTGTTTGCCCGACGATTTCAAACAGCTCCTGCTTCCGGTTTTCTCGCATCGCATCGTCGTAAGCTCGCGCTATACATCCACGCGCAAGAAATCCGAGCAAGCTGAAGCAATTCTTTCCGACATTATCGACACGACCCGCGTTCCCCTCTAGAACACCATGGCAGCTTTTGCGAAGATCGCGAATCTGTGGCGTGGTCGCGACCGCCCCGGCTGGCGCAACTTCGCGGCAGCAATCAGCGTGCTTGCGTTGGCGCTCTTGCTCGCGCTGTACTCCGCGGCTCTGGCGCAAACTGGCCGCGGCCTCTTCGCGGGACTCTCCGCTCTTCTCGCGCTCGCGCTCGCCGCGTGGGTTTCTATCACCATTGTCCCAAAGATGGCGCGCCGCACGAGCCTTCGCTGGCTTCTCTATCAAGTTGACTACCGCCTGACGCGCGAAGGCGCCATTTACCTCGCTGCTGTGGGTGTGGTGATTCTCGCGGCCATGAACACAGGAAACAATCTGCTATTCATGATTCTCTCCTGCTTGCTGGCGGGAATTCTTGTCTCTGGAGTGATGTCGCGCGTAGTGCTTACGGGTTTGCAGCTGCAAATCGATTTGCCGGAGCACGTTTTTGCGGAGCAGCCGATTCTTGCGTCAGTCGAAGTTGGCAACGAAAAAGACATGACGCCGTCATTTTCGCTTCGCGTGGTCGGCGTCGGCGAGAAAGGCGATTCGCAAATCCTGACGCGCCCTGTTTATTTTCCCTACATTCCGCACGAAAGTTCCGCGCGCCAGAACGTCGAACTTGTTTTTCCGCACCGCGGCGTTTACCGGCAGAGCGCCTTCGGCATTCGCACGAAATTTCCGTTCGGTTTTCTGGAAAAAACTCGGCGCGTCGATTCGGAGATGGAATTGGTCGTTTATCCGCGCGTCGAGCCTACGGGCGAGTTTTACGAAATTCTTCCGCTGCTCTCCGGAGAAATCGAAAGCATGCATCGCGGCCGCGGATACGATTTGCACTCGATCCGCGACTACGTCACGACCGATAGCGTGCGCTTCGTCGATTGGAAGGCTTCTGCAAAATCCGGCGCGCTGAAAATCCGCGAATTTGCGCGCGAAGACGAGCGCCGCCTGATCCTCGCTTTGGATCCGTCTCTATCTCACACTGATTCGGATGCGGAATCTGAAAAGCAGCGGGAGAAATTCGAGCATGCCGTTTCGCTCGCGGCCTGCATCGCATGGCATTTCTTCGAAGTGCGCGCCGTAATGCAATTCTCCACGCCGCGCATGACTACGCCGATGACCAGCGCTGGCGAAATCATTTACGACGTGCTGCGCGAGCTTGCTTACATCCAGCCGGACACCGAACGTTCCGGCGCGGCGTTCCTCGAATCGCTGGTTCCATTCCACGAAATCTTCAAAATCGTCATCACCAGCCAGCCGCACGGCTCGATTCCCACCTCGCTCTGGTCGTCCTCCTATTTTATCTTCCTCGATTCGCTGTAGGGCCCTACAATTCTCTGGCTATTCGAGTTTTCTATCTGGTGTCTCGTACGCATCTTTGATTTCTCGGATTCGATCATTTGTGACATCCATCAAACATATTGCTCCCGTCATTGGTGCCATACTTCCGCTACCGATCTGCTGTTTGCACGCACTGTCGCGATAACGAATCCAAAGCCGCTCAGTTCTCTTTAGGTCCAGCAACGCCGTCTCATCGAACTTCACCATGTCGGCGTTATTCAGTTTCCCATCTCTGACAAGATCGTTTTTCATTAGTTCCAACAGTGTTTTGTAAATTGAATTCAAGTGCGCATCAGCTTTTTTGTATTGTTGCGCCCAACATTCATTAAGGTCTGCCTGTGTCATCGCCGTCGCACAAGGGTCCTTGGAAGAGATGGCCCGCTTAGATTTCTGAGTCGCCGGGGCGACAAGCAAAAAGGCCGTTAGAGTCACAAATTGCAATAAGACCATAATTCAACTCCCCTAGGGACGACTTTGGCCGTCTTCTTAACATTTAGTGCTCAGCCAGGAGTTTTTTCCAGCGGGCCCAGGCGTCGTCGCGGGCTTTGGCGTTTGCGGGTGTTGCGTCGGGTGCTTCGCCGGCGCGCATGAAGCCGTGACCTGCGCCGTCGTATGTGACAGGCTCGTATGTTTTTCCTGCGGCGTTCATTTGCTCGATCGTCGCTGGGACTGTTGCGCCGATGCGCGCGTCATTGCCGGCGTAGAAACCGTACACCGGAGCGTTGATGTGCGCCATCGCGTCGGCCGTGGGCGGCACGCCATAGAACACAAACGCCGCTGCGAGGTCCGAGCGATTCGTCGCGAAGCGGAAACTTTGCCCTCCGCCCCAGCAGAATCCCGCAACGAAAAGTTTCCCGTTCGCTGCGGGAATTTTCAGCGCGTAATCGGCGACGGCATTCAGGTCAGCGGTGATCTGGTCCGGGTTCAAATGACTCACCGCTTCGGTGGCCGCGCCCTGCGGAAAATCTTTCGTGCGTCCGCCATTCGGTCCCATGCCGGAGAGCAAATCGGGCGCGACGGCGATGTAGCCCGCAGCAGCAACTTCGTCCGCAAGCTCCTGCGCCCAATCGGTCAGGCCGAAAATTTCGTGGATGATCAGCACGACGGGCGTTTTGTTCGCGGATTCGGGATACACAACGAAGGTCTGGACGGCTCGGTCGCCGTGCTTCACCGTGACCCATTCGCCGTGGCGCGGCGATTTCTGAAGTTTCGCCTGCGCCCAATCCTGCGCCGCAGCGAGTGGCGCGCAGAAGAGAATCAAACTCAAGGTCAGTGCGATGCGTTTCATAAAGTTCCTCTCGTGGAGAGTCAGTTAGCGCTTATCCGAATCTGGCCGCGTCGCAATCGGATTCTACGCCGCGCATTTTGTTTTGACCAGCGAAGCGCTGCCGGCGCCGTTGTGCGACAATGCCACGAACATGAAAGCTGCTGTGACGCTCGCACCTCGCCAACTCGCGCCGCATCAACTTGTGCCGCTGCGCCGAAGCCTTCTTGCGTGGTATCGCGTGAATCGCCGCGACCTTCCATGGCGCCGCAGCCGCGATCCGTACCGCATCTGGCTTGCAGAAATCATGCTGCAGCAAACGCGCATCGCTACCGTGCTTCCGTATTACGAACGCTTTCTGGCGCGATTCCCTTCTGTTATGCAGCTGGCGCGTGCGCGCGAATCAGAGGTTTTGAAATACTGGGCGGGACTTGGCTATTACAGCCGCGCACGCAATTTGCATCGCGCGGCAAAGCAAATCGTGGCGAATCACAACGCGCGCTTCCCTTTGAAAATCGACGCTGCTCTCGCGCTGCCCGGCATCGGCAATTACACCGCCGCTGCGATACTCAGCATCGCGTTCGGCGTTCCTCTCGCCGCGCTCGATGGAAACGTGGCGCGCGTTCTTGCGCGGCTGTTCGCGATTCGCGGAGACTTGCGCGCGCCAAGAACTTGGAAACGCCTTGCAGCAGCTGCGCAGGAACTCCTGCCGCCGAAATCTGCCGGCGACTGGAACCAAGGATTGATGGAGCTGGGCGAAACGATTTGCACTCCGCGTACGCCGCAGTGCGCACGCTGCCCTCTGGCGCGAAATTGCAAGGCTCACGCTCTCGGCATCGCGCACTGTTTGCCCGCGCCTCGGCGAAAACGCGCATCCGCAAGCGTGCGAATCGGCGCGGCTGTTTTTGTCGATCCGCGCGGACGCACGTTGCTCACAAAAACTCCCGGCGCACACGATCTGGCAATCTTTTCCGGCTTGTGGCAATTCCCCGCTGTGGCGCTTAAATCGAATAATGGCAGCACCCCTGACGAAATCTCTTCGTACTTGCGGAGCAATTTCCATTCCCTCGATTTCGCGCCGCATTCGCTCGTTCCGCTTCCGGCAGCTTCGCACACGGTTACGTACCGGCGGCTCGCGCTGCTGCCGTTTCTCGCGCGCGTGGATAAATTGCCTGACATTCCCGCATGCCGAGCCGTGCCTCTCGCGAATCTGTCCTCGCTTCCCGTTTCAAGCGCAACGCAAAAAATCGCGCGGGTGGCTCTTGCAGGCGTTTCTAAAGGGCCAGGGTAACGCCTTCGCCCCTCGCCGCCCGCTGCGCTTCAGCAGAATGTTAAAATTGCTGAATGGCGCATACTCACGCCCTCACGCCGTCACCGTCGCCTGCTGACCGGCTGCCTGTCATCCAGCGTTATTTCGAAGTTTCGCTTTTTTTGCTGGTTGCAACGAGCGTGCTTACGCTTGTCGCAACGCGCAAGCTGGATCTGGTCTGCGATATTCTTGCACCCGCCGCGCTGGCCTACAAAGCCATACGCCTGGTGCGCGGCCGTGGTCCTGAGATCTCGCCACGCACGGCGACGACGCTCGTCCTCGCGTACTTTTTATTTTTCCCGCTCGATCTGTGGATCTTTTCGCGCGGCCTCGCCGCCGGTTCGCCGAATCCGATGCTGTACGCAGGCCTGCTGGCTTCCGTGCACGTCCTGCTTTTCGCAACGATCGTCCGCCTCTACTCGATGCGGACGATTCGCGACAGCGTGTTCCTCGCGTTGCTCGCGTTCACGGCGATGCTCGCGTCCGCCATACTCACCGTGGACACCCTTTTCCTTGGCGCGCTCGCAGTGTTTCTGCTGCTTGCCGTTTCCAGCTTTGTCGGACTCGAGATTCGGCGCAGTTCGGAGGGCGCGGCATTTCCATCGTTTGCGCCCGAGAGCGCCGTCGCGAGACGCCTCAATCGGGCGCTCGCGCTCACTTCCGGCCTCGTCGCGGCCAGCGCGCTGGTCATCGGCGGCGTGATTTTCCTGGTCATCCCGCGCTTCACCGCCGGATATTTGAGCACTCTCAACCTGCATCCCACGCTGATGACCGGCTTCACGGACAATGTTACGCTCGGCGAAATCGGCGAAATCAAGCAGAACACCGCCGTCGTGATGCGCGTTCGCATCGATGGCGATCCGAGTCGCGCGCAGGAAATCCACTGGCGCGGCGGCATACTCACGGATTTCGACGGCAAGCGCTGGTTCACTCCAGCGCCTCACCAGCGCGTTGTCTTTCCCTACCCTTCGGGCGCATATCCGCTCGGAAAAGAATCGCTGCCGCCGAATTCGTATTTTCTCTTGCGGTACACGGTTCTCATGGAGCCCGTCGAAACAGACGCTCTTTTTTTCGCGGCACACCCGCTCAGCGTGTGGGGCCATTTCGGCGTCGAGTCGCGTTTCGCGCGTGAGCCGCACAATTATTTGATCCTCGACGACACCGGCGCTGTTCTTAATCCGCTCCGTTCCGGCGCTGCTTCGCACTACGACGCGGTGTCGCAGGTCCCGTTTGTGGCGCCGCCAAAACTCCGGGCTGACACTACTGACTACCCACAGGAAATTCGCGATACATATTTGCAGCTTCCGCAGCTTGATCCTCGAATCCAGCAACTCGCCCAAACAATCACCGCGCACGACGCAACGCCTTACGACAAGGCCGCCGACCTCGAGCGCTACTTCCACACCAGTTTCCGGTACACGCTCGACCTCTCGGACATGAACAAGCCCGACCCGCTGGCGTATTTTCTTTTCACTAAGCGCGCCGGCCACTGTGAGTATTTTGCATCGGCGATGGTGGTGATGCTGCGCACGCTCGGCGTTCCCGCGCGCTACGTCACTGGCTTTCTTCCGGGCGAGTTCAACGACTTGGCGAAGGACTACATCATCCGCGCGAGCGACGCGCACAGCTGGGTGGAGGTTTATTTCCCGCAATATGGCTGGATCACTTTCGATCCCACACCGCCGGGCGAAGCCAAGCCGAGCAGCATGTTCGCTCGCATGGGGATGTACTGGGATTGGTTTCAGTTCAGTTGGAATGAGTGGGTCATCAACTACGATTTTACGCACCAGCTTTCGCTCGCGCGTGGAGTACGCGACTCATCGGTTTCCTGGTCACAGCGGATTTCCAACTACTACCAGGAGAAGCGCCGCCGCGCCGAGAACACGTTGAAAGTCTGGCAAGCGCGCCTTTCGGCCTCGCGTTATTCTCTTCCGGGTGCACTTATTTTTCTGCTGGCGCTGCTGATTTATTTCCGCGGACGCGCGCTCGGCGGCTTCTTCGTCGTTCGCTGGAAACTGCGCGCTCGCCGCGAAGGGCAATTGCCCTCTGAACTCGCCGCCTTCGAATATCGCCAGATGCTTCGCCTGCTGGAACGCCGCGGCTGGCGCAAGTCTCCGGCGCAAACGCCTCTCGAATTCGCTGCCTCGATTCGCGTGCCGGAATTCGCCGGACCCGTCGCCGAACTCACGCAGCTTTATCAATCTGCTCGCTTCGGCGCGCGCTCCGCCGACGCCCGGCGCGTATCCGCGCTCCTTGCCGCGCTCAAATCACTGCGGCGCAGACGGTGAAGCGTGTCGTTCAAATACGACGTACACGACACATCCGACGGCGTTCAAGTCACAATGACGAACTTCAGTTGGAAAGGACCGGCATTTTCGCTTTTGTGGATTGCTGTCTGGGGTCTTGGGGCGTTCAGACTCTTTACTCTTGTGGAGGGTTTCGGCGCTGTCGCTCTTCTTGCTGCGCTCGTCTGCGGATTGATGGTGAGCCTGGGAGCCCTTCTGTTCATTCTATCTTTGCGCCGACGAACGGTGCTGCTCACACCAACTGAATTACAGCTTCGTTCCTCTTTTCTCGGCATAGCAGCAACGAAACGATTCCGCTTGGGCGACGTCGCCAATCTCGGATTTGGCAATCTGTCTCACAGCTTCACGCCCGTCCTGAAGTTCGAACTCCGTGACCAAGCGACGGCAAACCGACGGCCCAAGTGGATCGTTCTGGCGAGCTGGGTGAATCAGGATCAGGTTGAGGAATTTCTGCGAACTTTGACCGCTCGCGGATTTGTTTTTCCACAATAACAACCGCTTCGCTACTTAATCTCCAGCACTTCTTTTTCTTTTGCGGCGGATAAATCTTCGACCTTTTTCGTTTCCGCGTGGGTCAACTTTTCCAGCTCGTCCAATGCGCGCTTCTTGTCGTCTTCGCTGATTTTCTTTTCTTTTTCGAGCTTCTCGACGTGCTCCTTGATGTCGCGCCGGACATTCCGTACCGCCGTGCGGTGATTCTCCAGAACCTTGTGAATCATCTTCACCAAATCCTTGCGCCGTTCTTCCGTAAGGGCGGGAATCGGCACGCGCAAAACTTTTCCATCACTCGTCGGATTCAGTCCCAGATCAGACGTCCGTATCGCTTTGTCAATCAGCGGCACGGCCGTCGGGTCCCACGGCGAAATCATAATCATGCTTGGGTCCGGCACGGACATTGTTCCCAATTGGTTGATGGGCATAGGCGTTCCGTGATAATCCACGCGAATGTTGTCGAGTAGCGCCGTGTTCGCGCGCCCGGTGCGCACCGCCGCCAGGTCCTTGCGAAAATCCTCGACCGCTTTTTCCATGCGCGTCTTCGCCTGCGCCAAAGCATCTTTCGTGTTCGCTACCGTTGTCATTTCACCGCCTCAGTTTCGTCGAATTCATGCTGTGACCATCGAACCGACATTCTCCCCCATCACCACGCGCTGCAAATTCCCCGCCACGTTCATGTTGAAAATTCGGATCGGCATTTTGTTGTCCATGCACAACGAAATCGCCGTCGAATCCATCACCGACAAGCCCTTCTTGATCACGTCCATATAAGTGATCTTGTCGAACATTTTCGCATCCGGCACTTTTTCCGGGTCCGCATCGTACACACCGTCGACGCGCGTCGCCTTCATAATCACTTCCGCCTTGATTTCCATCGCGCGCAGCGCAGCCGCCGTATCCGTTGAAAAATACGGATTCCCGGTCCCCGCGGCGAAAATCACAATGCGCCCTTTCTCCAGGTGCCGCGTCGCGCGCCTGCGAATGAACGGCTCCGCCACCTGATGCATCTCAATCGCGCTCATCAGACGCGTGTGGCAGCCCACTTTTTCGAGCGCGTCCTGCAACGCCAGTCCATTGATGACCGTCGCCAGCATCCCCATGTAATCGCCCGTCGCGCGGTCTATCGAAAAGCTTTTTTGCCGGCCGCCCCGAAAAATATTTCCGCCGCCGACCATGATAGCCGTCTGCACGCCGAGCAAGTTCACTCCGTTCAGCTCGCGCGCGATCCCCGCGACCGTTTCGGCATGAATCCCCGCACTCAACGGCCCTTGCAATGATTCGCCGCTCAGCTTCAACACGATTCGCCGGTAGACCGGTTCTTTCGCCGTTGCCTGCGCATTCGTCGCCATATTCGACGCGGTCACCCGTATGTCCTCTCAGATTTGGCCTTCACTTATCGAACGTGCCGCGCACACGCCATGCATGCCACGCGCAATTCGCGTCGCCCCGTTTTTGCGTGGATGCGCTCGCAAGACTTCGCACGCATTCTAGCAGAGATTTTTCTTTGCGGCACACTCTCGCAACGTTGCCCGGCCTGCGGGCGGAGCGTAACATATCCCGCCATGCAACTCTGGTTTGCGCGTGGCACGGAAGTCAGTCTTCGCGAGCAGCTCGTCACACAAATCATTCTCGGCATTCTGTGTAACGATCTGGCGCCTGGCGAACGGCTGCCCAGCACGCGAGAACTTGCACGCCGCTTTCGTGTTCATCCCAACACCATCAGCGCCGGTTACCGGCAGCTCGAACGCGATCTTTGGGTCGAATTTCGCAGAGGCAGTGGCATCTACGTTCGCGAGTCCACGCCCAACGCCCTTCCTACATCCGAAGTTGCTCTTGACCAGCTTATTGTCAATCTTTTCCGCGCAGCCCGTAAACTGAACACGCCTCTCGCCGCGCTCCGTTCGCGCCTGCAATACTGGCTCGAGCTCCAGCCGCCCGATCATTTTCTTTTTATTGACGCCGATGAAGACCTCCGGCGCATCGTCGCGCTTGAAATGGAACAAGCTCTCACTTCGCCGGTCAAGACCTGTGGCATGCGACCTTCGGAGTTACCTGCGGCGATTGACGGCGCTATTCTTGTGATCCTAGCCCGCAATGGGGCCGCCGTCCGTCAGGCTTTCCCATCCGCACGCGACCTGATCGTCCTCACCATCCGCTCCGTTCCATCGTCGCTTTCCAAATGGCTGCCGTCTCCTTCCGGAGCGCTCGTCGCCATTGTGTCTGGCTGGCCAAACTTTCTAAAGTCGGCCCGCACGATGCTTCTCGCCGCTGGCTTCGACAAGGACGCGCTCATCTTCCGCGACGCGCGGAAGCCGCACTGGAGCCGCGGTTTGAGCGAAGTCGCTGCCGTCATCTGCGATTCCGCCACGGCGGCCGCTCTCCCGAAATCGATGCGTCCCATCGTGTTTCCTCTACTCTCCGACGCTTCGCTCACCGAGCTAAAACAATACGAGGAATTCGTCGGCAATCCCCTCTCGTCCTCGTTGTGACACTCGCGGAAGTGCAACACTTCGCCATCGCATGCACCGGGCCCGCGCCTAATATGCCGTCATGCGAAAACTACAAGCCATCACTTCTCTTCTGTTGTTCGCAGCCCCCGTGCCAGCGGCACACGCTAGGAAACCGTCTTCCAAAGGCGACTGGCAGGCTGTCGAAAATCTGAATGGCGGCACGGCCATCTCCGTAAAACCGCAGCATTCGGTTCACCTGTTGTGTTACTTCGAGCGCGCAACCGACGATGAGCTTTTTTGTGAACCGTTTGAGCCGGGATTTCTGAGGACGCCTCAATGGCCTCATCCTGGCCCGTACCCTTATCCTTTGCCGTCACCGCCGTCAGAATACATTTTCAAGCGCACGACGATCCGGGAAGTTCGGCTGGAGCACAGTGAGGGCACAAACCATTTCATTGGTGCCGGCATTGGAGGCGCCGTTGGTGCGGGGATTGGAGCCGCGCGTTTCGACAGCGCGCGTGGCGCGGGCGCGTTGATTTTCGGCCTCGCGGGCATGGCGATTGGCGGAGCTGTTGGGCGGGTCCATCCGCTGTTTCACCGCAAGATAATTTACCGGCGCTAAGTTACCTCTCATCTCTCTTTCCCTTTGTGCTTCTACAAGAGTGCGGGTAGGCTCTCGGGAAGTAGCCGTTCGAGGATAGAGAGCCAATGACCGACTGGTTCGCACGCCCCGTGCTGCATGTCACCGACGTTGAGGCCTCGCTTCGCTTTTACATTAATCGCCTCGGCTTCACGAGCCCTTGGCGCTACGACGAGGACGGCAAAGCGCACATCGCACAGGTTGACCGGCGGGGCTGCGCGCTGCTTCTGGCCGACACGCAGTTTTTTCGCGGCAATCCCGCCCGCTTTCGGGCCAGAGAAGATTGGCCATGGACTGATCTTTATCTCCCTGAACGTCGAGCCGCCGACGCACGAAGCTGCGACCGCCGCATTGGATGCGCTGCGCGTGGAACTTGAGGCTAACGGCGTTCCGGTCAAGGACGGTTCGTGGGGCTACCGGCTCCTGGTGGTCAACGATCCCGACGGCAATCAGCTTTTCTTCAACTATCCCGCCGAGACCACCTAGCCATTCAGCGCTCGCCGCGACTTTTCCCCTTGCGCTTCTACAAGAACAAGAGTACCCTCCTGTCGAAGTAACAGGGGAGAGAAAACGAAATATGCCCGCGAATTATTTGGAACTGCCGCAAGGCACGTTGGATTTGTTGATCCTCCGCACTCTCGCTCTTGAGCCACAGCACGGCTGGGCGATTTCCGAACGCATCCATCAGATTTCCAGCAAAGTCCTGCTCGTGCAGCAGGGATCGCTTTATCCGGCGCTGCACCGGCTCGAACGCCGCGGCTGGATTAAGTCGCGGTGGGGAGCCTCCGACAACAATCGCCGCGCGAAGTACTACGAACTCACGGCGCGGGGCCGCAAGCAGCTCGAAGCGGAAACATCGGCGTGGGAGAAACTCACGACAGCAGTGGCTCAGATTTTAGACACGGCGCAGTAGCAACGCGAGAACGCAGCTTCGTCGCGCCAGTTTTGCAGGAGGGCTTTCATGCTGAATGATCTGCGATTGCGACTTCGTTCTTTTTTTCATCGCGACTCCGTCGGCTCCGAACTCTCCGACGAGCTGCGCTTCCACTTCGATCAGCAAGTACAAAAACTCACCGCCTCCGGCGTTCCGCTCGACGAAGCGCGCCGTCGCGCGCGGCTTGCGATCGGTACGCGCGACCAAATTCACGAAGAATTCCGCGACGCGACCGGCGTTCGCTTTGTCGAAAGCCTGTTGCAAGATATTCGCTTCGCGCTTCGCATGCTGCGCAAATCTCCCGGCTTCACCGCCGTCGCCGTTCTCACTCTCGCACTCGGCATCGGAGCGAATACCGCTATCTTCAGCGTCGTCGACGCCATTTTGCTCAAGCCGCTTCCGTATCCCGATGCGAATCGCCTCGCGATTGTCTTGTCCAGTTTCGGCAACGAGCACCGCGCTCCCTCGTCCGGTTACGCTTTCGAGCAGATGCGTCAGCACTCGCGACTGTTTAAACAGATCGGCGGCATCTGGGTGACGAACGCGACAATCGTTGGCACTTCCGATCCGCAGCCGGAAGGGATCAAGCTAGCCGAGGTAACTGCTGACTTCCTTCCCCTGATCTGCAACCGGCCCGCTCTCGGGCGCTTTTTCGTTCAACAAGATGCAGCGCAACGTTCTTCCCTCTCGATCGTCATTTCCTACGGCCTTTGGCGCCGAAAATTCGACGCGGACCGCAGCATCATCGGTAAGCCGCTGCACATTGGCGACAATTCGCTGACGATCCTCGGCGTGCTGCCCCAGGATTTTCGTTTGATATTTCCTGATGACGCCAGCGTCCCCGAAACTCCCGATGTTTACATACTGCTCTCGGGCAGCAAATTCACTCCGGGGGGCCCGGCATTCCTTCACCTGGTCGGGCGTCTGCGTTCCGGCGCGACTATCGCTCAGGCCCAATCGGAATTGGATGTCATCGCCGGGCAATTGCGGGCGACCGTTAAGAGTTACAATGCGCAGAATTACAGCCTGCAGGTCATTCCTTTTCAGCAAGACGACGTGCGCAACGTTCGTAGCGTGCTGGTGATCCTTTTTGGCGGCGTGGGTTTCGTCCTGCTGATCGCTTGCGCCAATGTCGCGAATCTTCTGCTCGCGCGCGCGGGCAGTCGTCAACGCGAAACCACCGTTCGTGCTGCTCTCGGCGCAAGCCGCGGCCGTCTGGTCCGACAACTCCTCACTGAGAGCATCATGCTCGCATTTTTCGGCGGTATGGCTGCCGTTTTCGTGGGGTGGGCGGCACTTCAAGGGCTTCTTGCGCTTCGTCCGCAATCTTTGTTGCACCTTGGCACAATCCGTTTGGACGCTGTGGCCTTGGCGTTCACATTCATTGTTGCGCTGCTCACGGGAATTGTCTTTGGTGTTGCTCCCGCCCTAGCGACAACGCGGCTCGACCTGACTACCGGCCTCAAAAGCACGGGAGACGGTCGATTCTCCCCCAAGCAGGGCTCAAAGGTTGCGCTCATCCTCTGCGAAGTGGCCGTGAGTTTTGCTCTTCTGACCGGCACAGGCCTGCTGGTTCGCACGTTCGTCAGCGTGCTGCACGTCGATCCCGGCTTTCAGCCCGCGAATGTTCTGAGCTTCACCACACTTGGCGGCGACTATCCTTTCCTTCACCAACTGCAGCAAAATCTCTCGGCCTTTTCCGGCGTGCAATCGGTCTCTGTGGTGTCCCACGTACCACTCGATAACGGCGGCCCCGGAAACTGGTACGAATACTACTGGCCCGAAGGCGCTTCGTCCGAGCAGCAGAATACTGCTATGGCCGACTATCGCTCGATACTTCCCGGCTATTTCAAAACCATCGGCGCCACGATGATCGAAGGCCGCGATTTCACCGACACGGACGATGCCTCTCACCAACATGTGATCATCGTCGATGACGCTCTCGCCAAGAGCGCATGGCCCGGGCAGGATGCCCTTGGCAAGCGGCTGCACATCTCTGATTCTCCGGCCGGCTGGTATAAGTTTCAGGACGATTGGGGCGTAGTGGTCGGTGTTGTCCATCACGTTCAGTATCATTCGCTGACGGTGATGGTCCGCCCGCAGGTTTACGAGCCTTATCAATTGGCTCCGCGGCCGGTGTCCTTCGTGCTTCGTGCGTCAGCGCCGCTTCCAAGCCTCATCGCGCCTATCCGCGGTCAAATTTCCAAACTAAACAAGACCGTTGCGGTCACGCGTTTCATTCCGTTGTCTGAACTGGTGGCGGAGGCGCGTTCGCAAACGCGCTTTATCACCTTCCTTTCCGGCGCTCTCGCCGGGCTCGCTCTGCTTCTGACGTGCATCGGCATTTACGGCGTCACTTCTTATCTCGTGAAGTCGCGCACCTCTGAAATCGGCATCCGCATGGCGCTGGGCGCGTCGCCGCGAGATGTCCGAAGACTCGTGCTGCGCAGCGGTATGGCGCCTGTGGTGTTCGGATGTTTGATTGGCATTGCCCTTTCCCTCCCGCTGACGCCGCTGCTTGCCGCTTTGCTCTTTGGAGTGCGTCCGATGGACGCGCCAACTTTTGCCGCTACGGCGCTTTTCCTTTGCGGCGTGGGATTCTTCTCTTGCTACATTCCCGCGCGGCGCGCAATGAAGGTCGATCCCTTGGTCGCGCTGCGCTACGAATAACGGTGAGATCTCGAATGCATCTTTGGGAGACTGCAAATGTTGACTGATCTTCGCCTGCGTCTTCGTTCGCTGTTTAGAAAAGATACGGTCGAATCCGGTTTGAACGACGAACTGCGTTTCCATTTTGACGAGCAAGTCGAAAAACTCACGGCCTCTGGCGTTCCGCTTGACGAAGCGCGACGCCGTGCACGCCTTGCTATCGGCACGCGCGACCAAATCCACGAAGAGTTTCGCGACGCGAGCGGCGTTCGCTTTCTCGAAATACTCATGCAAGACCTGCACTTCGCATTTCGGATGTTGCGCAAATCTCCCGGCTTCACCGCCGTCGCAATACTTACTCTCGCGCTCGGCATCGGTGCAAACACCGCCATCTTCAGCGTTCTCGACGCGGTCGTGTTGCGCCCGTTGCCATTTCCCTCTCCGAGCCGCCTCGTTCATCTGACCGGAAAATTCTCTATGGGCGACCAAGCTGGTATTTCGCCGCCGGACTACGTCGACTATCGCGCGGCGAACCACACGTTCGAACAGCTGGCTGTACTTAACTATGAACCGGGTATTTCAAATCTGGCAGGACAAGGAAAGCCCGAACAGGTTACGGATTCCTTGGCGTCGTGGAATCTTTTCGACGCGCTGGCCATTGCGCCAGCGGTGGGCCGCAACTTCGTACCCTCTGACGAGCAATCGACGACTCCTCAGGTAGCTATTCTCGGCAACTCCATCTGGCGCAGCCATTTTGCCGCTGACCCGAAAATCATCGGCAAGTCCATCGTCCTCGACGGCCGCACCCTAACGGTGGTCGGCGTGCTTTCGTCCGACCCGTCGATACTCAACAAGGCGCAGATATGGATGCCGCTGCCCCTGCTGAACAAGGGCATGAACGTCCGCGTCGCGCACTTTCTGGTTGGCGTGGGTAAACTGAAGTCCGGCGTGTCCCTTGAGCAGGCTCAGGCGGATCTGGACTCCGATGCCGCTGTGATTGACGCGAAATTCCCCGACACAAACAAAGGCTGGGGGCTCAAAATCCGTTCGCTGTCGACCGTGCTAATCGGCCCGGTGCAAACGCAAATCTATTTGATCTTCGGCGCTGTCGGACTTTTGCTGGTGATCGCGTGCGCCAACGTCGCAAATCTCCTTTTCGCACGCGGCGAAGCACGGCACCGCGAATTGGCGGTGCGCAGCGCGCTGGGAGCTTCGCGCAAGCGCATCGTGCAGCAAATGCTGACAGAGAGTATCGTGCTAGCGTGCACAGGCGGCGCAGTCGGACTGTTAGCAGCCGTTTGGGGCGTCACTGTGCTGCGTGCGCTGGCTCCTCCCGATTTACCTCGCCTGAATGAAATCTACGTCAGCGGGACGGTTCTCGCATTTACCGCTGGAATTTCCGTACTCACGGCAGTTCTCTTCGGACTTGCGCCGGCTTTGCGTTCTTCGCGCACGCATTTCGGTGATGCCCTGAAGCAGGCAGGCCGCGGCATGCAAGCCGGCCGCAAAACTCTCGCGGGCGCCCTGGTGGTCGGCCAAATCGCGATTTCGCTGGGACTCTTGGTCGGGGGCGGACTGCTGCTCGAAAGCTTTTGGCGCCTGATTCACGTCAACCCTGGATTTCAGCCGCGCAATGTCGTCACCGCCAAGCTCGACCTGCCCCGCTCGATCTATAACACCTCCGCGAAGATCGGCGCATTTATGCAGCAGTTCGAGGAACGCGCGGCGGCGCTCCCGGGCGTGCAGGCGGCGGGTGCGGTTTCGGAGTTGCCGCTCAGCGGCGAACTTGGCGATGATCTGTTTCACATCGACGGGCACGTTTACGGTCCCAGTCAATTCGAGGACGCCGAAATCCGGCAGACCACTCCCGGCTATTTGAAAGCCATGGGCATTCCGCTTGTTTCCGGCCGCTGGATTCAATGGAGCGACACTGCGGGCACTCCGCTCGTCATCGTTGTCGACCAAGCGTTCGTGAAGCGGTATCTGCCCAACGAAAATCCTCTTGGAAAACGGCTCTTCTTTCTGGCGCCCGGATCTGGCTCTGCGTTTACCGTAGCAACCACTATTGTCGGAGTGGTTGGAAACGTGAGTCACGACAGTCTCGACGCTCCGCAGCGCCCCGAAATGTACACCCCTGCCTCGCAACAGTTAGTCGATCAAATGGACGTCGTCGTCCGCAGCGCTGCGAGCCCGGGCGCAACCGCCAAGGGTTTACAGGATATGTTGTATAAGCTCGATAAGAATCAAGCGTTGTCCTCCCTCCGAACCATGCAGGACGTGATTGCGCAATCCACTTCGCAGCCGCGGTTCTCCTCCCTGCTCGTGGCGATTTTCGCGGCGCTGGCGCTCGGACTGGCAGCCGTCGGCCTGTATGGCGTGATCGCTTACTCCGTGAGCCAACGCACGAACGAAATTGCCATTCGCATGGCCCTGGGCGCCTCTCCCAAAAACGTTTTGCAGATGGTGCTCAGAGGCGGAATGAAACTGTCCGTGATCGGTTTAGCGCTCGGCATGATTTTGGCCCTGAGCCTCGGCCGATACCTGCAAAGTTTGCTGTTTGAAGTGCGCGCCACGGACGCGCTCACGCTGGTGGGAGTCTCCGTTTTGCTGCTTGCCGTCACCTTCATTGCTTGCTATGTGCCGGCGCGGCGCGCGATGAAAGTGGATCCAATTGTGGCACTGCGCTACGAATGACCATGCGAATTTTGCCGCCATCGTTCGGAGGTTCTCATGTTCGATGATTTTCGCTTGCGGATGCGGTCTCTATTCAAGAAACACGCAGTCGACTCTGAGGTGAGCGACGAGCTGCGCTTCCATTTCGATCAGCAAGTCGAGAAGCTTATCGCCTCCGGCGTTCCGCTTGACGAAGCTCGCCGCCGCGCCCGGCTTGCTCTCGGCACACAAGACGAAATCCACGAACAATTCCGCGACGCGAGCGGCGTCCGCTTCGTCGAGAGTCTGCTGCAAGATATTCGCTTCGCGTTCCGCATGTTGCGCAAGTCTCCCGGCTTTACGGCTGTAGCCGTCCTCACCCTCGCCCTCGGCATCGGCGCCAACACCGCCATCTTCAGCGTCCTCGAAGCACAAATCTGGAAGTCGCTGCCCTTTCCCGACTCGAAGCATCTTCTCTTCGTCGGAAGGACGGATGCGAAGCACCCCGATCGCACGTTCATGATGTCCGCTGCGGATTATCAGGACTGGCTCGCCGCGGCGCAAAATACTTTTGCGAGTATCTGCGCGTTCCAGGGCTCCGACTATTACAACACTCCGGGAACGGAAACTGCCGAGATGGTCAGGGCGCGTCCCGTTTCAGCCAGTTTCTTCGAGACCCTGCGCATGCCGCCCGCGATTGGCCGCGCGTTTCTGCCGGATGAACAGCAGGAAGGCCGGGACCATGAAGTGATTCTGAGTGACGCATACTGGCAGCGCCGCTACGCTTCGAATCCCAAGATAATCGGACAATCGCTCGTGCTCGACGGCGCGCCTTACATAGTGGTTGGCGTTGCGCCAGCAGGATTGCGCTTCGAATTCTACGGCGACCCCGATATGTACGTTCCGCTCTCCCACAAGAACAGTGCGGGCCGCGATGGCTCGGGACTGACGATTGTCGCGAGAGAGAAGCCCGGCGTGGCTCTTTCACTCGCTCAGGCGCAGATGGACGTGATTGCGAAACAGCTCGCAAGCCAGCATCCGCAGGAGAATTCCAATCGCGGTATCAAGCTGCAGACTCTGCAGGAGGCCTTCGACGGTCCGCATCAAGGACTATTTTTCTTCGCGGGGGCTGCGGCGCTCGTCCTGCTGGTCGCATGCGCGAACATCGCCAGTCTTTTGCTGGCCCGAGGACTCGCTCGCCGGCACGAATTTGCGATTCGCTCCGCACTTGGCGCTCGCCGAAGCACGTTGCTCAGGCAACTGCTAATCGAAGGCGCTCTCCTCGGAGTCATTGGCGGCGCGTTCGGTGTGCTCGTTGCCTTTTGGAGTGCAGGCACGCTGAATTCACTGTTGCCTTCCGATTTTGTATCGCGCAAAGTCGCACCGCAGCTCGATTTGCGCGTCCTCTTATTCGCCGTCGCGATTTCGCTGGCTGCCTCGATTTCTGCGGCGCTTGCGCCGGGGCTCTTCGCGTCGCGCGTGAACTTAACGGACGCGCTCCAGAGCGCGCGCGGCTTATCCGGTCCGCCGGCGAATCGTCGATTGCGCAGCATCTTGGTGATCGCCGAAGTCACGCTGGCCGTCGCTCTACTCTTTGGCGCGGGGCTCTTCCTCAACAGTTTTGTTCGTCAGGTGAGGGCGCCGCTCGGTTTTGATCCGCACAACCTGCTCTCTCTCGGCCTCACTTTCTCCGACAAACACTATGCGCAGCCCCAAAATCTGTGGCTCGCCGAGCAGCAGATTCTCGAGCGCGTTCGCGCTGTGCCGGGAGTCAAGGACGCAATGTTTGCCTCGCAAATTCCGCTTGCCAGCGGCATCGACGTGCAATTCAACATCGCCGGGCAGCCGGTTCTGCCCGTTGATGAAAGGCCTAGTGGGCTTTTCAGCAGCGTCACGTTCAACTATTTTCATCTCTTCAAAATCCCGCTTCTTGCAGGCCGCGAATTCGATGCCAATGACACAGCGAGCGCGCCCATCGCCGCCGTTGTCGACGAAACTTTCGCAACTGACTATTTTGCAGGCAAGAATCCCATCGGCTCGGCGCTGGATATTTTTGCTCCCTCGACTCTGAACAACCGCTTGCAGGTGCGCATCGTCGGAATCGTTCAAAACGCTCACGTGTTTGGCCCCAACGAAGTTCCATTCGATTTCATTTATGTTTCCGCCGCTCAGGTGCCGATCACTTCTATGAACGACAGCGTCTTTCTCGTTGCGTCCACGGAAATGCGCGGGAGCGCGGTGCTGGATTCCATTCGCCACCAGATTTCGCAGGTCGGCCGCAACATTCCCGTTACGCACATTGCCACCATGGATGAGCGCGTGGACGAATCATTGAAAGACGCGCGCGGCAACATGATTCTGATCGGTATTTTTGCGGGCCTTGCAGCGGCGCTGGTCGCTGTTGGAATTTTTGGCGCTATCGCCTATTTCGTCGAGCAGCGTACCCGCGAATTCGGCATTCGCCTCGCGCTCGGCGCTACGCCCGGCGGAATCTTACTGTCGGCCCTGAAGCATTCCGCGAGGCTCGGATTGGCCGGAATTGGTTGCGGTGTCGCGTTGTCGCTTGCGCTCGGGCGGCTGCTTGGCAGCGCCCTGTATCTCGTGCCGCACAAGCACGACGGCTTGCTGTACGGCGTAAGTATGTTCGATCCGCTTACGCTGATTGCGGCGTGCGTGTTGCTCGCGGGAGTGCTCTTCGCTGCGAGCTGGGTCCCTGCGCGGCGGGCGATGAAAGTGGATCCGATGATCGCGCTGCGCTACGAGTGACCATGGCGATTTCACTGGCACCTTTTGGAGACTGCAAATGTTGACTGACCTTCGATTGCGTGTTCGTTCTCTTTTCAAGAAGAGTGTCGTCGAAACAGGCCTGAACGACGAACTTCGTTTCCACTTCGACCAGCAAGTCGAAAAACTCACAGCGTCCGGCGTTCCGCTCGATGACGCGCGCCGCCGCGCGCGTCTCGCGATCGGCACGCCCGGCCAAATCCGCGAAGAATTTCGCGATGCCAGCGGTGTCCGCTTTTTTGAAACTGTGCTGCAAGACATTCGCTTCGCGTTTCGCATGTTGCGCAAGTCTCCGGGCTTTACCGCCGTCGTCGTGCTCACTCTCGCCCTCGGCATCGGTGCAAGCACCGCCGTTTTCAGCTTGGTGGACGCCGTCCTGCTGAAACCTTTGCCCTATCCGCATGCCGAGCGAATCGTCTTTCCTTGGCGTTTGCCAAAGCGCGGACTGAATCTTGGATTTGACGTGTACCCCTGGGGCCGTCTCGATTTTTTGTTTTTCTCGCAGCAATCGAAAACGTTTGAAGCCGTCGGCGCTTTCTTGAGTGATTCATTCAATCTGACGGGTTCAGGTGAGCCGCAACGCCTGAATGGCCTGCGCGTTTCGGCGGGATTTTTTCCTTCGCTCGGCGTATCGCCTGCTCTGGGTCGCACCTTCACCGACCAGGAAGATCATCCGGGCAACGAACACGAAGTAATTCTCGGCAATGCGCTGTGGCGGCAAAGGTTCGCGTCCAATCCCGGCATTTTGGCCCACACCGTCGATCTGAACGGAGTTCCGTACACCGTGATCGGCGTCATGCCGCCCGGATTTGTTTTTCCACATGCTAATGAAATGCCGGACGTGTTCACCTTCGCGCCGCAAACTCAATTGTGGGTTCCGCTGGCACTGAATCGCGGTCCGGCCATTCCGTATGAGTCAGACGAACTTGCCATCGTCGGCCGCATCAAACCCGGCGTGACAATCGCTCAAGCGCAAGCGGACATGGACGTCATGGGAAAGCGCCTGGAAAGCGGAAGGCGCAATGGCCAAGGATGGTTTAGCTCCAGGGTCACGCCGCTCACGCGCCAGTCCGCGGGAGACACGCGTCAGCCACTGTTGCTGATTCTCGCGGCCGTCGGAGTCGTTCTGCTGATTGCATGCTCCAACGTTGCGAGTCTGCTTCTCACGCGTTCGCTCAATCGTAAACGCGAATTCACTGTGCGCGCGGCTCTTGGCGCGGGCGCATCGCGTCTGATGCGGCAATCGCTGACGGAAAGCATTGTGTTGGCCGGCGTTGGCGGCATCGTCGGAGTCTTGCTCGCTGAACTCGTCGTTTACTTGGTGAAGATTTTCGGTCCGTCCAGCATCCCTCGTCTCAGCGAAGCCGGCCTCGACGTTCGCGTTTTGCTCTTCGTTTTTGGCGTCACTTTCTTCACCGGAGTTCTTTTCGGTTTGGCTCCGGCGCTCAGCACCGCGCGTGAAAATCTTGTGGAGTCGCTCAAGGAAGGCAGCCAGCGAGCGGGGTCCAATCTCTCAACGCAGAAAACGCGTAACGCATTTCTCGTTTCTCAAATTGCCCTCGCGCTTGTCTTGGTTGTTGCCGCGGGACTTCTGACGCGCACGCTTTATCATTTGCTCGCTGTGAATCCCGGCTTTCGCGCAGAGCATTCTCTTACGTTCGAACTCTCTTTGCCTGCCGCAAAATATTCCGACCAAACGCACATCGTATCGTTCTACCAACAAGCACTCGGCAAACTTCGCGCAATTCCAGGTGTCCAGGCAGCCGGAGTTACGGAATTAGTTCCGCTCGGTGGTGCCACAGAGTCCACGGGAATTCGTTTCTCCAACAACAAGCAAGCCATGTCTTCGAATCCCGCCATGGCGAATTACACGATGGTTTCTCCGGGATACTTCGCTGCAGTGGGAACGCCGATTCTGCGCGGCCGGCCATTTCTTGAATCCGACTCGGCAAATTCCCAGCCTGTCGCAATCATCAGCGATGCGATGGCCAAGAAATATTTTGCCGGTCAGGATCCAGTCGGAAAACAAGTCGCGCCGGGCGGCGCTGTGTTTCCGCTCGCCACGATTGTCGGCGTCGTGCCGGACGTAAAGCGTGTTTCGATTCGCGAATTGCCGCCGCCGGAAATGTACGTGCCGTACACACAAAAAGTGTGGCCGTCGTTGCTCACGATGGACGTGGTCTTGCGCACGACGCAGGATCCCGCGTCCACTACCGCGAGTGCGCGCGAAGCGATTCACTCCGTCGATGCTGATTTGCCAGTCGCGAACGTAAGAACACTCGCAACTATCGTCTCAACGTCGATGACCGAGCCGCTGTTCTCGGCGCTGCTCCTCGCTGCATTTGGCGCGCTGGCGCTGGTGCTGGCCACGATTGGAATGTACGGCGTTATTTCCTACAGTGTCGCGCAACGCACACAGGAGATCGGCATTCGCATGGTGCTGGGCGCGCGGCCGCGCAGCGTATTCCAAATGGTGCTTGGCCAGGGCACGCGGCTGGCTATTCTGGGGATCGCGATTGGTTTGGTAGCGGCGCTGGCCGTCACGCGAGTGATGAACAGTTTCCTATACGGCGTAGGCGCGACGGATCCACTGACGTTCGCTGCTGTCTCGTTGCTGCTACTGGCCGTTGCGCTGCTGGCCTGCTACATTCCGGCGCGGCGCGCGATGAAGGTTCATCCGATGGTTGCGCTGCGACACGAGTGACCATGCGAATCGCGCTGCCATTGTTCGGAGGCTCTCATGTTCGATGATCTTCGTTTGCGTCTCCGTTCGCTTTTCAAAAAACACATGGCCGAGTCTGACTTGAACGACGAACTGCGCTTCCACCTCGATCAGCAAGTCCAAAAACTCACTGCGGCTGGCGTTCCACCCGAAGAAGCACGTCGCCGCGCGCGCCTTGCCATCGGCACGCACGACCAAATCAACGAGGAATTCCGCGACGCGAGCGGCGTCCGCTTTTTTGAAACTTTGCTGCAAGACATTCGCTTCGCGTTTCGCATGTTGCGAAAGTCTCCTGGCTTCACCGCCGTCGCCGTCCTCACTCTCGCCCTCGGCATCGGCGCCAACACCGCAATTTTCAGTCTTCTCGATGCTCTCGTCCTTCGAGATTTGCCTGTGCCTCATCCCGAGCAGCTTGTCCGCGTCGACGCGTACGCGCCGGGCGATTCAGTCGGCGGGCTATCGCTCCCAATGTTCCAGGAAATTGCCCGCCACCAAAAAGCCTTTTCCAGCATGTTTGCGTGGGAAGGCGAGGGCATCGTCAATATTGAGATAAACGGCTCGCTCTCGCGCGGAGACGTCTGGTCCATCGACGGGAACTTTTACTCAAGTCTCGGCGCTAACCCCGAAATCGGACG
>DATFQU010000109.1:0-10920 GCA_035264005.1 Candidatus Acidiferrales bacterium
GGCCGTGGATCTTCGTTCCATCCTCGCCACTGCGCGCATCAATAGCGACCTCGAACGTATCGGCGACCAGGCCGTCAATATCGCCCAGTCCGCTTTACGCATCCTTCGCCATCCGCAGGTGAAGCCTTACGTCGATCTGCCCCGCATGAGCGAGCTCGCCGAAGGAATGGTGCGCGACAGCATCGCTGCCTTCGTCCGCCGCGATGATGAGCTTGCGAAGTCCATCCTCATGCGAGATGACCTCGTCGATCATCTCCGCGATCAAATTTTCCGCGAGCTCCTCACTTACATGATGGAAAACTCAGCCGTGGTCTATCCTGCGTTCGAGTTGATTCTCGTCACCAAGAATCTCGAGCGCATCGGCGACCACGCCACCAATATCGCTGAGGACGTTATCTATATCGTCGCGGGCCGCGACGTGCGTCACCTCGCTGGTGACCGTCGCTGATCGGCTCAACGGTCTGAAATCCGCTTTCTTCGACAATCTCCAAGCTCCGCAGAAACTCGTCGGGCGTCCCGTGCGTAGTAACATTGTGGACGCAATGACGCCTTTGTCAGGCAACAACGGCTTCGCCATTCGCGCCGAGAGCGTTTCCCGTCATTACCGAATGGGCGGCGCGCTCATTCGTGCCGTCAACGAAGTGACGCTTTCCGTTCGCTCTGCAGAATTCGTTGCCCTCCTCGGCAGCTCCGGTTCAGGAAAGTCCACTCTGCTGAATCTGCTCGCCGGTCTCGACCGTCCCACCTCCGGCGCAATCCTCGTGCAGAACCGCGATCTTGCTGGCATGGACACCCATGAGCTTGCCAAATACCGCAGCGGCACAGTCGGCATGGTTTTTCAGTCCTGCAATCTTCTGCCGCGCATGACCCTCGAGGAAAACGTCGAGCTCCCCTTGCGTCTCGCCGAAGTGCATCGCAGCGAGCGCGGCACGCGCGTGCGCGAAGCCCTCGAGCGCGTTCATCTGGAAAACCGCCTCAGCCACCGCCCCAGCGAACTCTCCGGCGGCGAGCAGCAGCGCGGAGCCTTGGCGCGTGCGCTCGTCAATCGCCCCAGCATTCTGCTTGCCGACGAGCCTACGGGAAACCTCGACAGCGTCACCGGCGAAGAAGTCATGCTTCTCCTGAAATCCTTCAACCAGGACCTTGGCATGACCGTGGTAATGGTCACGCACGAACGTCCGCTCGCCGATCGTTTTGCTCACCGCATCTTGACGCTCGCCGACGGCAAACTCATCTCCGAAGCTGCCGCGCAAGCGGCGGAGATTCCTGCGGCAGGAGCGCGCCCGTGAAAATCGGCGATTTGACCGAGCTCGCTTTCCGCAATTTGCGCGAAGCCGTGCTCCGCAACTCCCTCACCACGCTCGGCGTTGCTGTCGGCGTCGCTTCGCTGGTCGCCTTGGTTTCTCTCGGCGTGGGTTTGCAGCAGCTTGTTTCGAAGCGCCTTTCGAGCAGCGGCCTCTTCAACGCTATTTTTGTCTATTCGCAAGCGGACATGCAGGAGATGCGCGGCCCCCGCCGCGGCGTATCCGGTTCCCCTGCCGCATCTAAGCCGCTCGACGAATCAGCTCGCCGCGACCTTTCCCGCCTTCCCAACGTCACCGAAGTTTATCCGCAGATTCGTTTCATGACCGAAATCCGCTACGCCAATAATCCCTATCCGACCAGCGTCGCCGGCGTCCCTATCTCCGCGCAGAACGATGGCGCGTTCGATGGCATGCAAGGCCATTTCTTCTCCGGCCCGGACGCCGACGAAGCAATTCTGCACTCTGAATTCGCCAAGGATTTATCCGACAATCCGTCCTCGCTGATTGGCAAGGAACTCATCCTTCGCTATGCCGAGCGTCAGTCCCTCAATTCAGGAGATTCTGCCAATCCCGGCTTCTCCGTCGTCCCGCACGAGAAGCAGCTGCGCATCATCGGCATTATCGACACCGATCCTGAAGGAGGCTTGGGAGGTTTCGGCCGCAGCCGCGTTTTTATTCCACTCCAGCTCGCGCAGCAGCTCAGCGCCACCGACGTTTCCGATCTTCGTGAGCTCGTCAACGGCTCCGCTTCGGCCCGCAGCTATTCGAGCCTCACTGTCCGCGTGAAAACTCCCACCGATGTGCAGGCCGTCGAAAACGCCATCAAAGGCATGGGCTTCGCTACCTTCTCCCTCCTCGACACAACCAAAAGTCTCCGCCTCTTTTTCTTCGTCATCGATATTTTGCTCGGCATCTTCGGCAGCCTCGCGCTTATCGTCGCCACGCTTGGCATCGTCAACACTCTGGTTATGGCCATTCTCGAGCGCCGCCGCGAAATCGGAGTCTTCAAGGCTCTCGGCGCCGACGACCGCGACGTCAAACAGCTTTTCTTCGCCGAAGCCAGCGTCATGGGATTCGTCGGCGGCATCGGCGGAGTATTTCTCGGCTGGCTGATCGGCCGCGTTCTCACCTTCGGCGCCAACGTCTATCTCGCTCGCCAGAATGTTCCTGCCGTCAATATCGCCGCTGTCCCGCTCTGGCTCGTCCTCGGAGCCATCATTTTCGCCGTCCTCGTCAGCCTCATCGCCGGACTCTATCCCGCCTCCCGCGCCGCCCGCCTCAACCCCGTCGAAGCCCTCCGCTACGAATAGCTCTTTAGGCAGATGCAAGGCGCATTACGCAACCGATGGCGAAGGGAAGCCTGAGGACGTGCAATATGAACGAGGAGCAGCGTTAGCCTCGACAGAAGAACTATGGTCTCTAAGTTCCTTCCTTTCGCGCGCTTTATCCGCTTGTCCTGAGTGTTGTGGCGAAGGGCGCGATGTGGACTATTCGTGTCTCAAAGCAACCATGGGATCCACTCGCATGGCACGCCGCGCCGGAATGTAGCAGGCAGCGAACGCGACGACGACAAGCGAAATGGCGACACTGACAAACGTGGCGGGATCGGTGGCGCTCACGCCAAAAAGAAGGCTGGACATGAGGCGCGTCAGAGCAAGCGACGCGGCGATGCCGATGGCGACGCCGATCAGCGCGAGCTTCAGTCCATGCGCGAGGATCAGGCGCATCACCTGCCCCGGCTCCGCCCCGAGCGCCATGCGGACTCCGATTTCGTGGTTGCGCTGCGAAACGACGTACGCCAACACGCTGTAAATTCCTACCGACGCAAGCACCAGCGCGAGAATCCCAAATAAGCCGAGAAGCGTGGAGCGGAATCGCGCATCGCCTTCAGAATCGAAAATCATGGAAGTAATCGTACTGACGTCGACGGGAAGCGACGAATCGAGATCGTGGATTGTTGCCTGCACTGCGCTCGTGAGTGCGACCGGATCGCCCTTCGTGCGCACCACAAAGGACATATCCTGTTGGGGCTCTTGTGTGTAAGGGAAATATATCGTGGGCTTGAAAGCCTCATCCAAAGCATTATTTTTCACATCTCCCACCACGCCGACAATGCGACGGATAAAACCGGCACCGGCACCGCCCGCAACGAGCAGGCTTTGTCCGATGGGGTCGTTATGGCCAAAATAACGGCGCACAAGATCTTCGCTGATGATGATGACCTTGGCGGCGTCCGGTGCAGTGTCGCTTTCAGTGAATTCGCGGCCGCGAATTAGCGGAATGCGAAGAACGTGAAAATAATCTACCGTGACCGAGTGCGTGAGAGCGGACGGCGGCTCCTGGTCAGGAGGCAGATGCGAAGCGCCGACAACGAGGAAGCCTCGACCCATAATTCCGCCGGAAAAGGGAATGGGAACAGCTGCAGACGCGCCTTCGACGCCAGGGAGCGACTTGAGACGCTGTGTAGCCTGGCGGAAAAATGCACTCCATTGCTGAGGTTTGACGTACTGCGATTGCGGCAATGTAACATCGCCGGTCAAGATGTGCTCGGGATCAAAGCCTGGGTTGGTGCGCGTCAGTAAATAGAAACTCTTGAGCAGCAAGCCAGAGCCGATGAGAAGCGTGACGGCGAGGGCAACTTCGACGGCGACGAAGGTGTTGCGCGTCCAGCTGCGCTTGGCTGTACCGATTGAGCCGCCGCCTTCGCGAAGAGCTTCGTTTAGGTCGATTTCGGAAGATTGCCAGGCGGGCGCGAGGCCGAAGAGAACTCCGACAAGGACAGAAAGCGCGAAGGTGAAGGCGAGAACCCAGCCATCGACGTGGATGGAGTTGACGTGTGGTAGCTGGTCGGCGGCGAGGGACTTGATTGCGGCGACACCCCAATAGGCAAGAAGCAGGCCGGCGACTCCGGCGCAGATTCCGAGCAGCACGCTTTCCGTGAGCAGCTGACGAAGTATGCGCACGCGTCCAGCCCCAAGAGCAACGCGTACTGCGATTTCCTTGGCACGACCTGTGGCACGAACGAGCAGGAGGTTGGCGACGTTAGCGCAAGCAATGAGCAGGACTAGTCCGACGGCGCCGAGGAGAATGAGCAGCAAGTTCTGCAGATTGCCAAAAATGAGGCGCCTGAGACTTGCGACCTGCACTGTGGTAACAGCTGTGTACAGTTCGCTGGTGCGCTTAACGATTACTGTCATCTCGGCTTGCGCTTCCGACGCGGTGGTGCCGCGCTTTAGCCGTCCAATAGTGTAGAGAAAACGCGTTGCACGCTTGTCGATAATGCTCGCATCGTCGGGGCTCTGCTCAACCGGAACCCAAAATTGACTCGGTGGGGTCTGATAAGGATACCGAAAAACGGCGGGCATGACGCCGACGATGGCAAACGATTCGGAATCGAGCTGGATAGTCTTGCCAATGATGTGAGGATCAGCGCCGAGTTGGCCGCGCCAAAAACCTTCGCCAATGACAACAACGCGGGCCGCGCCTTTGAGGTCATCCTGCGACTCGAGAGTGCGTCCGAGAAGGGGCGCGATTTCGAGCGTGCGGAAAAGGCTGGAACTGGTGATAGCACCTTGAATAAGGGTCGGCGCGCCGTGGCCGGTGAGGGTCATTTGGCTGTATTGGTAGGCCGCCAAAGAGGAAAACGATTTTGCGTTGCGCTGCCAGTCGAGGAAATTCATGTAGGACTCGAGACCGACCGAAGTGTTTGACGGCATTTCACTGATGAAAACGAGTTGGTTCGGCTGCGGGAACGGCAGGGGCCTCAGTAAGATAGAGTTCACGACTGAAAAAATGGCGGTGTTGGCGCCGATGCCGAGGGCAAGTGTGAGGACGGCGACGGCGGTGAAACCCGGGGATTTGCGCAGCACGCGAAGGGCGTAACGCACGTCTTGAATCAGCGTCCCCATACTATCTCCCATCACCAAGGAGCATGTACAGCCAATCGTACCGCTTTTTCTGAGCCCTCGCATCTTCCTGAAATAATTTGCTAATGTTGTTTCGTATGCGCATTCAAACGATACGCTGGCCGGTACACGCACCTCTCGCATTCGCTCTCATAGCTGCGTTTTTCGCGCTCGCGCAGCCCGCCCGCGCCGACCTCGGCCGCATCGAATGCCGCTCCACTCCCAGCAAAATCCTCGGCCACGACGTTCGCTACTGTGCCATCCTTCCGCCAAGCTACGACGCCAGCAAATCCCGCCGCTATCCGGTTCTCTACTTCCTCCACGGCCTCGGCGGCAACGAGCAATTCCTCATCGACTCCGGCGGCTGGAACCTCATCGAAGACCTTTGGCAGCAGCACAAAATTGGCGAATTCCTCATCGTCACTCCTGACGCTGGCGCGAGCTTCTACATCAACTCCCGCGACGGCCGCGTCCGCTACGAAGATTTCTTCATCCGCGAATTCATTCCCTTCATCGACCACAGCTATCGAACTTCCGCCCTCCGCCATTCCCGAGGCATCGCCGGAGTTTCCATGGGCGGCTACGGAGCGCTCCACATCGCTTTTCGTCATCCGGAACTGTTCGCCTCCGTCAGCGCCAACAGCGCCGCCCTCCTCGATAAGCTTCCCGACGTCCGCGTCGCCAATCCGCAACAATCTCCGCTGCTGCGCGTTCTTAGCGCGTTCGGCACGCCTCCCGACCCCGCCTTCTGGCGACGCAACGATCCGCTCGCTCTTACACGCACCGCGAATCTCGCCGGCTTCAAAATTTATTTTGATTGCGGCACCGAAGACAACTTTGGCTTCTATCGCGGCGCCTCCGCTCTCGACAAAATTCTCTCCGCCCGCAAAATCCCTCACGAATTCCATCTCTACCCCGGCTCCCACAACTGGCAATATTTCGCCTCGCACCTTCCCGCCGTCTTCGAATTCCACTCCCGCGCCTTCGGCCTCGCCGCCAGCGCGCCCTAGCCCGCTGCTCGCAGGGAAAATGAACTTTCGTGCGTCCCCTGGCGTACTCCATATGTGGGCTCGAGAGGCCGACGTGCGTTCAACGGGATCTGGCTGCTTCCAAGTTTTTCGCCAACCAATCCCTCGCTCGCGCGTCGAATACTAGGCGGCCCGCTTTGCAAACTTAGAGTCTGAAAGGGTGCTCCCATGAAAGATCAAACTTTATCCAATCATACCCGCATCGTTCCGGCATTCCATCTCGTCGCGCTTCCCATCCTTGTCTTGAATCTTGCCGACCAGACCTATCGCCTCGTCCATCTCGGCATTTCTTTCGACAATATCGTCGCCCTCCTCCTCGCCATCGCTCTTATTCTCGTCGCTCTCTACGCGCGCATGTTCGCGCTCACCGTGCAGGACCGCGTCATTCGCCTCGAAATGCGCCTGCGCCTAGAAAGCGTCCTTCCGCCCGACCTGAAGCCGCTCATTCCGAAATTCTCCGTCGACCAGCTGGTCGCCTTGCGCTTCGCCAGCGATGCGGAACTTCCCACGCTGTGCCGCCGCGTCCTCGACGAAAAAATCGCCACGCGCAAGTCCATCAAGGGACTGATCAAGACCTGGAAGGCCGACTACCTCCGCGCCTGACGCGCAGCCCTGTTTTTGTAGCGCAGAGCTTCGCGTTTCTTGCGAAGTTCTGCGGCTTCTGTCCTTCGCCGGTCCACTGCTGTTAAGCTCTGCGCACTCACTCGTAAATCGTCTCAAAACTTTCCGCGCTCACCCGTGTAACATCTTTCCGTGGCTCACAGCATCAACCGCAAAATCATCCAGTCCACCGGCATCGTCATGGCGAGCATCTTGCTCAGCCGCTTCCTCGGATTCCTGCGCGAATGGACCGTTGCGCACCAGATCGGCTCCAACGCCATCACCGACGCTTACTACGCCGCCTTCACTCTGCCGGACTTTCTGAACTACCTCGTCGCCGGAGGCTCCCTCAGCATCACCTTCATTCCCGTCTTCGCCAAATTCGTCGCCAAAGACCAGGAAGACGAAGCCTGGCACGTCTTTTCCACCGTGATGACATTCATGGGCATTTTGGTCATCGTCCTCGTATGCGCTGCGGAAATCTTCGCGCCGCAAATCGTCTCGTTGATCTCGCCCGGATTCGGCCCTGTCGAGAAACAGCGCGTCATTTTCCTCACTCGCTTCATGCTTCCCGCGCAATTTTGCTTTGTTCAGGGCGGTATCCTCAGCGCCGTGCAATACGCCAAGGGACGCTTTACGATTCCTTCGCTCGCGCCAATTGTTTACAACCTGTTCATCATTGCCGGCGGCGTCCTTCTCGCCTCCCGCTATGGCATCACCGGATTCGCCATCGGAGTTCTCGTTGGCGCCCTCATCGGAAATTTCCTTCTCCAGGTTTACGGCGCGCATCTCGTCGGAGCGAAATTCGCCTTCGCCCTCGACCTCCGCCATCCCGGCTTTCGCCTCTTCATCAAACTTGCCGTTCCTATCATGCTCGCGCTTTCGCTTTCTTTCACCGACGACTGGATCATTCGCTGGTTCGGCTCCTATCTCGTTCCCGCATCCATCACTTGGCTCCAGTACGCCAAGACGCTCATGCGCGTCCCCCTCGGCGCCGTCGGACAAGCCATTGGCGTCGCTTCCTTCCCGATCCTTGCTCAGCTTTATTCCGAAGGAAAATTCGACGACTTGAACCGCGTCCTCAACGGCGCCGTCAAAGGCGTGATCCTTCTCCTCGTCCCCATTTCTGCCTTCACCATTGCCGAAAGCCCCTACGTCGTGCATCTCGTTTTTTCGCACACGCGCATGCACGAGTCTGATCTCCACGCCACCGCCGCCACTCTCGCTCTTTTCTCTCTGGGAATGTTCGCCTGGGGCGCGCAGAACCTTCTTGCCCGCGGCTTCTACGCCGCGCACGACACGTGGACTCCCGCCATCGTCGGCACCGTGCTCACCTTCGCTGACATCCCGCTCTATTGGTGGCTCGCCAAACGCGCGCAGCATCTCGGCCTCGCGCTTGCTAGTTCCATCGGCATCGTCGTGCTCACCATCGTTCTTTTCGTTTTGCTGATTCGCCGTACTCGCAGCCACCAGACCGCCGCCCTTCTGCTCTTCCTCTCGAAAGTCACTCTCGTGTCCATCATCGCCGCCGGCGTCGTTTTCGAATTCGCGCGCTGGCTCTCGCTCCATTTCGCTTGGCGCCGCGCTGTTGGCTCGTTTGAAGTCCTCGTCATCGCGACCTTCGCCGGAACGCTTCTCATCCTCTCTCTGCTCAAACTCCTCCGCATCCGCGAACTCGATGCCGTTCTCGCGCGCATCCGCGCCCGCTTCTAGTCCGTCACTTGTTCTAAGTGGAGAGTTAGAAAGTCGAAGGTGTTTGCGTGTAGGGGCGAGTCGTGAACCCGCCCCTTTTACGGCAGAAATCTACCTCTGCTGATTCGCAGGAGAAACATCTTGCCTGCTCAAATGCCCGTCAAGCGTCCCCGGAATCAGTGGCACATTCCCGTCAAAATCGAAAGCTGGCTTGCCCGTGCTCGCGATCGTGATGCTGTTTGCCGTGAGCGTGCGCCCAAGCGCCTGGTTGAAGTTCGCCAGCGCGATTTCGTAGTTTGCTTTTGCCTGCAGCTCGCTCAGTTTCGCGCCATTCAGAATCGAGTTGTACTGTGCGACCAGAAACGTAGTGGACTGGGCGAGAGCGAACTTTTTCACCTCATAGTCGTAAGCTTGCTGCGAAATCTCGGTTGCTTTTACGGCTGCTTGGACCTGCGCTGCAAACACGTTGACCGCGCTGAGCGCTTCGTTGACCGCCGTGATCACCGTGCTCTTTTGGAATTGCGTGTTCACCTGATCCTGGCGCTGTCTCAATTTGGTTTCGGCGTTTATGGCCTGCGCGGAACGGTTCCGCAACGGCAGGCTTAGGCTCAAGCTTCCAAAATACTCGGGCGACTGGTTCTGAAAAATCTGCGAGAAAGCGCCGCCGATCCCTCCGGGGATTGTAGGGCCGACCGTTCCCTGTGGCACGCCGACAAAAATTGGCGAGCCGCCAACCAATACAGGGTTTCCGTTTTGATCCACGATCTCGGTGCCGCCTGGCAGAAACGTACCGTTGGGGGTGAACGCTCCGGCCGCATTTCCGTTCAATCCAAAACTGACGTACTCACCCGTCACGTTGAGCGTCGGCAGCAGGGCATTCTTCGTTGCTCGCACGTCGTAGCTGTCATTCTGCAGAGTAAGTCCCCATACTTTTAGCTCCGGTCGGTTCGCCAGTGCCTCCTTGGTGGCGTCGTCCAGTGAAATACTAGGCGCTTGGGGCGAGTCTTCCGGAGTGGTTGTGGGCACTACTTCGAGTCCCTTAATTTTCGGATCTGAAGGGTCCTTCGTAATAAGACCGAGCACGGCAGCTTCTTGTTGGCGTTCCGCGGCCTCGAAGCCGAGTAGCGCCTGATTTCCGCCAGCGAGGTATGACTCTGCAGTCACAACCTCGCTTGGCGTCGCCGTGCCGATCTTAAGCATATTTTCCTCGTCGTCGTAGAGCTTTTGGTAAGCGGCTAGCGTTTGTTTGGTCGCTTCTAAGGCCTGCTGGTCGGCTACGAGGTTCCAGTATTGAGTCACCACCTGCGTGACAGAAGTGATCACCTGTTCCTGAAATTGCAGCACTCCGATCTTGTCCGTATTCTTCGCCTCCAGAATAAACCGCGTATGCGGCAGAAACCCAAAGCCGTTCAGCAACGGCTGCTCGATCGCCACAGCGAGGTTCGAACTGATCGCAGGATTGAAAAAGTTCTCTGACGGAGTGGACGAACTTCTGCTGTTATCGAGCGCGACTTGGAAGTTCGTGCCGCTGTGGAATTCTTGCGCATAGCTTAGGTTGAACTGAGTGTTGTGGCTGGCTTGCGTCAGAACTCCACTGGTGCCCACGCCGCTCGTCAGAGGATTGTTGATCGTCGTCGATTGGTCATTGATGCTCGTATTGAAACCGATCACCGGGTCAAAGTTTCCGCCTCCTGACCCTACTTGGACTGCGCCGGTCGCGAGCGGCGTGCCGCCTCCCTTGGCATTCAAGAGGTTCGCTTCATCCAGCCAGGGAGTATATTCCGCGACTCCAATATTCAGATTATTCTCCAGTGTCAGCGCGATCGCATCCTGCAGGCTAATCTCGATCTTGCCGTCGTGAATCAAGTTGTAGATCGTCGGTCCGTTCGTCAGGGTAGGCTGAGGCACAAAATCGCTCATGTACGGGGCAAAGATATTCGGGAGCGCCCGGTGGCCTTTGCCGTAGTCCCGCGAAAAAAGAATACTCGTGTATCGAGCTGCGCCGTTCGTCGTCGCCGTCGTTTGCGTCTGCGTTTGAGCAGAGCTCTGCTGCGGCGCTTGCGCGAATGCTGGCGCTCCCACAGCCAATGAAGCAACAAGATAAACAGCCACAACGACTCGAATCAGCCTGCCGGTCATAAGTTCTATCCTCTCCCCTGATTTGGGAAACATTGCGGTTTGCACCCCAAAGAATCGCGAACACACACAAAGATTTGGAGCCGTTTCGACCCATTCGTTGCAGGGGAATAGCCAGTTCTATCTAGCAGTAATTAAAAGGGTTGTGCTGAGATGGGATGTGCCCATTGTCCGCATTCGGACACCCGCCCCTCAGAAATGGACACACCCGGGCCTGGACAAGGCCTGCTGAAAGCGGGAACTGAAAAAAACGGC
>DATFQU010000110.1:0-14146 GCA_035264005.1 Candidatus Acidiferrales bacterium
GAGAATCGCCGCATTCTTGGCGTCGTCGCTCTCACCGACATTGTGAAAGGCGGCATGCGCGAGCGTTTCGAGCACCTTCGCGACATGGGCATTCGCACCATGATGATTACCGGCGATAATCCGCTAACTGCGGCGGCCATCGCTCGTCAGGCCGGGGTTGACGATTTTCTCGCGCAGGCGCGCCCCGAAGACAAAATGGCCCTCATCCGACGGGAACAGGCGAACGGCCGCCTCGTCGCTATGACCGGCGATGGCACGAATGATGCACCCGCGCTCGCTCAGGCCGACGTTGGAGTCGCCATGAATACAGGCACACAAGCGGCCAAGGAAGCGGGAAACATGGTGGACTTGGATTCCAATCCAACCAAGCTGATTGAAATCGTAGAAATCGGCAAGCAGTTGCTTATCACGCGGGGTGCGCTCACGACATTTTCCGTAGCAAACGATGTCGCGAAGTATTTCGCAATTATTCCCGCAATGTTCGCCAGCGCGTTCCCGCAACTTGGGACGCTCAACATCATGCGGCTGGCCACGCCACAATCGGCCATCCTGGCTGCTGTGATTTTCAATGCTCTGATTATCATCGCGCTCGTTCCGCTTGCGCTGCGCGGTGTTCATTACCGTCCGCTTGGTGCAGCGGCCTTATTGCGCCGCAACCTGCTCATTTATGGCTTGGGAGGTGTGATCGCGCCGTTCATCGGAATCAAGCTGCTCGACATATTAATTCGATTTCTGCACTGGGCCTGAAGGAAGCAAATGAAACGAGAATTCAAGACCGCATTTTGGATGACAATCGTAACGACAATTCTTTTCGGGTTCGTGTACCCGTTGATCGTCACAGGCTTAGCACACTTGCTCTTCCCTAATCAGGCCGATGGGAGTCTCATTCGCAAGAATAATGTCGTGATTGGCTCAAAGCTCATTGGTCAGGCGTTTTCTTCGCCGGGTTATTTTCATTCGCGTCCTTCCGCTGCGGGAACAGGTTACGATGCGCTCAACTCTGGCGGCTCAAATCTAGGCCCGACAAATCGCCAGCTAATCGGTCGCGTTGAGAACGATGTAAAAGCGCTGCGTCCCGAAAACGCCAGCGCACCCATTCCCGTGGATTTGGTCACCACCTCAGCTTCGGGCTTGGATCCCGATATTTCTCCGGAGGCAGCCGAATTCCAAATTCCTCGCATCGCTCGCGAGCGCGGTGTGAGCGAGTCACAATTGCGGGAACTCGTACGCAAGCACACTGAAGGCCGTCAGTTCGGATTCTTGGGCGAACCGCGCGTCAATGTTTTGGAACTCAATCTGGAATTAGACGCAGTTCATCCAATACACTAACCTTTAACCGAAGTAATTCCGGCACGCGGACGCCCATCTTTGGGCGGCTCGAAGCGATAGCCCACCCACGGTTCCGTGAGAATTAGACACGGTTTTGCCGGATCAGCTTCAATCTTCTTCCGCAGTTGATTGATGGTCACGCGCAAATACTCCGGTTCATCGCCATAATCTGGTCCCCACACTGTCTGGAGTAAGCGGCGATGCGTGAGCGGTTTCCCCTGATTTGCCACTAGTTGACGCAGCAGGTCGAACTCCTTCGGTGTGAAATGAACTTCCCGCCCGCGAACAGTGACTCTCCGCGCCTCGAAATCGACACTCAGTTCTTTCGACGCGAATGCAGGCGGCTTTTCCAGCGTCGCGCTCCTCCGTAGCGCCGTACGTATTCGCGCCAGCAGTTCCGGCATGCTGAATGGCTTAACGACGTAATCGTCCGCTCCGGCATCGAGCGCCTGTACCTTGTCGCGCTCGGCATTACGCACCGTTAGCATGATGATTGGTACAGCAGAGGTTTCTCTAATCTCGCGGCACGCGGCGAGCCCGTCCATCACTGGCATATTCATATCAAGCAGAATGATGTCCGGCTTATTCGCGCGAAAACTCTCAACCGCCTCTTCTCCATTGCGAGCTTCAAAAATCGTGTAGCCTTCGGCGCTGAGCGTCACCTTCATCACGCGCCGCACTTGTGGCTCATCGTCCACAACGAGAATCTTCGCTGAGTTCATCGCTTGACTGCCGCGCTGGCTTCCACAGGAAGCGTAAACGAAAAAACCGATCCGTGTCCCACCTGACTCATGATTCCCAAAGAGCCACCGTGGGCTTCAACAATCGCTTTCGCAATGGGCAAACCCATCCCTGTCCCTTGGACGAGATATCGCTGATCCTTGCCGCGATAAAACTTGTCAAAAATCATTCCCTGCTCAAGGTCTTCAATCCCAGGTCCTTGATCTGCTACGCTGATCGTCACAAAATTGCCGTTCTTTTCTGCGCTAATAGAAATGGGCCGGTCTTTGGGCGAATAAAGATTGGCGTTATCTATCAACTGTACGAACACCTCTTTCGCGCGGTTCAAATCCGCGCGCACCGGTGGGAGTTCGGGAGCGATCTGCACGCGAACTTCCCGCGCCCCTAGGGCCTTATGGCAATGCGATAGCGCCGCTCCAATCAGTTCATCCACTCGAACAGGCTTGAATTCCAGTTCGACTTCGCCCGACTCAAGCTGCGCAATTTCCGTCGCCTCCTCGACCAAATGGTTGAGCCGGTCGCACTCCTCGTCAATCACTGAGAGCAATTCTCGTTGCTGTGCGGAGTTGTGATCACCCGTTGAAAGCAGGCTGGTCGCGGACGCTTTGATTGATGTGAGCGGAGTCCGAAAATCGTGCGTAATCGAATCCAGCAGCGCAGATTTGAGTCGCTCGCCCTGCCGGTCTGCTTCCGTCTTGCTTAGTTGTTCAACCGCGCGCGCTCGCTCGATGGCAATCCCGATCAGTGTCCCGGCAGCCTCCAACGTCTGCCGCGAAAGAATACAGCCCGAAGTTCCAAAGCTCCCAATAGGTCGCAGTCCCACCCGCACCGGCGCAAAACACACTCCAGCTTGCGAATCCACAGACGGCTCATCCCGGCTAAAGGCCAATTTCATCTTTTCCTCGTCGAGGTGCAAGACGCCCTGTCCTGAGCGGTAGAACTTATTCTTCTCCGCCAAGAAAAGGCTCGCCGCGCCTGCCTCAAACGCATCTGCGAGATGGTTAGGAATCGCATTCAACAACTGGATCACGTTTCCCTCGCCCAGCAATTTCTGGCTGAACACATACAGCTTTTCAATTTCCCGCCGTCGCTGATTCGCCGCATCTGCTTCGTGCCGTATGCGGTCGGAAAGCTGGCTCCCCACAACAGCAGTTGCTAGAAACGCGAAAAGCGCAACCCAGTTTTGCGGGTCCGCAATCGTTAGCGTGCCGATCGGCGGTAAAAAATAATAATTGAATGCCAGCACGGCTACTATTGACATGAACACTGACACCGCCATGCCCCACACCGCTGAAACTGCTAGAATCGCCATTAGAAACGAAAGTGCCACGGTGGTTTGATTCACTTCGGGCAGGACTTTTCGGAAGAAGGCGGTAATGGCAGCCACAATTGCAAGTGCCACGGCGAAACGGATCGCTCTTTGCCACAGAGGCTGCACGATGCCGGAATACTATCCTATAACGCGCAGTCCCCGTTAGGAGCGGCTACCGATGTCCAGAAAACCGGAAGAATGGCTCGAAGTTGCTTCACCGCCGCAGAAAACCAAGGCTATTTTCAAGCTTTTCCTAGGCTACGCGCCAGGCGTCGGAAAGACCTACAGCATGTTGAGCGAAGGCATTCGGCGGCATAATCGCGGTGAGGATGTCATCATCGGCGTCGTCGAAAGCCACGGCCGCAAAGGCATCGAAGAACTTGCCGTTCAGCTTGAACAGGTCTCGCGCCGCAAGATCGAATACAAAGGGACCCTTTTTGAAGAAATGGACGTTGACGCTATCATTTCGCGCCATCCGCAAGTAGTTCTGATTGACGAACTCGCGCACACGAACATCCCCGGAAGCAAGCACAGAAAACGCTACGAGGATGTCCAGGAAATCCTAAACGCCAAAATCGATGTGCTTGCGACACTGAATATCCAACACATTGAAAGCATCGCACCGGTTGTCCGCAACATCACCGGCGTCACGGTTCGCGAAACCCTCCCTGATTGGGTTCCGCTTACCGCGAACGAGACTGTCATGGTGGACCTCACACCAGAAGCCCTACAGAACCGCATGCGTCGCGGTGATGTCTACATGCCAGCCAAAGTCGAACAGGCTCTCGGCAATTTCTTTCGTCGTGGCAATCTCATCGCCCTTCGCGAACTCGCTCTCCGCCAGGTCACCGAACAGGTTGATCGCAGCCTCGAAAGTTACATGAGCGCGAAGGAAATTCACAAGAACTGGGCCGTGCGCGACCGCCTCGCAGTTTGCGTCCATCCCAATCCTTACGCGCAATACTTGATCGCTCGCGCCGCCCGCATGGCCCGACGCCTGGACGCCGAATTTTTCGCCGTCTACGTTGACACCGGCAGAAATAACGATGCAGAAAGTCGCAAATCGCTCGAAGCCAATCTCCAATTCGCGGAAAGCCTCGGCGCGAAAGTTGTCCGCCTCAAAGGTAAGAGCGTCGCTGATGCCGTCGCCCAATTCGTCCGCGAAAAGCACGTCACCCAGGTGATTTTTGGCCGTTCCGCCGTCAAGAACTGGAAGAAATATCTCTATCTTTCGCCTCCGCACCGTTTTCTGCGCGAATCGCCCGAAGTTGACGTTCACATCATCACCCAGGAAACGGATTAGTTTTCAGGAACAAACGTTAGCCATCCTGGTCGAAATGGCTCGTCGTGTCTTCCATTGAGAAATAAGGCTACCGAAAAGAGGCGAAAACGAAATTCTGCTCCTGTGTTTCGACGCCATTCTTTGGATTCCATGGAGTTTCGGCCATCCCTTAACGTTACGTTACGTACGTCACGTTACGTGGGCGAGCCTTTCGCGTTCTGCCAAAATTCGCTCGGCTTGGTTTTTAGGTCGTGATTGATTATTTACAAATACTCTTGTAATCGCATAGGGCATGAAATCGTCACTCTGTTCTTCTCTTGAACACTGGTCTATCGCCATGCGCAGATCGCGCCAGCCTTCGGATAGATATGTGCGAGCTTCCCTGTCCTGTTTGCGCAATTCGGGAATTTCTTCGTGAAATAAGTCCACGATGCTAAGTTCCGGGCGTTTGGCCCTGAGTTTCCATATCCTCAAAATGGCTCGCAAAATGCCATAAGGATATTGCACCTGAGAGAAGGTCGGCGGCATCTTTGAACATCGAGCGAGGGATTGCCGCCAGCCCATTTGCGGCAAACCCGCTAAGGAATTCGCGAGAGGTAATGGTTTGACTGCGTATTTCCCAGTGCAAAGGAAACCAAGAAGCTCCGAGCAATACAGATGGGTCTCCTGTTCACGCACTTGTCGTTCTAATTCGTTGCTCTCGTTTTCAGCTATTAGCAGCTTATCTTTCACGTCTCGCAGCCGTTTTTGTTTTTGGCTCGCGTCGGCCTCAATTATTGCCCTCTCATTTTCTCCCGCCTGTTTCACGGCGATTTCGGCATAAACACAGGTGGACTCCAGTTCTTGTTGTTGAGACCGCATCTTATGAATTTCACGCTGGAGAGCAACCGCTCTTTTGACGTTAGCCCGTCTTTCCTTTCCTTCGCCTGCTTGCGGCGCTGCTCGCAAGAAAGAATCAGCGCAATGGAATTCCGGCTTGCCGCGGACAGGCTCAAATATCTTGCGGACCTCCTCCATCGTGCCCATTCCCCGCATGCGGATTTGTAACAATTGCCATCCGATTTCATGCCAAGTTTTCTCGAAAAAGGAAAGCCAGCCGTTCCGAGCGCCTAGAAGGAAATTGTCGGCTGTGGTGCGGCGACCGCGCTTCCGATTGCTCGTCAGCGTTGTGAGCGGATTGAGCGGTTTTGCGGATAGGCTGTCAAGCTCTCCCTGCTGCATTTTTTTCGATTTTTTTGATTTTCGCATTTTGCGTTAATTCCTTGGTTCGGCCTACCGCATTTTACGTTAATTCCAGACAGATTGCTGGGCATTTCACGTTAAGAGATTTTTGTGCGCAGGGCAGCCAGCGTCCTGAAACACTGTATTTTCATAAACATGGCTTATTCTATAGGTAAGGGAGCACATCGCAAAGGCGGTATGTGGAGGTGGGAATGCCAACAACTACGAAATTTAAGTTCCCGTGTCCCGTTTGTGCGGGAGTTCGCCCAGTAAGGCTGACAAAGAAGGATAAGCCGTACATAACGTGCGACCCATGCGGCATTCAGGTCTTTGTCCGTGGTCCGTTCGGAATCGCCGAATTTAACCGTTTGATCCAACGGAGCGAGCAGGACGGATTGTTCACCCGCCTTGAGGCTATGGAGCTTCGCTACCGGCTCGCTTGCCCGAAATGCGGGCACAAGTTCTGGGTGGAACGAAAACTGATTAAGACAAGTGGATTCGATGGGAGCTTCAAAGGTCTTCGCTGTCCGACGAATTGCGGAGCACTCGTCCCGTGGGAGGAAATCGAATGAATGAGGAAACCGGCATTACTGTTATTGGAGTCGCGATGATTGTCGCGATTGTGTTAGTCGTGCTTTGGGTTTTGAAAACTCTTACAGATCAAAAAGTGAATGGCCAGAAGCCAATTGAACCTCAGTGAGTAATGATGATTCGAGAAAAACAAATCGATTCTGAAACCGTAGAGAAGGGACGCCTTCTGACCATTCGGGAAGCAGCTCAATACCTCGCCGTATCAGTTTCCACGCTTTACGGTTGGGTTTGGCAACGTCGCATTCCGTTCGTAAAGATCGGGAGAGCCTTGCGATTCGATCCGCACGATCTCACAGCATTCATAGAAGCCAATAAACAGGTTCCCCGAAAAGAAGTCTCGTACTCAGCCAGCCGCTCCAGTTGTTACAATACCCGTGCGGCTGGCAAAGGGTAGAAAGAGAGCCGCAGATGGGAATCTACAAAAGAGGCCGTGTTTGGTGGGTTGATTATTTCGACCAAAACCGCGAGCGAATGCAGGAATCCTCGCACAGCACCAACCGGCGGGACGCCGAATCGCTTCTAAACATCCGAAAATCTGAAATTTTGCGGGGCGTTTTCAGAAGACCCGTAAAAATCAGTTTCGGGGAATTCGGCGAACGCTACATGGAGCATGCGAAGGTCAACAAACGTTCCTGGTTGCGAGATGAACAGATGCTTGGACATTTGAAAGGATTCTTCGGAAAAGAAAGACAGCTTTCCGAGATCACTTCGGCGGATATCGAGGGCTACAAGATGCACAGACGTACCTCGGTCTCTGGCTCGACGGTGAATCGGGAGATGGCTTTGCTCAAGCGAATGTTTAATCTCGGAATCGAATGGGACCTCTACTTGGGCTTAAATCCCTTCCGCAAGGTTAAATTCTTTCGGGAATTTAATATCGGGCTTCGGGTTCTAAGCTTGGAAGACGAAGAAAGGCTTCTCCAAAATGCAGCGCCGTACCTTCAAGATTTAATTGTTTTTGCTCTGAATACGGGAATGAGAATTGGAGAAATCTTTTCGCTTTGCTGGCAAAACGTGAATTTGGAGAAAAACACTCTGAATGTCTTTGCGCCTAAGACGCAAAAGCTTCGCGGAATCCCGATCAACGCGGATGCGCGAAGGGTTTTGGAGTATTGGGCGCTCGGCAAACGGAATGAATTTGTTTTCTACAATCCCGAAACCGGCAAACCGTTTGTTGATTTGAAAGCGGGATTCAAACTCGCGTGCAAGAAAGCGGGGATTGTAGGCGTGACGTGGCACACGCTGCGTCATACGTTTGCTTCCCGGCTCGTGGATCGCGGCGTGGATATCGTTACTGTGAAAGAGTTGTTAGGGCATTCGAGCATCACGGTGACGATGCGTTACACGCACACGAATCTTGAGTCGAAGCGAGCGGCGGTCGAGAAACTACTACATAATGGGTGTGACAAAAGTGTGACAGTATGCACCACGATGCAGCACCCAAAGGGGCGGACTGTCACAAACCGCGTTGTAACCCTCAATGCAGCAAGAAGTTAATTTTGGAGGGGTGGGTGAGTGGTTGAAACCGGCGGTCTTGAAAACCGTTAGACCTCAAAAGGGTCTCGTGGGTTCGAATCCCACCCCCTCCGCCAGTCAGTTCGAGGTTTTCTCCGTGTCCCGTACATTTCGAGAGAAGCCTCGAAGCTCTTGCAGCGGTCGAGTTTGGTGGTCGCCGCACGGGTCACGAAAACAGAAAAACTCACTCTCACAGATAACGGCAAGGGATTGGCCTCGGGGAAGCATCGACGGCACAATGGCCTTTGATCGCAAGGATTACGGCATGAAGAAAAACATTCCCTTCATCAAGACCGCCGACCGCCGCATCACAGCGAAATTCCCAACACTTTTCCCTGTTGCCAGGAAAATTTTGGCCAGAGAAAGTTCGCGTGAGACTGGCTCCTCCGCCAGTCAGTATCAGCTCGTACCAAATATCTTTAACGAGACGCGCTCGCTATTCGGTGATCGCTCCACCCGCCGTTGCGACGATCAGCTCCACGCCCACAGCATATTGCCGTCGACAGCCCTGGTACGGGTCGGACAACTTCTGTTTTTCGGCGAGAACAAGTCTGACTAGTGCGAATCATGAAGACGCAGTTGGACGCCGAATTCGGCCTGGTTACTCGAATAGTTCATTGGGAGCGTCGAGCCCGCGCTTGAGTTGTTCAAGTTGCCATACTTCGTGAACCCCCCGAATACCGAGATGGGGCCCCAAATGCGATAGCCGGCGCGGACGCCGAAAAAATAGCCGGTTTGGGTGTTGTTCGTCGAGAATGAGCTGCAAGCGCTGCCGCCGCACACGACTGTTTTCTGGTGCTCCCGTGCACCCACAGGGCCGCCATATTCGTCAAAACTGAATCGGTCAAACTTTTCCTCTAAGAGCCCTCCGCCCGCTATGTCCGTACGCCCCACGCTGTTCGTTGCAGACGTGGCGCTGCCCGAGAAACTCGATACCTTGCTCGTAGGAGTCTCATCCACACGGAAGTAAATTCCGCCGCCGAACCAATCCCGGTGCAAGATCAGTGCGGCGTCACCTCCGCCCTCCGCTAGATGAGTGTTTTGGATGAAATTAACTGCGCCAAACCCGCTGGCGACAACATTCCAGCCCGTGGTGCCGAAATGCCCGGGCGCCGTTCCCGTGCTGGACGCCGAAGCGGCGTTTGGCGGCTGCGAAATAGTAATGTTCCCGCCGGCGGCGTTGATGGTGACGTCGCCGGAGTTGCCGCCGAACCAAACGACAGCAAGGCGCTCGCCATCTGGGCATGGATTCGGCTGGCCTACGGGCTCAAAGATGACCTGGATGGTTCCGTTTGGTCCAGGGCATTTCCATGCCTGCATTTGGACTTGAGGCTTGTTGGGATCAAGGAAGGCTTCAATATCTGGATTGCTGACAGGGCCGTTTGAAGTGACATTCGCGGTTGCGTTCGCGCCCGCTTTCGGATCCATTTCGATGACAATACTGAGCGTGCTTCCGTCGGGAAGATCGGCAACATTGATTGTCTTGCTCTGAGCGGCTGCACGGGAAGCGAGCAGCAGAAACGACATCGCCAGGATGGTTAAACTACGGAAAAGCTTTCGAGCATTCATTGTAACTGCCTCCGTTTTGATTTTGCGTTCTGGTTTTGCTGGCCCTCGTTGCGTGAACGATCTCCTCAGGAACATTTTCCCTATTGATGGTTCTTCGGATCCTGTGCTTGCCGTCGCTTGGCGATTTCTGCAGCGCGCTCCTTGACGAGCATGATGTCGCGCCAGCGCCCGGGGACCAGCTTCGTCAAGGACTGGTCCATCTGCTGGGTCCACGGGACGCGCGCGGCCGCCGCGTTGGCTTTGGTTTTGTCGCGAAAGACTTCGGCGAACTGATCCTGATTCCACTGCTGAATCACGGCCCAGAGCGCGTATTGCTGAATGAAAACCTTGTAGATTTCCGGATTGCTATCGGAAGTGTACGCGTTCTCTTCATCGAGTTCGCGCCCGGCTTGCAAGACGGAGCTTAGATCGCCGTATTTCGCCTGCTCGTCCGCTGAGACAATGCGATACAGCATGCCGTTAGCTGGGGGCGGCTTCAGATAATCGACGCAGTAGGCTTCGAGCGGTTTGCGAATCACGTTGGCGCCCGGCTTGAGCTCGGCGACGGATTTGGCGGCGCCAAGCTTGACCGGCTCAAGGATGGTCCCTTCGGGCAGTTCCGGATCCTGAATGCGGCCAGTGGGATCGAAGAACTGGAGTTCAGCGGCGAACCCGCTCGATTTTCCGTTGGCGACGATGGAGTAAAGGGCCTTGCTGAGATCAGCTGCGCCGGAGCTACCGTGCGCGAAGGAATTCGTGAACGAATTCATCAGGGCGCCCGGCGAGAAGTCCATGAGAGGACTGCGCAGCGAGAAGGAAGCGAGCCGCATGCGTGCGTCGGAACGCACCCGGGAGTCATTGTGCGCACTCCAGTCGGGGCGATCGAGAAGATTGTTGCGTGCGTTTTTTTTCTTCGTAACGCGAATCGTGATGCGCTGATTGTCGATGCTGATGGCGACGTCGACGGCCGTGTTCGTTACGCCCAGAAGGCTGTTGGCTGAGGTGAGACTTAGCACACTGGGTGGCAAAAATATCCCGCCGCCGGTAGCGGGATTTGAAGCGCCCCCTGCGGGTCCCATGTTGTTAGTGAACGTGACGCTTCCATTTGGCGGCGTTGCAGTCGTGCCACTTGGCGGAGTGACGGTGGCGGAGAGCGTGACGTCGGGATTGACGCCGCTAGGGGTGGTGACTGTCGTGCCGGCCGTGACGCCCGCTGGCAACGTGTCAACGAACTGGATCCCCGACAAGGGCGACAGGTGTGTGAAGCTACTCGGATCTATCAAAAAGTTGGGCGAGCCTGTGATCTGTACCTGCACGGGCTTCAGTGCGGCGCCGCCGGTGCCATTCACGTTGGCGCGGATGTTCGTGATTCTGTAGATGCGGCTGGCACCCGACGTAACCGGTGCGAGAGTTGGTATGCCAACGAATGTGACTTGGTTCCCTGACACCTCGCCCTGGAACACATTAGGTTGCTGTGTGCCAGTGCCTGCAGCAGGACTTCCAGAAACGCTGGAACCAGTGAAGAGCCGGATTCCCTGCAGATTCGGAACGGCAAAGGGAGCATTGGGGTTGAACTTGAGCGTTATGCTTCCCGTGCTAGGGATCGCTCCTGACGGAGAGTTCGTTTCACCAGGACGTGGCGAGCAGTTGAGAATGATATCGCCCAAGTCGGTAGAGGAGCCTTCACTGCGGAGCATCGGCGAGACGGCCACACTGGCAAAACAGTTGAACACGTTGCCGGGAGTGCCAGATCCTCCTGTCGTTCCTCCAGCTACGCTCGCAGAGCCTCCAGGGGTACCCCCATTGATCGAATTAGGCGTGGACGACGGACCGAAATTCAAACCTATCCACTGCTGTTGGTTGTTTTGGGTGAACTGAAGTGAGGAATAGCAACTGGTGCCGCTGGCGTCGTTGCAGAACTGCACTGCTTCTGTATTCCCGGGATTATTCGCATCAGTTACGGAACCCGTCACAGATAACCACGAGCCGCTATTTGGCGCGACATCGGATTTCGGCAGAATGCTCGAGAAATCGAAGTTAAAGTTTGTCTCGGAATTGCTCGGGGCAGAAATGTTGGGGATGACTAGTACGCCCTGATTAGGCAAACTGTGGAACAGAAAACCGCCATATTGGACTTGACCGCCTGTGGGACCTGTCGCTGTTAGAGCGTTCGGAACGTCTGTGGGCGCGGACATTAATGAAGCGTAGTCGGGCACTGGGGACACATCGGATGGGTGCGACCAGGTGTAGTGTGCAGCGAATGTCATGTAGTTGAACTGATGTTTTCTGGATTGGTTGGACGTTCCTGTTGCAAGCGTGCCCGTCGTGGAGTTGGGCGGCGGGCTGTATAAGAACTTGAATTGGTGCCCTTTCGGCAATGTCAATCTAAAAGGGATCTTTTGCGAGGTTAATGTTGAAGAAGGGTTTGCGCCGGTGGGGGATGCTCCGGTCACGTCGGCGGACGGGTTGTAAGAGCTGAACCCCGAAAATCGGATTCGGTTTGTGACGCCTAGGTCCCAGGAAAGCTTTGGAGAAAAATCCAGGCGGGCCGTGCTTCCGCCCGGGGAATCGCAGGTCAGCCCGTTGAGTTGTGAGCCCGAGCCCAGGCCGAAGCACTCGAAGTGAGCCAGGTTAAAGTCATTAACGTTGATCCCGTTCAAGATCAGGCTCGGTGCCGAATCCTGAAGAAAATTGAAACATTGCCAATGCCCAGTGAGCGAGCCTTGCGAGAAAGGAAGACATGTATAAGTGATGCCGTGTGGAGCTCCTGCGGGAGAGCCGATAGCGGCCGATGGATTGCCCGGCTCCTGCTGCAAAACGAAGGTATACGTGAAAGGGGATGCGGAATTGCCCGACTGACAATTAGGCGATCCGTTCAGGCACTCCTGTTCCTGGTCCCACGCCTTGAAGACCATCTGGGTGGAGCTATTAAATTCGGCTCGCAGCGTGGCTGTTGGATTCGACCGCAATTCGTTTCCGAGGAACACACTACTTACGAACGCCTTACCAAGGGCCTCTTGCGCCACCGCAGCCGCGCCAGCCGCCTCTAGATTTGGCGTGGTATGGTGGAACTTGAATTCGAAGTAGCGCGGAGAGGAGGCAGATTTCACCGCAGTTGACTTTTCATCATTAGTGATCTCGGTTGGACTGAGACCGCTGGCACCCGTCTTACCGGTGGCGCCCCCTTGGGATTTCCCGCCCGCCTGTGCATTCCCAGAGTTACCGTTCTTATCGGAAGGCGCGATCGGTTGAGGCCCGGAACCAACGATTACGAGAGCGATTACCTGGAGGCCCTTGTTTGGATCAATGTACCAGTGGAAGACATTTCCAGCAGGATCGATAGTCGTGAGACTTCCATCATATTCGCTTCGCACGCCGGTCTCGCCCGGAGGCAGTGAGCTGAAATCCACCGGCTCGGAGGAGTGGGGCAAGACCTCCGCCGGATTGAACTGAATGTTTGTCGCGCTGGTCGATTGAGTAGCGTTGTAAATGTTGGCAGCCGCCTGGCCAGCAGCCTGATCGCGGGCCGAGTTCGCATCCAGATCGGCATTGCCGGCAGCGCCGGCGGCATCTTGTTGAGCCTGAGCGGGAGTCCTTCCATTGGCGATGGAGATTCCGTACTGGATGAGCGAGGCCTGCTCGGGCGTAGCGCTTGGAGGAACACCAATGCCGTTGGCGACAGCGGCGGCTTGTACCGCATTCTCCTGCGCTTTCAGACCTTCATACATAGCGTTGATGTCCGCTGTGCTGACGGCGTTACGGGCATCTTGCAAGGCTTGGTCTGGCGTCTCGTGATTCGCGAGTGAGGTCTTGATTGCCGTATCCGCAACTTGCTGCAGGGTCTGAGCACCTTGCTGTTGCGCGGTGGCTCGGGAAGCTGCGTGCGGGATAAGGACGGTACCAGTGATGAGCAAAATGAGGGCGGCGGGATGCCACACTGCGAATTGTCGAATCATGGGCGCGAACCTCTTTTGTTGGTGCGAGAGTCGTCGTGAAGCGAAGGCTTCCGGCTGATCCTTCTTTCCGGAGGCAGAGACGCCTCCGGAGAATTGAGGGGCGGTTCGTTTGTTGCTTCGGCACGTCGTGCGAGCAGCGCGGAAAGCGTCTTCCAGCAAATCGAGAGACCACCGTTCCCGGAAAACTGAAAATGCACGCGACGTTCGCTCACCCACTGGCGCAACCGGACGGGGTCAATCTCAAGAGCAGTTACGATTTCCGTGAAAGGAACGAGGCGGGAGCCTTGTCCGCATTCCTGACATGCTGAAAGGACGATGGAGCCACTATTCCACGAAAGAATCGTCTCCGTGGTTTCGATTGTGATCTCGCGCGTCACTTTCTCACGCCGTTTCAAGAGACCCCCTCAGCGAATCCGCAATTGCCAATGCTTGCCAGGCCGCGCGGCGTAGCTTAGAATCCGGCCACATATCCCGCGTCTGCGCACTGGCAGGTCAGCAATGACAGAAAAGCAGTGGAGTTGTCCTTGGGAAGTTCTGAATTAAGGATGAGGAAACTGTGAACTCTCTTATCCCCAGCCCAATAAAGGAGATGTTCGCGTTCGGACCTTTCCGCCTGGACACCCTTGGGCATACGCTGCAAAAAGACGGCAG
>DATFQU010000111.1:0-12796 GCA_035264005.1 Candidatus Acidiferrales bacterium
GAGTCGGAATTTTTTATTTTTGACAATGTGCGCTTTGATCAGCGCGAGCAGCACGGGTTTTATTTTATCGACGCGGAAGAAGGCCGCTGGAATTCGGGGCGCGCGGAACACAATCTTGGATATCGTCCGCGCTACAAGGAAGGCTACTTCCCTGTTCCGCCGACGGACCACTACATGGATTTGCGCACGGACATGACGCTGCAACTCGAAGCGTGCGGGATCAATGTTGAGTGCCATCACCATGAAGTTGCCACCGGCGGACAGACGGAAATCGATTTCAAGTTCGACACGATGCTGAAGGCCGCGGACAACATGATGATTTTCAAATATGTGGTCCGCAACACCGCGCATCAGTACGGAAAAACGGTGACGTTCATGCCCAAGCCGCTTTTTCAGGACAACGGCAATGGCATGCACACGCACCAATCGCTGTGGCTGAAGGGCAAGCCGCTCTTCGCCGGAGACGGTTACGCAGGGCTGAGCCAGACAGCGCTGTGGTACATCGGCGGACTTTTGAAGCATGCGCCGGCGCTTGCTGGGTTCATTGCGCCGACGACGAATTCGTACAAGCGTCTTGTGCCGGGCTTCGAAGCGCCGGTAAATTTGGCGTATTCGCGGCGGAATCGTTCGGCGGCGGTGCGCATTCCGATGTACTCGTCGAGCCCGAAGGCGAAGCGAATTGAGTTTCGTCCACCGGATCCATCGTGCAATCCGTATCTCGCGTTTTCGGCGATGCTCATGGCGGGGCTCGATGGCGTGGAAAACAAAATCGATCCGGGCCAGCCGCTCGACAAGGACATTTACGATTTGTCGCCGGAAGAGCTGAAGAATGTGCCTTCCCTTCCCGGCTCGCTCGAAGAATCGCTGAAGGCTTTGCAGCACGACCACAAATTCCTGCTGAAGGGAGATGTGTTCAGCCAGGACCTCATCAATTTGTGGATCGACTACAAAATGAAAAACGAAGTGAACGCGATGCGCATGCGTCCGCACCCGTACGAATTTCAGTTGTATTACGACATCTAGGCCAAATACAAATCGAACGGAAGAAGGGGCGGTGAGAGTTCACGCCCCTTTACTTTTGGAGGAGGAAATGAAGATGACGGCGATTGGTGTCAGCCTTGTATCAGCGGGGATGGCGGCGTGTTTTGCGTTCGGCATGATGGTGCAGGCGAAGCGAAATGCGAAGGCTGACGCAAACAAGGACGTGCGCGTGACGGGCATTGGCGGAGTTTTCTTCAAAGCGAATGACTCGGAAAAACTGGCGGCGTGGTATCGCGAGCATCTGGGAATTGATTTTCAAAGCTATGGCGGGAACGCGTTCCATCAGTTCGAGTGGCTTGAAAAAGATAATCCCTCGAAGACGGGCGGGACTGTTTTGGCGGTTTTTCCGCAGACGGCGAAGAATTTCGGGGAAAGCAAGTCGCCATGGATGATCGATTATCGCGTGGCGAATCTTGATTCGCTGCTCGCGGCGTTGAAAAAAGAAGGCGTAACGGTCGACGAAAAAACCGAAGAGGCACCGTACGGGAAATTTGGTCATGCGATGGATCCGGAAGGCAACCGAATTGAATTCTGGGAGCCGAAGTGAAAAGGCAGTGGCTAGTGGCTAGTGGCTAGTGGCGAGTGGCTAGTGACTAGCAAGCGAAAGCAAAAGCCGGACGCTCAGAAAACGAGCATGGGGCACTCCGGCACCCTTCACTGGTAAAGATAAATACACGTAACCACAAGTCTAAACCTGTACCGACGTACAGCTATGCAAACACCGCACGATTCCACATGATGACACTGACTGCACAAGAGGAGATCCCAGTGATCACGAAGGAATTATCCTGCTCTCGCGAGTTTTGCATAAAATTCAGTCGCGCTTTTGCTTGTGTCGTTGTGTATTGCTGCGGGCCCTCTAGCAGCGAAAGACAGGTTTGGTCGTGAGGTTCTGAAGGTCCGAGACCCGGCTGATTATCAGTTCTTCAAACTTGATGACGTACAATTCCCGATGTTGGCCAGCTCACATTACGCAGTGAGTTGCCTTGTGTATCGTGGAACCCAGAGGTATTACGTCGAGATCGGTATTGAGAACAAAACGTCCGCGCCTATAAGTATTCCCGTTGATTTCGTTGCCTTCGATAAACCGGGCTACACCGTGTTTCGAACCGACACGCTTGCCGCAGCTCAGGACGTGGCCGAGAGTGCGGGTGGTAAGTTTGAGCCAACCCCACCGCCGCAAGTGCCAGCTACTACGACCACAACCGTTAACGGAACAGCGACGAACTATGGCAATCAAACTCAAATCTCCGGCACGGCGACGACCACCACTGACCAGTCTGGGCAAGCTGGCGCGAACCTGGGCAACGCAATCGGCAATGCCCTGGCGGCACGCCGTTTTTATAAGACTCAGCGAAGAGAATCCACGTTTGCGGACTTCCTATCTGATTTTGCGCAAGATCCGGCTGGAACGGCGGTCCAACCTGGCAAGGCTAGAGTGATAGTCGCGACGTTTGAACAAGCAAAGCAGAAGAAAGCCCCGTTTGAGATCGTTGTCCGAGTTGGTACCGAGAGTTTTCGGTTTAAGTACAAGGCGTAGGGTGATCCGGCTACGTTACGGTCGGGAGGCTGTGTCATCGGTTCCAAACATGCAACTCTGTTGCGAAAAAGGGCGGTCAAAGACGTGACAACCCGCTTAGAACAATTCCTGAATGCCCTCAGGAGGTGCGAAGGGGTTACCACAGCGCGTGGCACGCCAGAATTTGTTTCGCGAGGCGCATCGCTTGTATTTTCGCCCTGTATGTATGATGAGACCCTCATTAGCGAAGCTTTAGCCGCCGGAAAAGCCGAACGGCGAACCCTTGTTGGTTACGTTAACGGCCAATTGAATCACAGCATCGAAATTGTTGCTGTACGAAAAGAAAGCACAGACAAGTCATGAGCCACCACTCCTACATTGCAACATAGGAATTAGGGTGCTCACGATTTCCGTCAGGATTTCTAGCCCCCACGTTCGCAAGTAGAACAACTCAGCAAACCACAGCGCGGCTTTGCATAGTGAAACGTAATTCGTTACGCTGCTGAGCGATGGAAGCGGCGTTTGCGGAAATAAAATTCAATGAGGCGGGGGCGGCGGAGGCGAATCTGGCGATTCTGCGGACGCGGCTTCCGCAAACGCTGTGGGAGCGGCTGCCGACGCTGCTCGCGCAGCTTCCGAATCCCGACGATGCGCTGAATTTTCTGGAACGTTTTTTGCGCGACGCGCCCGCGAGCGTCACGCGGCATCTGGAAGCCCATCCCGCAGCGCTGCATTACCTGCTTTCGCTTTTCAGCTACAGCCGTTTTCTCTCCGAATCCCTGGTGCAAGAACCGGAATTGATTTTGTGGCTCGACCGGCGCGGCGCGAATGAGGGCCTGGAGCGGATGAAATCGCGCGACGACGTGCTGGAGGATTGCTACCGATTTTCGACGATGGCGTTCGATTCGCCGCCGGCGATTTTTCTGGCGCGATTCAAGCGGCGGGAATATTTGCGGATCACTCTGCGCGACGTTTTGAATCTGGCGTCGCTGAGCGATACGTGTTTGGAGCTTTCGAATTTAGCGGACGTGCTGATCGAGCGGGCACTGCGATTGTGCGCAGTGAAATTGGAGAATTTGTACGGGATTCCGCAGTGGACGGATGACACCGGACATGCACAAGCAGCGAAGTTGACGGTGATGGCGCTGGGAAAACTGGGCGGGCAGGAGCTGAATTACAGTTCGGACATTGATTTGATTTTTCTGTACGACCATGACGGAGAGACTTCTGGATCAGCGGGCGGCGGCGAGGCAGGCGCGATTTCGAATCTGGAATATTTTGTGCGGCTGGCGCAGGCGATTGTGAAGATGCTGAGCGAGGCGACTCCGGAGGGCGCGGTGTTTCGTATCGATATGCGATTGCGCCCGGAGGGGCAGCAGGGCGATTTGGCGGTGAGTTACGCGACGGCGCTCGAATATTACAAAACGCGCGGCCGCGAATGGGAATTGCAGATGCTGATCAAGGCGCGCGCGACGGCGGGAGAGATTTCGACGGGAGAAAAGCTGCTGCGGGAATTGCATCCGCTGATTTATCCGCGGGAGGCGCGGGCAGGGATTGTGCGCGCGGTGACGGATGCGCGCGAGGAGATTTCGAGAGTGCTGGAACAGCGATCAATTGGAGGAAATGAAGATGCGGCATTTTGGAACGTAAAACTTTCGCCGGGAGGGATTCGCGACATTGAGTTTATCGCGCAGTGTTTGCAGAGAATTTACGGCGGGAGAGATGCGTGGGTTTCGGGGCGCGGCGCGGGGACCACTCTGGTGGCGCTGCAGCATTTGCATGACAAAGGATATTTGTCGCAGCGGGATTTTTACCGGCTGAGTTCGGCGTATGAATTTTTGCGGAAGGTGGAGCACCGGTTGCAGCTTCGCGATGGATTGCAGATGCACGAGCTCCCGCGAAAACCGGATGCGCGAAGCCGAATTGCGCGGCGCAGCGGAGTAGATGGTAGCGGCGAGAGGAGTGCGGGGGAGGAGTTGCTGGCGCGGATCCGGCGGCACTTTGAGGAAGTGCGCGAGATTTACGAGCGGGTGACAAGCGAAGCGATGCCGAGCGGAGCGGTTACGGTCGAGCGGCGGGCGCATCCACGGGAGGGCGGCGGTGGGCAAAAGTCAGCGGCAGGTGGGCGGAGTTTGTTTTACGCGGATGCGGCGAGGGAGCGAGTGCAGACGGAGTTCCCTGCTGTGGCGCGGAAGCTGGCGGAATATCGTGCGCAACCGGATGTGTTTGCGCGGCGCGGGCTGGAGAAATATTTGGAGGCGGCGCGGCATGATGCGGAATTGATGAAGGAGCTGGAAGAAACCCCGGCGAAGCTCGATTGCGCGGCGGCGCTTTTTGCGCTGAGCGATTTTGCGACAGAGACGCTGGTGCGGAGTGCGCGAGCGATTGAACGGATTGGGGATTCGAGCGCACAAAAGCAGGCGCGAATTGGATTTCCCAAGGACATGACGGCGCTGCGCGTGGCGCATCGAGAGGCGGTGTTTGCGGCGGCGGCGCGTTCGATATTGAGCGAGCCGAAGCCGTTTGAGACGTTTGCGGAGTTGACGCGCGCGGCGGAAAGAGCGGTGCGGGAAGCGCTGGCGTTTGCGGCGGAAGAATCAGTGGCTAGTGGCGAATGGCCCTTCGACTCCGCTCAGGACAAGCTAGTGGCTAGGAAAGGCGAAGACTTCGCGCGCAATACGGCGCGAATAGGAAGGAACGACGAAAACACCTCTTCGGAAAAGTCGAATGCGGACGCTGGCGAGCGAGCGGTGCGGGAAAAGGATGAACGCGCAAAAACCGAGGCGAGATCCTCCGGTTTCGGGATTCCGACGGACTCCACCGGAGTCCACAAAACGGACTTCGCCGCAAAAGGCGCTTCTCACTTCGCAGAAAGCGCTCAGTGCGGGCAGGATGACAACAAAAAAACAATGCGCGAAATTGAGGTGGGTGCTGCAGGCAAGGATATTTTTGGCGATGCGCCGTTTGTGGTGATGGCGCTAGGGCGGCTGGGGACAGGGGAATTTGATATTGGGTCGGACGCGGACGTAGCGTTTTTTGCGGCGGCGCAAGGCGAAGAGGAGATGCAGGAGTGGCGGCGGCTGGCGGAGCGGTTCATACGCGCGGCGGGAAGTTATACGAGCGAGGGGCTGCTGCTGCCGGTGGACACGAGGCTGCGTCCGCGGGGAGGCGAAGGGGAGATTGTGCAGCCGGCGGCGTATTTGCTGGACTATTTTGCGGGCGAGGCGCAGGCGTGGGAGGCGGCGACGTATTTGAAGGCGCGTCCTGTGGCGGGAAATTTGCGGTTCGGGGAAAAATTGCTGGCGGATCTGCGGGACATTTTGCGGCGAAGATTTTGTGCAGAGGCGGGCGGGGATGCGCGCGGGCTAGCTCGGGAGTTGGCGCACATGCGAGAGCGGGTTGAACGGGAACGAGCGGAGGGCGCGACGGGGTTCAAGTGCGCGGCGGGAGGATTCTTCGATATTGAGTATGTGATTGCGTATGCGGCGCTGTCGCGGGGCGAGTTTGCCGAGATGCCGAAGAATGTGGTGGAGCAGATTGTAGCGCTGGAGGCGCGCGGCGCGTTGGACGCTAAGGATGCGAGCGTGCTGCGGGAGGCGGCGACGTTTTATCGTTCGCTGGACCATGCGATACGGCTGGTGCTGGGGCGGTCGTCGAGCGCGTTGCCGGAGCCCGCGCAGATTCCGAGGGTGAATGCGTTGATGAAGCAATGGGGAGTGCGGGTGGGTGCGAGTTTGTATGATGCGGTGGCGGGGATGAGGCGGGCGGTGAGGGAGGTTTATAAGGCGACCGTGTTTGCGGGTTCGGAGTAATTCCCTTCTAAAGCGTGAGGTCGAACGACGAATACCTTGCGCGGATAAAACGCGCAAAAGGAAGAGAATTAAACAGCATTTCTGTGCGCAGTTTCCTTCTCTTGAGATTACCGTTTGCGCATCTTTTTAAACCGACAAGAGCGTGCGACTGATGGCTGGGGTATAAGTTCTCCATGCCTCAAAATGAAACCGTCGTCAACGGAATTGTACCTTTACCGTTAGTTGAGAACGCGGCGGCGAAGCGTTTCCGATGGTTCGAAGTTTCTCTCATTTTGGTTATCGGCTTTGGCGGCTCCCTCATAAATGCCATTTACATTCTGAGATTTGGCCCGGCGGCGGCACCGCACATTTCGAACACGAGATGGCTCGCTGCTACCGTACAAGAAGCAGCGTGCCTTCTTCTGCTCGGATATATTCTTCGAAGGCGTGGTTTGGGGTTCAAGCATATCGGGCTGCGCTGGTCAGTGCGTGACGTTGGAGTGGGCCTGCTTGTGACCGCGACCTCCATTGCGTCGTACGCGGTGGGCTATTCGATTCTTAGTTTCCTGCATCGCTTGGCGTTTGGGCATGCGGGAGGAATACGTAGCTCACGGGAATTGTTTGGTAATCCTGGGGCCATGTTCGTCGCATTCTCGTTGTTGAATCCCTTTTTTGAAGAATTGATTGTTCGTGCTTACCTTATGACCGAAGTGATAGAGCTTACCGGGTCACCGACGCTGGCTGTTGTTTTAAGTGTCGCGATTCAGTCTTCATACCACCTTTACTACGGGTGGGTCGGGGCACTCTCTCTAGCCTGCATGTTTTTGGTCTTCTCGCTCTACTATGTCCGCCGGCGAAGGGCACTTCCGGTAGTCATCGCACACGGGTTCTTCGACCTTGTCGCCCTCGTTCGACTCTGGTAACCCTGCGACAGCCGAGATCGCGCGGTCCTGTAAAACCCTGAATATTGGCCGCCGCTGCACGGACATGGTATCGTCGAACGCCCATACGACGGATTTGGAGACCCAAAGAATGAAGGACATGTACAACGGGGTTGAGGTGCCGCGCGAGGGGAGCGCGATTGAATATGCGCCGGCGGCGGGAAAAAACCCACCCTTTGCCCAAGACGCAAAGGATGGGGCACCCGAAAAAGCGTCGAGCGTGCAGGGGACAATGAGCGTGCCGGAGAGGCCGATTATTCCGTTTATTGAGGGAGATGGGACGGGGCGGGATATTTGGCGGGCGTCGCGGAGAGTTTTTGACGCGGCGGTGGAGCGCGCGTACGGCGGGAAGCGCAAAGTGGCGTGGCTGGAAGTGTTCGCGGGAGAAAAAGCGTTTCAGAAATTTCATGAATGGCTGCCGCAGGACACGGTAGACGCGATACGGGATTTTCGCGTGGCGATCAAAGGGCCGCTGACGACTCCGGTGGGAGGAGGGATCCGTTCGCTGAACGTGACGCTGCGGCAGTTGCTGGATTTGTACGCGTGCGTGCGTCCGGTGAGATATTTTCCGGGCGTGCCTTCACCGGTGCGGAATCCGGAGCGGATGAACGTAGTGATTTTCCGCGAGAACACAGAGGATGTGTACGCGGGAATCGAGTGGCGTTCGGGGACGGCGGACGCGGAGCGCGTGTTGAAATTCTTGAACGAGGACATGCTCGCGGGGAAAAAACATATTCGCGAGGATTCGGGAGTGGGGATCAAGCCAATTTCGCCGACGGGGACGAAGCGGCTGGTTCGAAGGGCGATTCAGCACGCGATCGAGCATAAGCGCAAAGTGGTGACGCTGGTGCACAAGGGCAACATTATGAAGTTCACGGAAGGTGCGTTTCGCGACTGGGGATACGAGCTGGCGAAGAGCGAATTCCGCGACAAGATTGTGACGGAGCGGGAGAGCTGGATTCTGGACAATCTGGACAAGAATGCGGGAATCAGTGTGGAGCAGAACGCGGCGCTGATCGAACCTGGATTGGAAAATGCGCCGGAACAGTTCAGGAAGGAAGTTTGCGAAGAAGTGCGGACGACACTGGCGGCGATTTGGGGTTCACATGGGCGCGGCGCGTGGAAAAATAAAATTCTGGTGAACGACCGGATTGCGGACTCGGTGTTTCAGCAGATTTTGACGCGCGCGGATGAGTACAACGTGTTCGCGACGCCGAATTTGAATGGCGATTATTTGTCGGATGCGTGCGCGGCGCAGGTGGGCGGCCTGGGAATGGCTCCCGGGGCGAATATCGGCGATGGATACGGCGTGTTCGAGGCGACGCATGGGACGGCGCCGAAGTATGCGGATCAGGATGTGATCAATCCGGCGTCGGTGATGCTGAGCGGGGCGATGATGTTTGAGTTTATGGGATGGAATGAAGCGGCGTCGCTGATTGAGAGCGGGATCGAGCGGACGATTCAGCAGAAGCGCGTGACGTACGATTTGGAGCGGATGATGCAGGGCGCGAAGAAGGTGAAGACGTCGGAGTTTGCGTCGGCGATTATTGAGAACATGGGGGAGAAGGCAGTTTACAGTTCATAGTTAAGAGTTGAGAGTCGAACGTGGCCCGTGACCCGTGAAATACGAAGACCTTGCGCCCTTCGCCGAAAGCGCTCAGGACAAGCGGGTGAAGAAGCGCAAACGGAAGAAAATCTCAAAAAGCAGTCTTTTTGGCACGGCTGAAGCCGTGCTCTGGCAAATCCATTCAGTCCGTTGACTTCGCGAAGGCTTACAATCGCGAACCACATTTCGGAGTACGAATTGCGCTTTTGCACGAAAGGCGAATGCGAGAAGTGGCTGTCCGACCGAGGCCGGCGGAAGACTGTCTCGACTTCGAATGAACATTGCAAGCGCGTGGACTACCCGTCAGAACCCCATAAGCTTTTTTCTCTCGCTCACTGGATCGCGGCAACGTTGACCTACAGACAGCCAACATTGCTTTGGATAACCGAATGGGGCGTTTGGCCCGGCAGCGAAAACTGGCATTTGTATTACAAAATGCGTCAGGCCTACGGCGATCTTCGATTATTGGCGGAAGCGCCTGGTCATCGTTTCTTGGAACATAAGACTGAAGACCTAGCAACTTTTGTACAAATGGCGATGTTGAATGGGTGGGGTGGCTACATTCTGACCGAAGCGAACTACGTGAATGCGTTCTTCAGCCACGACGAGTACATTGATTTCTTCGCTGAACAAGAAACAAACCTGAGCCTCGTCGTTGAAGAGTTTGCCAAGTCCTGATCGTCGAAAGTTCAAAGGAAGCCGATGCGGCCGCCGTTTCGATCAAGACAAGAAATCATCATCAACGCGCCGTTGGAAGCGGTGTGGGCGTTCAACATGGACCTTAGAAACATTGAGACTTTCCATCCACGGGTATCGAAGGTCGATCTGATTGACGGAAAAGCGTTTCGGGAAGCGGGCGTATCGTACCAATGCCATCTTTCGGATGGGAAGAACACGTGCATTGAGAAAGACATCGAAATCATCCCGATGGAAAAGATCGTTACTGTGCTGCCACAAGATACATTTGGGATAAGCAAGATTCTGAGCGATTACACGGTCGAAACGACAGTTCAAAGAGTAGGAGATTCTGCGACAAAGATAGAAATCAGCCATTATTATTCGACAACGACGTTGAAAGCCAAGCTGGTGAACTTGATCGCAAAGGGCAGAATCGCGCGGGAGACACAGGAAACTTTAAGGGCGATGAAGGCGGCAATCGAAGGTGTTAAGAGTTGACATCCACAGTTGAAGACTGAAAATTCGTAGACCACGAATCGAGGGCCAGCTCTGGAAAAATCGCAGTTCCGCAGTGGGAGTCTGCTGTACACTTGTCGGCTGGCTTTATTCTTTGTGAGGCAATCTATTCAGTTCACAAAGAATTTCTGCTTTTACGTCTGAACTACTAACGCTAAATATTTCAGGAGCGATGATGAGAAAGAAAGTGACGGTGGTGGGCGGCGGATTTGTGGGGTCGACGACGGCGCAGCGGCTGGTGGATTCGGGGCTGGCGGACGTGGTGCTGACGGACATTTTAGAGGGCGTGCCGACGGGAAAAGCGCTGGACATGTTGGAGTCGGCGCACATTTCGGGATCGAACGTGAATGCGGTGGGAATTTCGACGGGGACGGGAGACTACAAAGAGACGGCGAACAGCGACATTGTGGTGGTGACGGCGGGATTTCCGCGGAAGGCGGGGATGAGCCGCGATGATTTGTTGAAGGCGAATTATGAAGTGATCAAGGGAGTGGTGGAACCGATTGTGAAGCTGTCGCCGGAAGCGATTTTGATTACGGTGACGAATCCGCTGGACGTGATGACGCAGGCGGCGTTCAAGATCAGCGGATTTCCGAAAGGGCGCGTGATGGGAATGGCGGGCGTGCTGGATTCGGCGCGCATGGCGGCGTTCATTTCGATGGAGCTGAATGTTTCGGTGGAGAATATTTCGTGCTTTGTGCTGGGCGGGCATGGAGACGATATGGTTCCGTTGCCGAGGTATTCCACGGTGGCGGGAATTCCCCTCCCCGATTTGCTGCCGAAGGAGCGCGTGGACGCGATTGTGCAGCGGACGCGAAAGGGCGGCGGCGAAATTGTGAATTATCTGAAGACGGGATCGGCGTACTACGCGCCTTCGGCGGCGGCATTTGCGATGTGCGAAGCGATTCTGATGGACAAGAGGAAAATCATGCCGTGCGCGGCATATTTGGAGGGCGAGTACGGGATCAAGGGATTGTTTGTGGGCGTGCCGTGCAAGTTGGGCGCGCGAGGGATCGAGCAGATTATTGAAATTAAGCTGACGAACGATGAGAAGGCGGCGCTGGAGAAGTCGGCGGCGTCGGTGAGGGAGCTGGTGGGGATTTTGGGGTTGTAGACGACTGGAACATTTTGAAGGCGCGACCTTGATTCTCTTGGTTTCACGCTAGAACAGAGTCCAAAGCATCGATGAATTTTTTTGTATCGGCATAGTAGTTCGGATACGCAACGCGAAGACGCCTGATTGAGCTAACCCAAACTAACACGGCGTCGATGTCCGCACGCTTGGACTTCTCTATTTCAGCTATAGCTCTTGATGCTTCTTTTCTGTCCTGAAACCCTGTGACACCCACTGTGTTTTTCGATGTATCTAGCAAGAGCAATAGCCATTTAGAATTCTTCAGGTGCTGACTGCGCAGTGTTTGGAGGGCGTCGGTCCATCCCTGTAACCTCGAACGAACTCTTAAGGTTACGGCCGCGGCTCGCAATTCTCTGATAAGCTCAACCTGATCACTTGGTGTGCCCGGTACGAGCGGAGTTTGCTCCCTAGTGGCCAAGGCGGATCCCATCAGCGAGAAAAATCGTCTCCACTCAGCGGGGCCAGCGCCAAATTTTAGAGGAGCCCTTGTGAAGGTTGTCACTGTCTCGACGGCGGTGGCGAAGGCATGTTGCAAGTTTGTTCGTAACTGAATCTCAATCCTATACCCATCCCACGGTGCGCGGGATCGTATGCGCGGGTGGTAACGTGCTACGACGTGAATCCCTCGATATCCATCGTCTTTAGGATTGGAAACATAGTCGTAGCACTTCAATGAGCCCTCTTCTGGAAGTAACGGCGCGATTCGGTACATGTCGTAAAGCGAATTGACCGCTGCAATGTTCGAAAGTATGGCTCGGCATCCTCCCAAGTCTTGCATTTGAGAAAGCTTCATGGACGATTCACGAGCGAGTTTGTTCATGATGGATGAGAAGCGCTTTAGTCTCTGGGCAACGATGACTTTCGGTTCGATTCTTTGTGCGCGCCCGCGCAGGGCGCGCTGGATTACGTTCAGAGGAAGCGCATGACACGCTCGCCAGTTTTCAACGACGGCGAACGCCGCATGCCATGCACTGTAGTCGGTCGGCGCTTCCACACTTACCCACCAATCTACGAGAGAGCTCCCAGCCCTGTCGATTGCGCCTTTGCCACTGTCGCACTTAACCCATTCCGTCATGTCATCGCTCGGTTCACTAGCATACCTGAAAGCCGCGGCAAGGCTGAAGAAAGCCATCACTCAGTCTTCCGGCATTCCTCGAGCAGATGTAACCTTTGCGGGGCAAGACCGTAAACTGAGTGGCCGACTGAATGGAATTCCAGGAGCTATATGCGAAGCATGCGCCGGCGGTGCGCCGGTTTGCGCTGTTCTTGTGCGGCGATCCGATGATGGCGGACGACATCACGTCGGACACGTTCATGAGGGCGTGGCTGGCGCAGGAGCGCATCCGGCAGCCGACCGTGAAGAGCTATCTGTTCACGATTGCGCGAAATGCGTATCACGACGTGCAGCGGCGAGAGTGGCGCAGAACGCCGCTGGACGAGCAGAAGGCCGATGAAGGAATCGGCATGCACGCGCATTTGGAACAGAAAGAGGAAGTGAAGGCGGTGATGGCGGCGCTGCAGGAGTTGCCTGAGATCGACAGGACGATTCTGCTGATGAGGGCGCTCGAT
>DATFQU010000112.1:0-16012 GCA_035264005.1 Candidatus Acidiferrales bacterium
GCGCATTGAATTGAACGAATTGATCGTTGATCGCCCCGTGCTGCACCTCCGAATCGACGCGCAGGGCCGCAGCAACTTGCCCGTTTCTCCGCATCCTTCCAATGCAAATAGCACCAACGAACTATTCAATTTGGAAGTCGGCGACTGCGCCATCCGCTCTGGTGAAATTTTCTACAACAATGACGAGACTCCTCTCGACGCGGAGCTACATCACTTGCAATTCACCGCGCGCTACAGGGTTCTGACATCCGAATACCAGGGATCGCTGTCATACAGCGAAGGGAGCCTGGCCGCACGGGATCTTGGCCCGATCGACAATGCGATGCAGGTGCATTTCACCGCAAGCCGTTCTGGAATTTCGCTGAGTCCGTTGCTATTGATGACGCGCGCCTCTCGGATCGCAGTAAATGCGCAATTAACCAACTATCAGCATCCGAGCATCGTTGCGTCATACGACGGAAGCATTTCAACCGAAGCGATCGCTCAGGTCGTCCGCTCACAGTCCGTTCCGGTCGGAATCGTTACCCTGAACGGCAAAGTCGCTTACCAATCAGCTCAAAGCCGCCCGTTCATTGCTTCCGTGAACGCGAACGGCAAAATACGAAGCGCGGATCTGCAACTTCGCACCGGCGAGCGGCCTGTCTCCGTAAGCGCAGTGCGCGCCACTTACAATCTGGCGAATGGAAATCTGAGCGTGCAGAACGTGGCTGCAAATATTTTAGGCGGCACGCTTCATGCAAATTGGGGCATACAACATTTGGACACGACCTTGCACACGTCGCGAATAAACGCGATTCTGAATGGTGTATCGCTCAAGACGCTCAGCGATACGTTGGCGCCCAAAAACGTGCAAAGAATTCCCTTTGTTGGAGAGACCAATCTCAACGTGAACGCGTTGTGGACTGGCTCGATCAAAAATGCAGTAGCACACGCACGGCTCGCCATCTCCAGTCGGCAGTCGGCTAATCCTTCGCATGTCATACGCGTGAATGGCTTAGTGCAGGTCACCTACAGCGGGCCGCAGAATACAGCCTCTTTTGGCCAATCCTATCTGCGAACGCTTAAGACGCAAGTCTCGATATCCGGCACGCTGAGTCCTAAACGCGCTGGAAGATCGGCGCTGGACATTGTTGCGAACACAAGCGACTTGGGCGAAGCGGGCGAACTCGCAGCGATAATTCAAAATGCTATGACGCCGTCGCGAAAGCCTCCGCAAATTCCGGCGCTTGGCGGTGCAGCGGCTCTCACGGTACACGCCACCGGCTCTTTGAAAGCCCCTCACATAAACGGCAGAATTACTGCGCAAAATCTCATCGTGGACAGCACACGCTGGCATTCACTGGCCGTGAACATCAATGGCAGCCCGTCTGGCGTTAGCGTGGGAAATGGCGTCCTTACGCAGGCCGGCAACACTCAAGTCAAGTTCGCTGGAAGCATTGGGTTGCGGAATTGGTCGCCGCAGGCGAGCAGCGCGATTCAGGTGCACGCCGCAGTGAAAAACCTTCAGCTCCAAATGGCAGAAGAAATTACGAAATTACACTATCCCATCGCCGGCGCCGCTTCGGCAAATCTCAGCGTAAGCGGCACAAAGGCCGCGCCACGCGGAAAACTTGAACTGACGATTCTCAACGCGTCGGCCTGGGACCAGCCGGTACAGAAGCTCACGGTTAACGCGCAGGCAGAGACAAATGTCATTCAGGCAACGATGAATCTGCAAATACCTGCGGGCAATATTTCCGCTAGAGGAAGCTACTCGCTTTCGACGGAGCAATATACGGCCGGCCTTAGGGGCAACGGAATAAAATTACAGCAGATTTCCGCACTGGAAGACCGATACCCTGCAAAGGGAACGTTTGATATTTCCGCATCCGGCCACGGACCGATTCGCAACAGTCAGATCGAAGCGGCACTCACGATTCCCGAATTGCAAATACGAAACCAGAAAATCACGAACATAAGTGCGCGACTGAACGTCGCCGACAAGCGCGCTCATGTGCAATTTCAAGCCGTTGCAGATCAGGGTTCGGTTCAGGCGACTGGCAATGTGGCGCTCACCGGCGAATACACCGCCACAGCGCAACTCGATATTTACAAATTGCCTATCGCAGCTGTTGCGGCCAAGGTTCTTCGCGGGGACAGTGCCCCAATAGGAGGCCAAGCGGAAATCCATCTGAAGCTAAGCGGGCCGCTCAAATCACCCGCGCAAATGCAGGCACAGCTGGAAATTCCGACTCTGAGCGTAAGTTACGCCAAAGCACAGCTCGCGCTTGGACGGACATTGCAGGCTGATTATCGCAATGGCACGCTGACGATAAATCCCACGGCCATTCGCGGCACAGGCACAAATCTGACCTTCGGCGGAACAATTCCCATCAAGAGCGAGGCTGCGTATTCCCTTGCAGCAAATGGATCGGTGGATATGTCCGTCTTACAACAGTTTGCGCCAACGGTGAAATCGTCCGGACAGATCGATCTTCATATTCGGAGCACGGGCAAGCTCGCCAACCCGTCCATGCAGGGGCAGCTCGAAATCAAAAACGCGGTTTTTACGACGGAAACTTCTCCCGTGGGAATCGAAGGCGTAAACGCCCTGATCAATCTCTCAGGGCGCCGCGCCGACATCGCCGACTTTTCTGGCACAGTGGGCGGGGGAACCGTTTCCGCCAGAGGATTTGCGATTTTCGGGCCCAAAGGCAGTTTTGATGTCGTGCTCAACGCAAGTGGAATTCGCATGCTTTATCCGCAAGGGCTCCGCTCTGATTTAAGCGCACAGATAACCTTCGCAGGCGACACCGCAAGTTCCACCTTAAGCGGCCGCGTGCTTGTCAATCATCTTTCGTTTACGCAACAGTTTGATCTCGCCAGTTTAACGGGTGATTTCTCAGAAGAGTCCGGCAGCGGCACGCCTTCCCCTTTTGAAAACAGCGTGAAACTGAACGTCGCTGTTCAATCTTCCGAGCCGATCAACCTTGCGAATCGGCAATTGAGTTTTGCTGGCTCTGCGAACCTGAATGTCATCGGCACGCTCGCAAACCCCGTCATACTTGGAAGAATTGCTGTCACTGGCGGCGATGTTTTCTTCTTGAGCAAGCGTTTTCAATTTCAGAATGGAACGATCGCCTTCGCCAATCCTGCGCGAACCGAACCTGTGTTGAGCATGTACATCACGACCACGGTCGAACAATACAACGTGACCCTTAATCTGAGCGGGCCTGTTGACCGTCTGAAGGTAAACTACACTTCGGATCCTGCGCTCGCGCCTGCCGACATCATCCATTTGCTGGCCTTTGGCAACACGACTGCAGAAGCTGCTGCGCAACCGTCTCAGTCCGCGGCCATCGGTGCGGAGTCTGTGCTCGCGCAGGGCGTTGGTAGTCAGGTAGCAGGCAAGCTGCAGAATCTTGCCGGAATTTCTCAGATAACGATCGACCCTCTCGCAACAAACAATTCCGGCGACCCAGGATCGCAAATTGCCCTGCAAGAGCGGATCACAGGCAGTCTTCTCTTTACTTTCAGCACCAATGTCACAACCACGCAAGGACAAACTGTGGAACTGCAGTATCAGCTTAATCCGCGCATCTCCATTACTGCGATTCGCGACCAGAACGGCGGCTACGCGCTCGATTTGCGCTGGCACAAGGTGTTTTGATGTCCAGCCCGAACCATTTACTTGGTCGTGTCATCTAGCGCTTACGGTTCCGGCCGTTTTGTAACCCACTCCTCCTGAATGCGCGGAGGTCCTGCGCCTTGCCCAGCGCTCGGAATTCAAATCAAACGCGAAGTTGTCAGTTAGGCCCGTTGGATTGCGGTGGAGGCGTCTCACGCCGGGGATTCAGGTCGCGTGAAAGCATCAGTTTGAAGGTCAATCGGTCCGAGCCGGCAGTCGTTCCCACGCCAACGCCCGCTTCGATGTTAATGAACTTTTCGCCGTTGTGATCCATCACCGCCCAGACTTCATGAAATTGCTCATGGAGCGGCACAACCTCGCTGAATGTTCCGAAGCCGTCGTACTCTTCGAAAGCAACAGCCCATTTATCATTCAAGTTGTAGGCGACTCGTCCGGCCGGATTGTATTGAAGGCCGCCGAAGCCGCCCGTGTAGTCCGTATCCATGATCGGATTGTAAATGAGGTCCCAGCGCCCGAGGTGCGTGCCGACAATTGGCCGGATTTCTGACGTGATCGTTCGCAATTCCCAGTAATCGTGATTGACGCTGAATTCGAAGTTCACGCCGTAAAAGAATTTGTGCTCGTGCGCGTGCGGACGCACGAACAGCTCGCGTATTTTGAAACCATTGATCGTTGCCCCCTGATTCGTTGAATGAAAGCTGAACACCGGAAGGTAAAGTCCCTGTTCGAACCAAGGCGTAACGCCGTATGCCCACTCGGCCGCGCCGTTCACCGAATCGTTGGCGATGATCGCGCCCGGAAAAGCGGGATCCTTTCGTCCGATTGGAGTGAAGTTGGTGTGCACCATCAGATTGAAGACTCCGGGCTGTTCGATCTCGGCGTCATAAACCTGAATCTCGTCCGTTTGCGCGGAGGCCACCATCGGCAGGAAAAACAGGCTGAGAACAACGAGTAAAGTTAAACGCATAGCCGTACCGGAATATCGTTCTTGATAGCTAGAGTCAAGGGCGATAAAACGAATTTGGAAATTAGGCGGCGTCGCCAGGACAGTTGTGCGCCGAGTCACAGCAAAGCATCGCGGCGTGATCGACGGCCTCCGTTGCCTGGTTTCCCACATGGTCCCTTCGTGCGTTCGACCGATTCACGTCAGTCGCGGTATGAGTACCAGGACTGTATCTATATGATTTTTCATAGTTTAATTTTTCCGTAGTTCGTATTTTTTTGTTGACAACTTCATTGTCCAGCGTTATTAGAGGTGTCCATAAAGGGGTTGTGTCGGCGTTCTGTGGGTGAACGCTCAGACGAAAAAAATGCGAACCAGGAGGTTCTGCCAAATGTTTGTTCCCTCCAATAAGCGTAGTGGTGTGTCCGTTATTCTCTTTGCAAGCTTGCTGGCTGTACTGCTCTGCCTGTTTGCAATCGCGCCAACTGTGGCGCTGGCGCAGAGCGCCAACTCTGGCACGGTTTCAGGCACAATCGTCGATCCGTCCAACGCAATCGTGGTGGACGCGACGATCACTCTGACCAACACGGCGACCAATGCCGCGCGCACGACCAAGACCAATAAGACCGGCCAGTACGTCTTTGCCTTCGTCGATCCGGGCACTTACACGATCTCTGTATCGAAAACCGGATTCGAGACCGCCGTTGTTACGAACCAAGCGGTCCAGGTCGGCCTTCAGACGAACGTCAACGTTACTCTTAAAGTCGGCGCTGCCACCACGACTGTCGAAGTGACTTCGACTCCTGGCGCTGAGCTTCAGACTCTCAGTCCCACGGTTGGCACCACCTTGAGCGGTGCGATAATCGTCAATCTTCCAAATACAGGTCGCGACGCCTCTACTCTTGCGGTCCTCCAGCCTGGCCAGAACATCAACGGAGCAACCGGCGGAGCGGAGACTGACCAAAACTCCTTCCAGCTCGACGGCGGCTTCGCCACGGACGACATGAGCGGCGACAACAATACATACATCGGATCGTTCACTTCAGATACGGCGGGCGGCACGGGCGCTATGCACAGCCCGGGAATCAGCCAGGCGCCTTCCGCAGTAGTCCCCATGCCGGTTTCCACCGTTCAAGAGTTCAAGGTTTCGACGTCGAACCAGACCGCGGACTTCAATGGCGGCGCGGGAAGCCAGGTGCAGGTGGAGACCAAGCGCGGCACGAATACTATCCATGGAAGCGCGTACGAATATTATGAAGACAACAATTTCGGCGGGGCGAACACCTGGGATAACAATGCGATCGGCATTAAGCAAGCGAGTTCGCATTTCAGCCGTTTTGGCGGGGACGCGGGCGGCAAGATTCCAAAGGTCAACTTTCTGGGAGGAAGCTGGTACATCTTCGGCGGGTATGAAGGATTCCGTTTCCCGAACGTCTCAGAGCTCACGAAAAACGTGCCGACCGCCGCGCTCCGGGCGGGAATTGTTCACATCAAGGAAAACGGCGTTTTCGTACCTTACAATTTGAATTCCGCGACCGTTACTGATCCAGGCTGCGGTCAAACCGCCGGTGGTGGTTGCCGCATCGCAACGGCGGGCACACCCATTGCGACGACGATTTGCCAGGGTGGCACGCCGTGCGACCCCCGCGGCTTGGGGCTCAATCCCACGATCTGCTCGCCTACCACTCCCGGCGTGTTCGACGGCAGTTGCGCCTCCGGCCTGTGGTCCTTGCTGCCCTTGCCCAATAACTGCGAGTCGGGAGACCATGCCAACACTTGCGGTTACACGTCGGCCATCGCGCAGCCGGAGAAGAGCAATTTTGAGGTATTCCGCATCGACCACGATTTCTCGTCCAAGCAGCACTTCAATGCTACGTACCACTACTACCATTTGAACAATACCGTGGATAACCAGTATGACCTTGGCGGGGTCTTCCCAGGCGACAAGTTTGGACAATTCACTGCCATTCGCCAGAAGCCCCAGGTGCCGTGGGTCTATACCGCCGGCTTGACCACCGAGCTGTCCTCGAACCTGACCAACGACTTCCATTTCAGCTACACGCGCAATTGGTGGGCGTATGGAAGCCCGAGCGGCGTTCCGAACGTGGCTTTTTATCCGGCAGCCCTCGAGCTCGGCGGAGAAACCAGCAATCCAATGGGCCCTTACAACACCAATAACCAATCCGTTCGCACGCGCTATTGGAACGGGCACGATTGGCAGTATCGCGATGACATTACGTGGGTCAAAGGCAATCACCTCTTCCAAATGGGTGGTTCATATTTGAGAGCCAACGACACCCACAACCGGAATGACAACGGAGAGGCAATCAATACTTTCGAGCAGTACCTCGTAGGGGATGGGACGGGAACGAGCCTTGGAAGTTTGGGCATTAACGGTTTTGGGACCAATGGGGATGTGGCGTTCCTGCCGAATGGCGTCAGCGGTAGCAACGAGAAAACATGGGGCAACTACTACTCGATGGTCTTGGGAATGGTGGATTCGACACAGAGCCTCTTCTCCCGAGGTCTTGGCAATACGATCTCGGGTCTGCCGTTGGCACCGAGAGGGTCGTGCGCCGTAGCCGCTGTTCCTTCGACGGTGAGCTGTGTAAATTCGCCATCGCTCACAAACAACAGCATCATCCCCACGTATAACGTCTACCTGACCGACTCCTGGCACCTTAAGCCGAACTTCTCGCTGAATTATGGCTTGGGATACACCATCGAAATGCCGGCGTATGAGACCCAAGGCGGCTTCCAGACGGTCATGGTGGACGGCAACGACCACATTCTGTCCGCCATGGACTATTTGCGGAACGAGAAGAACGCGGCGCTCCAGGGCCTCGGCTATGCCCCGCTCCTCGGCTTTGCGACCATTCGCAATGTGCAGGGTCATTCGAAGTATCCCTATAATCCGTACTACGGTGGAATCAGCCCGCGCATTGGATTTGCCTGGAATTTCAGGCCAGATACGGTGGTCCGCGGCGGCTATGCTCGCATTTTTGGAAGAATTAACGGTGTCAACCCCATCCTAGTTCCAATGCTTACTCCGGGATTGTTGCAGCCGGATCAGTGCAACGGCCCAATCGGCCCAGCAGGCGGAGCGTTGGCCGGGAGCTGCGGTGGCGGCGATCCGACGAGCGTGTTCCGTGTTGGCGTTGACTGCCCGGGAGGAGCGCCTACTGCGGCGAATCCTTGCTTCGCGCCATTGCCTCCGCCGAGCGCAAATCTCCCGCAGCCGTGGTTCCCCGGCTTTAACGATGTGGCTACCGGTTCGGGCGAAACTTTCGATCCTAATTTCAAACCAGATCGCTCGGATGAGTTCACTGTGAGCATTCAGCATCAGTTCGGCCCGAAAATCCTGGCTGAGGTTGGTTACATTGGCCGGAAGATTTCGAACGAGATTCAGTACTACAGCTTGACCAATGTTCCGTACATGATGACTCAGGGTGGGCAAACATTTGCAAACGCTTGGGCCAATGTCATGGTTGCCACAGACTACGGCTACAATACAAGTGGCAACATCCCGGTACAGCCGTTCTTTGAGAGTGCATTGAGTCCGGCATACTGCGCCGGATCCCCGAACTGCACCACGGCCTTTGTGGCCAACAATTCCTCCTTGATGAACATTTCGGACCCATTCGATGCCTGGGCTGGTATTTCGAGCACAGGGAATTTCAACTTTGGCCGTAGCATGAACAGTGATCCCATTGGGGCGACTTGCGGCGCTGGAGTGACAACTGGATGCAACGGACAGTCACCGTCCCTCATCACGACCGTGAGTAACGGGTACGGGAACTACAACGGAGGGTATCTGCAGTTGACCTTCACCGATTATCACGGCCTTACCCTGAAAACCAACTTCTCGATGAGCAATGCGCTCGGCACGGGGAACGTGGTGCAGGCCACCAGCTCCTTCGCGACCGACGATCCATGGAATCTGCAGAACGCCTATGGCCCGCAAACTTACAACGAGAAGTATGTCGTTAACCTGTTCCTCAACTACACGCCGCCTTTCTACGCTTCACAGAGCGGCATAGTGGGCCATCTTTTGGGCGGATGGAGCTTCTCTCCGCTGTTTGTTTGGGGCAGCGGTTTCCCGATTGAGTTCAGCACGGCCAACGCTAATTGCGGAAGCTTTGGAGAGTGCAATACCGCAGACGTCGGTGCGCTGGAGAACTCTGTGATTACGCGGAACTTGCATTACAGCGCAACGCGCAAGGCGGCGGCGGGCAACGTCTGCGGCAGCGATGCTGCAGCTGGCGTCGGCAGCTCAGGTTTTAACGTATTCAGTAATCCTGATGCGTCATGCCCCACTGCTATCATTGGCGGTACGGATACGGGCGGGTCAGGAACCTTCCTCGATCCCGTTCGCGGTCCAGTTCTTGGATTGGACGGCCAGATTGGCGGCGGCGGCCCGTTGAACGGCTTGGCCTTCTGGAACCTTGACTTGGGCATCACCAAGAAGATCATGATCCGGGAGCGTTTGAGCAGCTCTCTGTTCTTTGACTTCACAAACGTGACCAACCACATGCAGCCTGCTGATCCCTGCTTCAATTTGGGCGATCAGTCCGACTGGGGCGTGTTGGGCTGCGGCGGAAACCTGCAACTGAATAATCCTCGACGTATGCAACTGGGGTTGAGCATCGACTTTTAATCACTGTTCACGCAGTTTGAACGAAGGCCGGGAGCGAACCTCCCGGCCTTTTTCTTTCTATGCGGAGCATCTTCGACAGCTTGTTGCTTTCAGCCTCCACGAGAAAATTTTCCGCACTTGACACTTGCTTTAGCTCGCGACATGCGACAAGCTCCGCTGTTTGTACCGACTGAAATCATTCCGGGGTGCCATGACATGATAATGAATAGACAGATACGATCGACGATCACGGCGGCGATTACGCGTCGCTCCGTGCGCTTTGCCGTAGGAGTGGTGACGCTTTTGGTCGCCCTCGTGGCTGTTTCCGCGGCAGCGCAAACATCACACAAGGAAGCCAGCCCTTTCGAGCAATTGAAATGGCGATTCATTGGTCCAAACGGCAACCGTGTTGCCTCCGTCGCCGGCGCGCCTGGGAATCCTATGGTCGCTTACGCCGGCGCCGCTTCCGGTGGCATTTGGAAGACCGAGAATGGCGGCGTCAGTTGGACGCCGATTTTCGACCACGAAGACGTCGCAGCGATCGGAGCTTTGGCCGTTTCGCAGTCCGCTCCTAATGTTGTGTGGGCGGGAACTGGTGAGACCTGGCTGATTCGCCCCTACTATCCCATGGGCGACGGCGTCTATAAGTCCACCGACGGCGGCGGTCATTGGCAACACATGGGCCTTGAAGCCACGGGCCACATTGGCCGCATCGTTATCGATCCGCGCGATCCGCAGCGCGTGTTTGTCTGTGCGCTGGGTCAGGCTTTCCGCCCTCAGCACGAGCGCGGAATTTTCCGCACCCTCGACGGAGGCAATACCTGGCAGCAAGTTCTCTTCGCTAACGAGGACACGGGCTGCTCAGACCTCGCCATGGACCCCGCCGATCCCAATACGCTATACGCGGGGATGTGGTCACTGCTCATTCACCCGTGGAGCTTGGATAGCGGCGGCACCACTGGCGGTGGCGTTTACGTCAGTCGCGACGGCGGCACGACTTGGCAGAAAGTCGTGGAGCACGGTATGCCGCCCGCCGACCATGCAGTCGGCAAAGTCGCTGTCGCCGTGGCCCCAAGCGACTCGCAACGCGTTTACGCCCTGGTTCAAGACACGCAGCCGTCGCTTTATCGTTCCGATGATGCTGGCGCGAACTGGACGCTGGTCAGCCACGACCATATGATGTTGCAGCGCGACTCCTACTACGATCGTTTCGGCGTTTCTCCGACGGACGAGAACCGCCTCTACTTCCTTAGCCCCAATTACGTGATTTCACTCGATGGCGGCCATACCTTCGTCCCCTCGCGCGGCGGAGGTTTCGCCAGCGCTGGCGGCGACAATCACGATCTCTGGATCGATCCCCTGGATTCGAAACGCATCATCGTGGGCAACGACGCCGGCGTCTCGATAAGCCTCGATGGCAGCCATAGTTTCGAGGCGATTCGCTTGCCCATCGCACAGGTCTACCACGTGACTACCGACGACGAAATTCCCTACAACGTCTACGGAAACATCCAGGACAGCAATTCCTTCAAAGGCCCCAGCAACACTTTACGAGGCGGCTTCTTCGGCGGCGGCATTCATGCCGGAGATTTTCAATCCGTCGGGGGCTGCGAAAGCGGTTTCGCAACTCCCGAACCCACCGATCCCAATATCATTTGGTCGGGCTGCTACGAAGGCGTCATCAGCCGCATGGACCTTCGCGACGGGCAGGCTCGCGATGTCAGCGTTTGGCCGGATGTGAACGACGGCTGGACGCCCGCCGACGTGAAATACCGCTGGAACTGGTCCATTCCTCTCGCACTGTCCCCTTTCGATTCCAAGCGCGTCTATGTCGGCAGCCAGTACGTTCATGAAACCACAGATGCAGGCCAAACCTGGAAAGTCATCAGCCCCGACCTCACTCTTAACGACAAGAGTCACGAAGGAAATTCGGGCGGCATCACCTTGGACAATCTTTATACCTACGACGCAGCCTTGATCGAGTCCATCGCGCTGTCTCCCGTGAAACAGGGAATCATCTGGGCAGGCACGAACGATGGACAGGTCAGCGTGACCCGCGACGACGGCGGTCACTGGTCCAATGTGACCAAGAACATTCCCAATCTGCCGCCGATGGGGAACATATGGAATATCGAGCCATCGAACTTCGATGCTGGCACGGCCTATATAACCGTCAACTTGGAGCAAATGGGCGATTACGACGCGTACGTTTACAAAACCACGGATTTCGGAAGCACATGGCAATTTATCAGCGGCGGAATTCCTCATTCCCCGAATAGCTCCGCACACTGCGTGATTGAGGATCCGGTTCGCAAAGGCATGCTTTATCTTGGAACCGACAACGCCGTCTATGTCTCTTGGGACGACGGCGGACATTGGAGGGACCTGAGCAATGATCTGCCGCCTGCGCCCGTCTATTGGCTCACGGTGCAGAAACGTTTCAATGATCTGGTTATCTCCACCTACGGTCGTGGCGATTACATTCTCGACGACATCACACCATTGCGCGCGTATGACCCGGGTCAGCACGACGCACAACTCTTTTCTCCGCGGCCCGCTTATCGCTTCCGTCAAATTGAGGACGGAACGATGTCCGAGCCTGGCGCGCGTATCGTCGGCGAAAACCCGCCCTATGGCGCCGATCTCAACTTCTACTCACCAGCGGCGGACCCGCACGCCTCCATTTCCATCGCTGACGCGGATGGCAAGACAATTCGCAAGCTTGCTGTGAATGCCAAGCCGGGGATCAATCGTGTGTGGTGGGATCTGCGCACAGAAAACGGCCGCATGCCGCACATGCTTGTGCCGCCGCCGGACGCACAATGGGTCCAGAACGGGCCAAAGGGATACCACATTCTCACGGGAATCATGATTCCTAACGAAGTCCGCGGCGCTCTTGTTCTGCCGGGCACTTATAAAATTCAGCTCACGACCGGCGGCCATACGCTCGATGCTTCGGTCACCGTGCTGGCCGATCCTCACTCGCTCGGCCCACATGCCGCTTTACGCGCCGAATGGGACTTCCAGACGCGACTACTCGACGAAATCAACCAGACGTCCGACATGATCGAACATCTGGAATGGACGCGCCAACAGCTCGCTTCGCTCGACGCGCGCTACGGAAGCAATTCCTCAGAAAAGCCGGTCGTGGACGCAGCCAAAGATCTCACCGGCAAAGCCATCGAGATCGAAGGGAAGCTCATGGACATTCATTTAACCGATGGCAACGAAGATCTCAATCGCCATCCCAGCGAGCTCTATCAGAAGTTGACAGCGCTATATGATAAGGACGAAGCGGACCAGGGACCCACTGCATCGGCTGTGTCCGTGAATGACTATTTTCGCCAGTGGCTGGCGCAGTCGCACGCTGCCTTGGATCAATTCGAGCAGAAAGACGTGCCAGCATTTAACTCCATGCTGAAATCACACAAGCTGATGCTGGCAATCGAACCCTGACACCTCTCTGGCGAGTTGCAATCGAAGGTAGGCGCCCAAAAGCACAGACGCTCCTTGATCTGGCGCGAGCTTAAGGAACCATCCATGCCAGCGCGTGCGCCTGGGCCAATGCCAGAAGGGCGATCAGCGCCGCCAGAAAAATGCTGTGCCAGAAAGTCGACCGCAGTACCCGTCCTTCCTCGCCGATCAGCCCGACGGTTGTCACGCCCACCGCAATGTTCTGCGGCGAAATCATTTTGCCGGTGATTGCGCCGCTCGAATTCGTCGCCGCCAGCAGCACTGGATTCAAATGTAGCTGATGCGCTGCCGCAACCTGCAGATTGCCAAACAGAAGATTGCTCGCCGTGTCGCTTCCGCTTAGAAAACAGGCCACCCAGCCGAGATAGCTGCTCAGCACCGGAAAAAATGCGCCCGCGCTTGCGGCCGCGTCTCCCAGCGTGTAAGCCATTCCGGAATAGTTGTAGAGATACGCCAACGCGACAATCAGCACTACGGTCAACCCGGGTAACCGAAGTTGCCGCAGCGTCTTCATTCCCGATTGAGCGAATGTTTTCGGCTTCACGCGAAGGCAAACCGCCGTAAAGATTGTCGCGAAGAGCGCAGCAGTTCCCGTTGCCAGCGGCTCAAACGAGTACTGCGCCGCATAGGGCTTGCCGTAGAGCGTAATCAGAATCGCGTTGTGCAAATGCGGAATCGCAAATGTGATCTGTCCCTTCTCAAAAAGCTTGGTGTAAGACCAGAGCACCATTACCGCAGAAAGCAAAATCCATGGCAGCCACGCTTCAAACGATTGCCATGCGGAAAGGCGTGCAGCATTTGATTCGGGCGGTGCCGTCGCGCCGGAATTTATCTCCGTCCGCGGCTTCCAGAAACGCAGAAAAATCACTAGCGCCGCAATCGATGAGAGCGCCGCGATGATGTCCGCAGCCCACGGTCCCCAATAGTTCGAAACGAAAAATTGCGCGAGCGCAAAACTCGCGCCGGAAACAAGCGCTGCGGGCCACGCGCGTTTGAGGCCTTTTCCACGCGCGACGATCCACACCAGATACGCAGGCAAAATCGCTGAAAGAAACGGCAATTGCCGTCCTTCCATCGCGGAGAGCTTCATCAGGTCGAGTCCGGTCACGCCGGCAAGGGCGACAATCGGAATTCCCAGCGCGCCAAAGGCCACCGGGGCCGTGTCTGCAATCAGCGAAAGGAGAATCGCGCGTCGCGGCTGGAATCCCAGGCCCGCGAGCAAGAACGCAGTGATTGCTACCGGCGTTCCAAACCCTGCCGTGCCTTCGAGCAGCGCGCCCAAACAAAACGCAACCAGAATCGCCTGAATGCACGGGTCGCCGGAAGCGTGCTGCTCCATCCAGCGCCGCAACAAATCGAAATTCCCCGTCGCAACCGTCAAGTGGTAAAGCCACAGCGCCGCGAAAACGATCCACATGATCGACCAGAGCGCATAAATGCAGCCGTAAATCACGCTCCAGCCCGCCAGCGTCACCGGCATGCGCCACACGAAAATCGCAAGCGCGCCAGCCGTGGTAAGTCCGCAAGCCGAAGAAAAAAGCCCGCTCTTTCGCAGTCCACCCATCAGAGCAAGTACGACAACCAAAGGAATCAGAGCGATAAGCGCGGAGAGCGCAAGCGAATGCGCGGGACGAAGAGGCTGCGGCCAGATCAGCGCGGCAAAAAACACTCGTGAAATCCTCGCGGCGCGAACTGGCAGGGGATTCTAGTGTTGTTTCACGCGATGAGCAACCACTTCGCCGCGATCAATTGCTGCTGCTTTGTGTAGAGAGAACCAGAACGAGTATGCGTCCGTCGGAGTGAAACTCGCCGCCCGTGGCCGTTTTCGCCGTCGTGAGAGGATCGCTTGGAGTGAGATGATTGCGTTGTGCCACCAAGCCAGTCGCAGACAGAGTGTCATTTACGTATTCGCGCTCGCCGTCGATCGCCGGATCAATCTTGTGGGTTACTCCATTGTTGCGCTGGTCGCGCTCGAATCCGATGTCGTGCGTCGCCGCGATACACCACAGCGGACGCCCGTCAACCATATATGCAGATTTCCACGCGCGAAGATGATTGCGCGACATCACCACACGCACCGGCTCAGCGTGCGCAAAACCAAAATCCTGCGGGCGTTTGAAAAGATAGAGCGTGCTCATTGGCATCGTCAGGTAATCTTTTTTCGCCAGCGTTACTTCCAAGCCGGCAGCCAGCGTGGACTCGACCGAGCGATCAACCTGCACCCATCCTGCCGCGGCGAATGTCTGCGTCAACTGATCCTGCGTGCCCACAATGAAAATGTTCACCATGTCGCCGGGATTGCCCTGCGGGTCCGAAACGCGGCGCGGAATTTCTCCTAGGATTTCAGCGGTAATCGAAGGAATTGGAGCTTCTGCTGGCCCGCCCACGAGCGCGCCCTCTGGCGTCGCCAAGCCGGGCGAAAGAATTGTAATGGTGAGGTGAAAGCTGCCTTGCGCGGTTCCCGCATCTTTTTCGCTTTCGTTGATACCGAGAAACAAGCGTCCCGCGACGGGAGCCACGAATTCTTTCGAGGCGCCGATCAGAAAGGGCTGCGATCCGTCGGTCGAACCGATTCGCGCAATCAGCGCGCCGTGCCCCGCGTCGGGCACAGCGTATTGATGCAGCATGTCTTTCCATCCGCGCGAGAGACCGTCGGCGGTAAAACTCGCGCCGTCCGGATAATTCGCGCTGCCCGTCGCCGTGACTTGCAGCTTTTCGCCGCTCCGCACGTCCATCTTTGTGTCGGTCCAGGTTTGCGTCACACTGACGTCAATCTGTGTAGGAGTGGCGCTTGCAGAATCGCTCTGAGTTGCCTGCGACGATTGCGCCGCCAGCGGCCGCGCGGCAACGGCAAAACCAAGAATGAAAAACGCAGTCAGCAATTTCGTGATTCGCATCGATGAACCTCAGGCGTTCGATGGGCAACAGCATACCAGAAACAGTCGGAATGGGAAGCGCAGCGCGGTTTCGCTACAATGCCAGCGATGAATGACGTGGCCCAATTGGCGTCCTATGCGATGGATGTTGCGCGCACGCGCGGCCGGAGATTCTCTGAACCGTCGCATCCCTACCGCAACGATTACGCGCGGGACCGTGACCGCGTAATTCACTCGCGCGCATTTCGTCGCCTCGAAGCCAAGACGCAGGTTTTTACGACGCGCTTCTCCGATCATTTTCGCAACCGTCTGACACATACGCTGGAAGTCGCGCAGATTGGGCGCACGGTTGCGGGAGCGCTCGGACTGAACAGTGATTTGGTGGAAGCGCTCGCGCTCGTTCACGACATTGGCCATCCGCCGTTTGGACACGCGGGTGAACGCCAACTGGATTT
>DATFQU010000113.1:0-3419 GCA_035264005.1 Candidatus Acidiferrales bacterium
AAATCCCTTTGGCGCCGACGCCACGATGTCTTTCATTCGCTGCACGTTTCCGGAACTGTCTTTTATCCCCACAATGTTCGGGTGCGTAGCCAACTTCGCCGCGAGCGGCGCTTCCACCGTGTAGTTCGTGAACACGGGAACGGAATAGATCAACACAGGAATCGGCGACGCATCCGCCACACGGAAAAAGTGAGTTGTTTCCGCTTCGAATGTCAGCGACGGCTTGTAATAGCTTGGCGTTCTCACCAACGCAGCATTGAACCCTAGCGCCGCTGCCCGCTTCGTATGCCGAATTGTTTCCGCCGTAGATTCCGCGCCTGTTCCGGCAATCATCACTTTATCCGAACTCGCCGCTTCCCGCGCCGCGCCCCACAGTTTCTCGATTTCGTCCCATCCAAGCAGAACGGACTCGCCCGTCGATCCGTTCATCACGTAACCGGACACTTTCGTCTGGTTGTAGCGCTCGATGTTCTGGCGCAGGCGCTTGAGATCAATTTCGCCGTCGCCGGCGAAAGGTGTGGTTAACGGAGGAAAGATGCCTCGAAGTTTCATAGCGCAAAAATCTTAACAGAACAGCGTCTACGACCAACGATAGTATTTCCGTGTAGGGAAAATCAACTCGCTGAGGTTACTCGCTGGCTGGATGGGGCCGCCTTGGCTCCCGTTGCGTGTAGCTCTTGCAGCGCCGCGACGTTCCCTGCCCCTTCCGACATGGCCCGGATTCCTCGCGCCGCGGCAATTGCCGCCGAAATCGTGGTAATGCAGGGCATCATGTAGCGTACGGACGCGCGCCGTATCGACTTCTCATCGTAAAAAGACTCGCGTCCGAGCGGCGTATTGATGATCAAATCCACCTTGCCTGTCTTGACCAAATCGACGATGTTCGGCCGCCCTTCGTTAACTTTGTACACGGATTCAGCTTCTATCCCGGCTGCCCGCAGCGCTGCAGCCGTGCCTCGTGTCGCGATAATCGTCAATCCTGCCGCCGTCAAATCCTTCGCCAGTGAAACAAGGAAGCGTTTGTCGTGGTCGTTGACACTGATGAACACAGTGCCGTGCTTAGGCAGCCGCTGCCCGGCCGCCAATTGCGCTTTTGCAAATGCCAGACCGAAGTTCGGCGAAACTCCCATCACCTCGCCCGTCGAGCGCATCTCGGGTCCCAGAATCGTATCCACTCCCCGAAACTTGCTGAACGGGAACACTGGCGATTTCACGCAGTAATACTCCTTGCTGCGAAGCTCTGCGACTCCATTGAATTCCGTTGCGGCCAGATTCATGTCGCGCAGTTTTCGCCCGGTCATCAGCCGCGCCGCTACCTTCGCGAGCGGCACGCCGGTAGCCTTCGAGACGTATGGCACGGTTCGCGAGGCGCGCGGATTCACTTCCAGAACGTAAACCGTGTCTCTCTGAATCGCGTACTGCACATTCATCAACCCCACTACGCGCAGCGCCTTCGCCAATTTTGCGGTGTATTCGCGAATGCGCGCCAGCACATCGGGTTTCAATGTCACGGAAGGCAGCACGCAGGACGAATCTCCCGAATGGATCCCCGCTTCTTCGATGTGCTCCATGATTCCCGCGATGACCACATCCGTCCCGTCAGCCAGCGCGTCCACGTCAACCTCAACCGCTTCTTCAAGGAATTGGTCCACCAGGATCGGCCGCTCAGCGCTCGACCCGCTTCCGAGTCGCGCCGCCTGCGCCGCGCACTCTTCCACGGTCTTCAAGTCGTACGCAATCACCATCGCGCGCCCGCCCAGCACATAACTCGGACGCACCAGAACCGGCAAACCAATCCCTTTCGCGACATTGACTGCTTCTTCCGGAGTCAGCGCCGTTCCATTTCGCGGCTGCGGAATTTTCAATTCATCAAGCAGTTTTCCGAATCGCTTGCGGTCTTCCGCCAGATCGATCGACTCCGGCGCCGTGCCGATAATCGGCGCACCGTTGCGCTTCAAATCGAGCGCCAGGTTCAATGGCGTCTGCCCGCCGAACTGCACGATCACGCCTTCCGGCTTTTCGCGCTCAATCACCGACAGCACATCTTCGAGCGTCAGCGGCTCGAAATACAGCCGATCCGCGGTGTCGTAATCTGTCGAAACCGTCTCCGGATTGCAATTCACCATCACTGTTTCGTATCCGTCTTCCTTCAGCGCAAACGCCGCGTGGCAGCAGCAGTAATCGAACTCGATTCCCTGTCCGATGCGATTCGGCCCGCTTCCCAGAATCACGATTTTGCGCCGATCGCTCGTGTCCGCCTCATCTTCTTCTTCATAGGTCGAGTACATGTACGGCGTGAACGACTCGAATTCTGCCGCGCACGTATCGACGCGCTTGAACACAGGCCGGACGCCACGCCTCACTCGCGCTTCGCGGGCGGCGCTCGCCGGAATGTTCCAGATCTGGCCCAGTTGCTCATCGCTGATTCCGCTGCGCTTCGCTTCTTTTAACTTCTCCGCGGAAATATCACTGGCCTTCGTCGCCGCCAATTCCTTCTCCGTGATGACGACTTTCTCCATCTGCCGCAAGAACCACGGATCAATCTTCGTCAGCGCAAAAATCTCATCCGTCGGCATTCCCCGCCGCAAGGCTGTCAGCAGCCAGTGAATTCGATCCGGCCCCGGCGTGTGCAGCTTTTCGCGCAGCACCGCGTCGACAATTTCCGCGGGCGGACGCCACGGCGAATGCGGCTCGAGGGACCGGATCCCTTTTCCGAGCGCTTCCGAAAAAGTGCGGCCAATGGCCATCACTTCCCCCACCGACTTCATCTGCGTCGTCAGCGTCGTGTCCGCGCCAGGAAATTTTTCGAACTGCCACTTCGGAATCTTCGCCACCACATAATCAATCGTCGGCTCGAACGACGACGGCGTCTTTTTCGTGATGTCGTTCGGAATTTCGTCGAGCGTCATTCCCACGGCGAGCTTCGCCGCAATTTTCGCAATCGGAAATCCCGTCGCTTTGCTGGCCAGCGCCGAACTCCGCGAGACGCGCGGATTCATCTCGATCACCACCATGCGCCCCGTCTGCGGATCAACCGCAAACTGAATATTCGAGCCGCCGGTCTCGACTCCCACTTCGCGAATCACCATCGCCGCAGCGTCGCGCATCCGCTGATATTCTTTGTCCGTCAGCGTTTGCGCGGGAGCCATAGTGATCGAATCGCCCGTGTGAATCCCCATCGGATCGAAATTTTCAATCGAGCAAATCACCACGAAGTTGTCGCGGCAATCGCGCATCACTTCGAGCTCGAATTCCTTCCAGCCGAGCACCGACTCCTCGATCAGCGCCTCGTGCACCGGGCTCGCATCCAGCGCGCGCGAAATCGCCTCCGAAAATTCTTCGCGGTTGTACGCAATGGATCCGCCCGTTCCTCCCAGCGTGAACGAGGGCCGTATCACCACCGGATACCCAAGGTCATC
>DATFQU010000114.1:0-22963 GCA_035264005.1 Candidatus Acidiferrales bacterium
CATGTCCAGCTTAGGAACGTTGCTTTGCGCCTCGTCCAAGATACTTTCGAAGCTCTTGTGCAACAGATAGACAGGAAGGCCGCGCACAGGTTCAGCGATGCCCGAGGTCGGAGTGATTTGCACGGTGAAGCGGATCGAGGCTGTTTGCTCCTGAGCGAGCGCTGCGCGCGCAGAGGTCAGAGAAAAAGCCGAAAGAACGAACACGAAGAATACAAACCCCAGGCCGCGCGGTTTCATGTTGCACATGCTAACAAACGCGAGGAAGTGTGTATCGCACTCGTTGTGGGGCGTGTGCCGAGTTGCCAAACTCAGTTGGAAGGGAAGCGGTAAGGAAGGATCAGTAGAGATGGAAATCGACGTCCATCAACATACGCACTGCGGCCTGTTGTCCATTAGGGCCGATGGCAGGTTTGAAACGACAAATGTCCCGCGCCCAATTGACGGCTTCTTCATCGAGCCCATACCCAAGACCCTTGACCACATGAATGTGAGTTGCGCGGCCATCGACGCCGATGACGACATCCAGCACGACCTCGCCTTGAATTTTCAATTTGAACGCCGCATCTGAATATTGTGGCTCTGGACAATATACGCACTCAGGGCTGCCATAGCCGTTTTCTCCAGCCATCGGCGTGCCGCCGCCAACACCGTATTCAGAGCCGCTGCCGACGCCGCTCCCATTGCCGCCGCCCATACCACTGCCGCTTCCATTGCCCATGGAATCGTTCATGAGCGCGGTAGTCGGATCGCCCACGTTCGGCAAATTCGGAGTGGGCATGTGAATGTTCGGCACCATGACGGAGGCTTGGGCCATGAGCTTCGGATGTTCCAGCGGCTTCGCTTCCGGCGGAGCAAGCTGATGCATAGAAAGGGTCGGAAGCTTACCGCGTGTCGCAGGAGCCGCATTAGCACGCCCGCCACCGCCGCCGGCTCTTTTATTTCCCATTTTCAACAGGGGCAGATATTGCGAGACGTTGATCTGCTGGATGGGCTGATTGTTCGCTTGCGTCGGCGGAGCTAGGAGTCCAGGCAGCAAAGGAAGCACAATTAGCACAATCACGGCCACGTGAATCGCCAGAGACAGCGCCTGAACTTTTGTGAACTGGGTGTTCTTGCTCCAGATTTCCGGAACATCCACAGGCTGGCTGGTGACTTCCAACGGAGGCAGTTTTTTCGGCGCGATGACGTCGCGAATATTTTGCCAGAAAGTTGCGAAGCCGCCTTTGGAGGAAACTAGCAGGTCGGAATTGGCCGCGCCGCGAGCGGAGCGGGGAAGTGGACGCAGCCACTCTTTGAAATTGTCGGAGAGCGACGAGCCGAAGCCTTCTTGTTCAAACGGGCTTGGTTCGCTGCCGCGGCGGACTTTCACGGGCCGTTCGTTCAGGAAATCCCTCAAATTCGACCAAAAGTTCGAGAAACCGGACTGGCGGTTGGCCGCTTTGCGGGTAAGCTTCAAATCAAGGCCGGGCGCGGATGCCTCGTTCGGTTGAGGATTCGATTGTGGATTCTGTTGGTCGGCTGCCATCAATTACCTACGCCCCAAAACGCACCAGGATTCAGGCCTACTACTTAGATTCCGGGGGCACAAAAAGGATGTCTGGCCCCGGCGGCTGACACCCTTCGCTTAATATTGTAACATACGGGTTCGATACGGCGCGCGCGATTGCCGCACTGTTGCGCATCAAAAAACCCAAGAAACAGAGGGCAACGGGAGCCAATGGCGAAACCTCTCGACCTGAAAAGCACAATCAATCTGCCCCGCACGAGCTTTCCGATGAAGGCTCAATTGCCGCAGCGCGAGCCTGAGCAACTGGCGCAATGGGAAGCGGAGGGAATCTATCGCCGCATACTGGAATCGCGTAATGATGCTCCGACCTTCAGTTTTCACGATGGGCCTCCGTATCCGACTGGGGACATCCACCTGGGAACTGGGCTGAACAAGATTTGCAAAGACATGGTGGTGAAGTCGAAGACCATGGCCGGGTTTCGCGCGCCTTACATTCCGGGATGGGATTGCCATGGCCTGCCGATCGAAACGAAGGTCGAGAAGGACCTTGGCGGAAAAAAGCACAGCGTTTCGGCGGCGGAGTTCCGGCGAATGTGCCGCGCGTTTGCCACGAAGTATGTGGACCAGAACCGGCGCGACTTCAAACGGCTGGGGATTTTCGGCCAGTGGGACAAGCCGTATCTGACGATGGATCCGGAGCACGAGGCGGTGATCGCGGACGCGTTTCTGACGTTCGTGGAAAAGGGCTACGCGTACAAGGGGCTGAAGCCGGTTTATTGGTGTTTGCACGACCGCACGGCCCTCGCCGAGGCGGAAGTGGAATACGAAAACCACACGAGCCCGTCGATTTGGATTCGCTACAAGGTGGAAGAAGCGCCGAAGCTAAAGGTCGAACGGCCGGGCAAAGGCGGATTTTACGCGCTGGTGTGGACGACGACTCCGTGGACGCTGCCTGCAAGCATGGCGCTGGCGTTTCATCCGGACTTGGAATACGTGCTGGCGGAAGTGGAAGACGGCGACGTTTACATTGTGGCAAAGGGCCGCGTAAACGCGGTGCAGGAAGAGACGTCGCTGCGATTCGGGAAGTTCAGCGAACCGGTGTTAGGAAAAGTTTTCGAGGGCGCGAAGTTCAAGCATCCGTTTTTGGAGCGCATCGAGCCGGGCGTGCTGGCGGAATACGTCACGCTGGAGCAGGGCACGGGAATCGTGCACACGGCCCCGGGACACGGTGCGGAAGATTTTTACACCGGACAGAAATACGGCATCGAGACGTATGCGCCGCTCGATGACGAAGGGCGCTTCGTCGAGGGCTTGCCAGAGTACAAAGGCAAGACGGTTTTTGAAGCGAACCCGTTTATCAGCAAGCTGCTCGAAGAGCGCGGCGCGCTCGTCGGCGAACGTAAGCTGACGCACAGTTATCCGCACTGCTGGCGCTGCCACAATCCGGTGATTTTTCGCGCCACGGAGCAGTGGTTCATCGATTTGCAACACGATAATTTGCGCGAGCGCACACTTGGCGAAATCACGAAAGTGAAATGGTTTCCCGCATGGGGTGAAGAGCGTATGCGGAAAATGGTGGCGGAGCGCCCGGACTGGTGCATTTCGCGGCAACGGTTCTGGGGCGTGCCGCTCGTGGTTTTTTATTGCGAAAAGTGCGGCGAGATGCTGAAGGATTTTCATGCGCTGCGCAATGTGGTGAAGTGGTTCGAAAAAGAAGGCGCGGACGCATGGTTCACGCATTCCGCGGCGGAGCTTTTGCCCGCGGGCACGAAATGCAAATGCGGCTCGACGGCGTTTCGCAAAGAAAAAGACATTCTCGATGTGTGGTTCGAGTCGGGTTCGACGAATCTGGCGGTGTTGAAGGGCAATCTGTGGCCGGCGGACGCGTATTTGGAAGGGCCGGATCAGTATCGCGGATGGTTCCAGAGTTCGCTGCTGGTAGCGATGGGCGTGCGCGGGCACGCGCCGTATCGGGAAATCATCACGCACGGATGGACGCTCGATGCGGAAGGCCGGCCGATGTCAAAGTCCAAGGGCACGGGCGAATTGCCGGCTGAGATTGTCGAAAAGTGGGGCGCGGATTTGCTGCGGCTGTGGGTGACTTCGCAGGACTACCAAACGGACATGCGCTTTTCCGAAGGGATGATGGCGCAGCTCGCCGAGTCCTACCGGAAGATTCGCAACACTTTGCGGTTTGCGCTGGGCAATCTGGACGGATTTGATCCTGCGCGCGACGCCGTATCGGACAGCGAACTGCTCGAGATGGACGCGTGGATGCTGTACCGCACGGGCGAGCTGGTCGAAAAATGCCGCGCGTGGTACGACGAATACGCGTTTCATCGCGTGTTTCATGCGCTATACGATTTTCTTGTGGTGGACCTCAGCGCGTTTTATTTCGACGTGCTGAAAGACCGTTTGTACACCTTCGCGCGACACAACAAGGCGCGGCGTTCGGCGCAGACGGCGATCTATCGCATCGCGAGCGCGCTGGTGCGGCTGATTGCGCCGATTCTGGTTTTCACGGCGGAGGAAGTGTGGAAGCACTTGCCGCACGCGGCCGCAGATGCGCAGAGTGTGCACATGGCGACGTTCCCGAAGCGCGAAGAGCTGATTGCGGATGTCGCCGAGGACAAGAAGCGGAATTGGGAATCGCTGCTCGAAGTGCGCGAGCAAGTGTTAAAGAAGCTCGAAGAAGCGCGGAACGCGAAATTGATCAACAGCGCGCTCGAAGCGCGAGTAGAAATGCGCGCCGGTGGAAAGACGCTTGATTTGCTGAAAAATTACGCTTCGTGGCTGCCGCAGATCTTGATTGTGTCGCAAGTGAATCTCGTTTCGTCGAATGGAAACGCTCCGGCGTCTTCGGCTGGCGCGGGCGTTGATGAAATCGAAGTGCGGCGTGCGGACGGCAAGAAATGCGAGCGCTGCTGGAATTATTCGGCGCACGTTGGCGAGAACCAAGCCTATCCGACCGTTTGCGAGCGTTGCACGGCGGCTCTGGCGGAAATCGAAAGCGGCGCAAGCGCTACTCACGGGAGCTCGTAGCGTATGGCCGGCGCGCGCAGCATCGCATGGGGCTGGCTCGCGCTGATTATTGCACTCGTGCTTGCTGCAGATCAGGCCACAAAACACGCCGTCGAAAAATACACCACAGCGGATTACTTCCACGTCGTCATCCCCGGCCTGCTGAATCTCATTCACACGCATAATCCTGGCGTGGCGTTTAGCATGTTTGCGAACGCGCATTCGCCGGCGGTGCGTTTTTTGCTTGTGCTGTTTTCCGTGGGCGTGATTGTTTTTTTGTTCTGGCTGCTGGCGGATGAGCGCGCCGGAGGGCGAGTGGGCCAGATTGGCATGGCGCTTATTATCGGGGGAGCCGTCGGGAATGTTGTCGACCGGCTGACGCGGCGCGGCGTCACGGACTTCATCGACTTGCACGTTGGGAATCATCACTGGCCGACGTTCAATGTTGCGGACTCCGCGATTGTGGTCGGCGCGGCGCTGGTGCTGATGGAACTGTTTCGCGATTGGGGCCGTCCTACCAAGCAAAAGGGGCTGGGCTAACAATGCATCCGTATCTGGGAACCATTCCGACGCCGTGGGGCGGCATTCCTGTTTACACGTACGGAGTGTTGGTCGCGGCGGGCGTGCTGCTGGGATTGTGGTACGCGCGGCACTACGCGGTCGCCCATGCGGAGATTGATCCGGAGCGGGTGTGGAACCTCGGCGTGTACATGGTGCTGGGCGGGTTGGTCGGCGCAAAGATATGGTTCGTGCTCGCGAGCGGCAGCTATTTCTGGCATCACGCGAACGAAATTTTTGCGCGCGCTACGTTGCAATCCGGAGGAACGTTTTACGGCGGATTTGTCGGCGCGCTCGCTGTCATTTTGGTGTATGCGCACCTTCAGCGCATCTCCCTTCTAAAGCTCGTCGATTGCTATTCCGCCGGATTGCCACTGGGACACGCGATTGGGCGTCTGGGCTGTTTTGCGGCGGGCTGCTGCTACGGCAAGCCCACCTATTTGCCCTGGGCGGTGACCTTCACCAATCCCCGCGCGGCGCAATTGGTCGGCACGCCGCTGAACATCCCGTTGCATCCCACGCAGCTTTACGAGGCGGGCGCGGAGTTCGTGAATTTCCTCATCTTGATCGTGCTGGCAAGGAAGCAGCGCTTTGAAGGCGAGATATTTGCGACGTTCATTCTTCTGTATGGGATCGAGCGCGGGTTGATTGAATTTGTGCGATGGGATCCGGGCCGCACGCTGTTGGCGCACGGCCGGTTTTCGCTGATGCAGATTGTGAGCCTAGCGCTGATTTTCACGGGCGCGTGGATGTGGCGGCGCGGCTCGAAAAAGTCGCGCTCAGTCCACCGAACCGATGCCGTCCCCGTGCGGCAATGAACCCCGCAGCTACAACTCCCGGACGCACCGAGGATGGGCACGAATCCGCACGCGTGATGCGGCTCGCTGTCGCAGACGAGACCGCGGGCGAACGGTTGGATCGTTTTCTTGCGGCGCAACTGCCGGAACTGAGCCGCACTCGAATCCAGTCTCTGGTCGATCATGGCCGCGTCACCGTGAACGGCGCGACAGGTAAGCGTTCGTACCGCGTGGAGAACGGCGACGCCGTCGTCATTGAGATTCCGGCTCCGTCGGCGAGCGCGACGCAAGCGGAATCTATTCCTCTCGACATTCTGTATCAGGACGAGGATCTCGCCGTGGTCAACAAGCCGGCCGGAATGATTGTGCATCCGGGCGCGGGAACGAAGAGCGGCACGATGGTCAACGCGCTGTTGCATGAATTTGGCAGCCGTGGCGAACTTTCTTCCATCGGCGGTGAGTTGCGGCCGGGAATTGTGCATCGCCTCGACCGCGAAACTTCGGGCGCGCTGCTGATTGCGCGAAATGATCTGGCGCATCGCGCGCTCGCAGAACAATTCAGCAGTCACAAGGTTGAAAAAACGTATCTCGCATTGGTTCACGGCAAGTTGAACGAAAGTACGGGGCGCATCGAGCTTCCCGTCGCGCGCGACTTGCATCGTAGAATTCGTATGACCACGCGGCGCAGGGAAGGGCGGGCGGCGCGCACGGATTGGCGAGTGCGTTTGCGTCTGCCTGGATTTACGCTCGTCGAAGCTGACTTGCATACGGGCCGCACGCATCAGATTCGCGTACATTTTTCTGCAGTCGGCCATCCGGTGGTTGGCGACACGCTGTACGGCGCGCCGCGCCAGCCGAAAGTTGCGTCGACGCCCATGCCGTCGCTGGGACGCAATTTCCTCCACGCTGCGAGGATCAAGTTTGCGCATCCAACAACGGGGAAGGAAATTGAAGTGCGCGCGCCGCTGCCGATGGAGCTGGCTGAATATTTGCGCGTTCTGGCCCGCGCTGCGGGAGTACAGAGCACGGCGGTTGACGCTGCGCTCGCGCCGTACCTATAATCTTGAGGTTCTCGTGTACAAGCGAACTTTAGTTGCGGCTTTGTTTTTGGCCCTCTTTATCGTGCCGGGCGTTGCATCCGCGCAGCAGTTGCCGCCTCCGCCGTCGCAGCAGCAAAATCCGCCGCGCGCCCCGGGCCAGCGCTTCAATGTTGGCCTAGTTCACCTGGTTGCTGCGGTCACGGACCATCGTAACAAGTTTGTGACGGATCTGACCCAGAACGAATTCGAGGTATTCGAGGACGGTCAGCAGCAGACCATCACTTTCTTCAGCCGCCAAGCGAACCTTCCACTGCGCATCGCAATCCTGCTGGATACTTCAAACAGCATTCGCGCGCGTCTGCATTTCGAACAGGACGCTGCGATTGATTTTCTCTACAACGTGCTTCGCCGCGGCCAGGACCAGGCGTTTGTGATGACGTTCGACAACGAACCCGAAGTCGTCCAGGACTATACCGGCGACATGAGCCAGTTGAGCGAAGTGATCCAGAAACAGAACGCCGGCGGGGGCACAGCGCTCAACGACGCGATTTATCTGGCGAGCGAGCGGCTGATGGATGCGCCGATCCCGTCCGCGGGCGCGGAAGTTCGCCGGGTGCTCGTGGTCATCAGCGATGGGGACGACAACTTGAGCGACCATGCTTTGAGCGACGCTATTGAAATGGCGGACCGCAGCGGCGTTTCGATCTACACCATCAGCAGCAACAATGATTGGGTTGAAACGGACACAGAGACTCCGCAGAAAGTGCAATTCTCCGAAGGCGACAAAATCCTGAAAGAGCTTTCGGACGAGACGGGTGGCCGGGCGTTTTTTCCGTTTCGCGTGGACGACTTAGCGCAATCATTTCTCGATATTGGCGAGGAGTTGCGCAGCCAGTATCTCATCGGGTACAGGCCGCCTTACAAAGAGGCCGACGGGCAATTTCATAAAGTGGACTTGAAGGTTCTCCGCAAAGGCCTAACGGTGCGCTCTCGCAAGGGATATTACGCGACCGCGCCGGTCACTTCTCCCGCGACGAGCGTAGCTGGAACAGAGCACCCATAACGCGCCTGAATTTTCTGTGGCTTCGTGGATTAGTGCGAGGCGTACGTGGGCGCGTAGTAGCCTTCGCGCGTCAATACTTTCATGCTCTGCGATGCCGTCACTTTCACCTTGCGGTACTTGCCATCTGCGGCCGCGTTGGAAGGGTAGTAGGCGACAATATACTGGCTGCGCAGCTCTTCTGAAATCTGATCGAAGGCCTTATCCAAATCATCGTTATTGCGAATCGAGATCACGCGGCCGCCGGTTTGTTCCGCCATTTCGTGAGCCACCATGCCGCCGTTGTACATCTGGCCGCTCATGAAGTAGCCCGAGCGTTCGGCGATGAGTAGGACGTGAATCACAGCGTTCGACTCCTGTGCAGCATAGATGGCGGTATGCAGCGTGTCCTGGCTGCCTTCGTCCTGTGCGTCCGTCAAAATGATCAGCGCTTTGCGGCCGGTTTCTTCGGGCAGCTTCCCGCTGCAAATCTGATCGATGGCATCGTAGAGAACAGTCCCTGGGATGTCACCGCTCGTCGGACCCAGTGCAACCGGAGCATTGATCTGCGCTTTGTCGATCGCGCTTTGAAGAACACTCTGATCGTCCGTAAAATCCGCGAGCATATTCACGGTCGTGTCGAATGAAATCACTGTCGCGAGGTCGTCTTTCTTCAGAATGTCTTTCAAGAAGCGTCCCGCCGTGGCTTTCTCGGCATCGAGCAAGTGCTCTTGGCTGCCGCTGGTATCGACCATCATTGCCAGCGTGATGGGGTCGGTCATGTCTTTGGAGAAAAACGCAATTTTTTGTTCGACGCCGTCTTCGTAGACTTTGAAGTCTTCTTTCTGGAGGTTCGTGACGATGGCGTTGTGTTTGTCGCGCACGGTGACGTAGAGACGTACCAGGTTAACGTTGATTTTCTTTTCGCCGACCTGCGGAACCTCTTTCGTCGGTGATTGCTGCTGTTGCTTCGGAGGAATCTGCACGGGGATCTGAGCATGCGTGGACAGCATGCTCGCGAAACGCGGCATCCTAAATTGAGGGCCGAAGGCAACGATCGTAAGCCATGCTGCTAGCGCTGCTGTGACCCGCAAAGCGCCTGTATATTTGTTGCGCTTTCTCATTGCGGATACTACGATGCTGATTAGGCCCGAACGGATGCGTCCTCGTTGTAGCAGCTTCGGGAATTTCACGAACTAAGGTTAACCGCACGTTGGGGCGGGGGAATGAAAAAAACATTCACGATGTGCGCACTGTTGTTGCTGCCTGCGTGTGCGCTCGCTCAGACAACAAATCCTCGCGCGAGCGCCGCCCAATCGGGCAGTCAGGCGGCCGCGCCTCAACCGGCAAAACCCGCGCAAGCCACAGCGCAGAATCCGTCCACACAGCCTCAAAAGCCCGCGACTCTGCGTATCACCACCAAAGTGGTGCTCGTGCCTGTAACGGTGAAGAACGCTGACGGAGATCTCGTGCCGGACTTGCAGCAGAACGATTTCCGCATCTTCCAAGACGACAAAGAACAGCAGATCAAGAATTTCTGGGACGAGGCGTTCCCGGTTTCAGCCGTTGTGCTCCTCGATGACGACCTGCCCACCGGTGACTCGCAAAAGGTGCTGAAGAGTTTGGATAGCATCGCCGCCGGATTCTCCGCAAGCGATGAAGTTGCCTTGGTACGTTTTGACGAGTATCCGAAAACGGTTCTCGATTTCACGCCGAACAACGACGCGCTTTTCGCCAAGCTCAAAGAGATTCGCACGAATCCAAAAGACGCGCTTGATTCGCGCGTTCCCGGGTCGCCTTCCACTACGATCATGTCTCCGCCGATGATTAACGGTCACACAATCGACGGAGCGCCCGGCAATCCGATGACGGGCGCGAATTACAGCGGCGTGACCAAGCATCTGGACGATGCAGTGCACTATGCTGCGGAAATGCTGCGCACGCGTTCGAAGGACAGGCGCAAAATCATCGTGATTGTTTCCGACGGCACGAACGATCGCCACAATCAGTGGAGCTTCAACAACACTCTGCAGCTTCTGTTCTCCGCGAACGTCACTGTCTATGCCGTCTCGGTCGATTCGCCCGCCGACGTGCTTGCGTTGCGCGGCGCTGGGCGGCTGTCGCAGTACACGAATTCCACCGGAGGCGATGTAATCGCGGCGAGCAGCCCGAATCGAATGGAAGCGCTGTATTCGAAGCTGGTGGAAGAAGCGCGCAACCAATATACGCTGGGATTCGATCCTACGAACACGGTTGGCCACGGCAACTGTCATACAATCGAAGTTCGAGTGGAACGACCGGGCCTGAACGTGACCGCGCGCAAGGGTTATTGCGCGACGCTCTCACGCTGACCACTTCGCCTCGCGCCGAGATTTTTTCTTGACATTGTGGAGAGTGAAACGTAAAAAAGATGGAGCGAGTCGGATGCGCGTTCAGTTTCGCGGCTGGCTCGTCGGGAGAATGCTTCAAAGCAGTTGAATGCGCGCGACAGCCGGATAGAAGTTCCGGCGGTCAAAAAAGCAAACTTCGGGGCGGCGGAAACGCCGCCCTTTTTGTTTTGGCGAGAAATTTCAGTTGGGGCTTCTGGCAATCGAGATCAGCTGTTCGTGCGCGGGGCAGATCGGTTGGTAATCGCAGTAGCGGCAGCTAAAGCCCGGACGGGCAGGGAATTCGCCGGCGCGGATTTCGTCCGCAACTTCGGCGACGATGGCCTTTGCTTTGTTCAAAGCTTTCGCGTCGCGCGTGGTGGCAACAGCTTCGTTGGTCGTCAGGTTGTAAAAGACGAGGCGTTCGGCATCGAGTTCGAATACTTCCTGCGCCGCGAGCGCGTACAGGCTCAACTGCAAACTGTCTTTGGCCTGCTTGTCGCGCTTCGGGTTTCCGGTTTTGTAGTCCACGATTTCAATCGTCTTTGGGCCGAGGCGATTGATCTGGTCCATACGCCCGAAGACCACCACATTGGGGTCGAGAGCAAGCTCGAACGCCTTTTCCTGATGTAGCACGTCTGCGGGAGCGCCGGTGTAGCTTTCGCAGAAAGCTTGCAGCTGTTCGAGTCCGGCCTTGCGGTATTCCTGCTCCTGATAATCGTCTTGAAACCCTGCCGCGTGCCATTCGCGATCGAATATTGCCGAGACGTCTTCAAAGGAGACTTTCCGGCCTTTACGAATCTCGCGCACAAATTCGCGTATCATCAGATGCATCACGTTGCCGAAGGTCATCGCGCCCTGCGGCTCGCCGCGAATTCCCCAAACTTGCTGCAGCAAATACTTCATCGGACATGTGCGATAAGTCTCGATGGCAGACGCGCTCAACTGCAATGGCTCGCTGCTGGGCGGATGATATGCCTTCGCCCACAGCGCGATTCGTGAATATGCGCGCGAATCGTCGGGAATCGCAGGAAAGAGCTGCGGAAACAGCGGGTGCGCGGGAAAAGACCCTACGGTTTCTTCGTCTTTCGGCAATTGAACTCTCGGAGTCAGTTGTTCCGCGTGGGCTTTCTTGAGCCGCGGATCGGCAAGGATGTCTTCGAGGAACGGCGACGGCTTTTTCCGTTTGTTGATGACCGTTGAAATCGTGAGCAGCCGCCGGGCTCGCGTCAGCGCGACGTAAAAGAGACGACGCTCCTCTTGAATGCGAAATTCGCCCTTGGGCTGCTCTTCCTTCATCAGCGCGGCGGGAAATTCCAGTACCGGTGTCTGCGGCCGCGCGGGAAAATCCCCCTCGGAAACAGCGAGTACGAACACATGGTCGAACTCCATGCCCTTCGCTGTGTGCACCGTCATCAGTTGCACTGCATCGTCTGCGCTCTCTTCGGTTTGGTCGATGTCGCCATTGGCTTGCAGGAAGAAATCGAAATACTCGATGAACGCGGCAAGCGATTTCTCTTCGGTCTTCGATTCCCACTTCGCCAAAAAGTCGGCGAAGCGTTCCAGATGAAGTCGGTCCGCATCCGACGGCAGAGGTGACAGCGCCAGCTCCGCCACGAGCGTGTCGAAGACCGTCCTCGCCGGCGCGCGCGAGGCGAGTTGCCGCAAGCGTTTTAGGAACGCGAGCAGTTCCGCAACTTTCGCGTGCGAGGCAAACGCGAATTCCTGCTGCGGCGATTCCAGCGCGTCCGTGAGCGATTTGCTTTTCTTCGCGCGCTCCGCCAGGCGCACCAGATCGCTTGGGTCGAATTTCCAGTACGGCGCCGCCATCACGCGGGCGCACGCTACGTTGTCGGACGGCACAGCAATCAGTCGTAGATACGCGACTAAATCCCGCACCAGCGTGCTCGACAGAACGGACAGTCCGCGAATCACAAAAGGAATGTTTTTGCGGCGCAGCACTTCAACGATTGCCGAGCGATTCGCGTGCTTGCGGTACAACACGGCGCAACTTTTCCACGCTCGCCCCGACTTGTGTAGCCGCTCGATTTCGCCGGCGACCCAGTGCGCTTCTTCCTCCGGCGTCGCAAATTCCACGATGCGAATCTTTTCGCCGGCCGGATTATCCGTGACGAGCGCCTTGTGCGGCAGAAACGTTGGCCGTTCGTTGTGCTGAATCACTTCGCTGGCAACATCGAGAATGCGCTTCGTCGAGCGGTAGTTGCGCGTGAGCGACTTCAGCGGTAATTCGATCGCTGCCGTTTCTTTCGCCGCGCCGCAGAACCGCTGCAGGAAAATCGTGAAGCTGCCGAACGACGCCCCGCGGAATCGGTAGATCGCTTGGCTGTCGTCGCCGACGGCGAGAATGTTCCGCCGTTCACCCGCGAGCAGCCAGAGCAATTCCAGTTGCGCAATGTTCGTGTCCTGAAACTCGTCCACTAAGACGTAGCGATACTGTTCCCGCAGCGCTGCAAGTCTATTTTCGTCCGTGCGCAGCAATTCCACGGAACGCAACAACTGCCCGCCGAACGTGATGAGGTTGCGTTCGCGTTGCAGCCGTTCGCTCGTGCGATATGCACGTGACACTTCCTCGACCCGCGCCAGATTTTCCTCTTCGGCCAGTCGCGCTTCTTCGTCGAGCGCACCCTTCTGTGCTTCATAGAAGTGCCGCAAACCGTCCGCGTAACGCTGATAATCCTCGGGCGTGACCAGCTCATCCTGGCAGCGGGAAAAGAACTTTTCAAAGGCGCTCAGGAATTCGCCGGGCTCCGCCAATCGCGTGTAATGCTTCAACGCAAGCTCGCGGATGTTCTTGCGCAGCAGAATCCAATGCTCCACCGGCTCGATAGCCTGCAACCCTGGACTGGCCTCGCGCAGCACTTTTTCCAGGCAGAACTTATGAAATGTGCTGAGCCACACGCCGTCGGCGCGCGAGCCGGCGAATTTCAGCACACGCGACTTCATTTCGGCCGCAGCCTTGTCGGTAAATGTCAGGCCGAGAATATTTTCGCCGGAGAGATTCAAGTCGCTTTCGAGCAGGCGGCAAATGCGCTGCGTGATGACGCGCGTTTTTCCCGTGCCCGCACCCGCGACGACGAGCAGCGGCCCTTCGCCGTGTTCCACCACTGCGGCCTGTTCGGCGTTCAATTCGGCAAGAGCGTCTGAAGGTGTGGCTGGCATCCTGTTGAGATGTGAATTCTAACTCGCTTCCGCGCGAGCGCCAAATTCGCAAATGAATCGCGAAATGCGCTGGAATTCAGGGTTCAAAGCGCCGCGAATACAGCGAAACAGGTATTCATTGTCCTTGGGTTCCGTGTCCATATTGAATGTTGTGTGTCCGAACGGGATCGAATTCAATAAGACCGTGGAGCCGTATTGTCGGTGCGTATCCTGATTGTCGATGACCATGAAGCGGTAAGGCGTGGGATCCGTTCTCTTTTGGAGAGTCGGCCCGACTTTTCGGTCTGCGGTCAGGCTACCGACGGAATCGATGCCATCGAAAAGAACCGCGAGTTGCGACCAGATTTGGTCTTGATGGACCTATCGATGCCAAGGATGAACGGCATCGAAGCGACGCGCATCATTCGACAGGAAACTCCGCAAACGGACGTGATTATCATCACGCAGAATCTCTCGGAGATGCCTCGCGCCCAGCTCGATGAGATTGGCGCAAAGGCTTTTGTCTCAAAGACGAAGCTCGTTGAGGATTTGCTGCCCACCATCTTGGCGGTCTCGAATGCCGGAAGGCGCTCCAGCCCGCGGCCCTTGCAACCGATCTAGACGGGTTGTAGCCCGCGTCGTTATTTTGCCTGTGTGCCGGGCTCGAAGTTGGAAGACGGCTTTCCGCCTCTTGCGCAGATCCAACCCTTTCTCTTTTCCTCGAAAATTTGAACTTCGCTATAGCCGGCTTTCGTGAACAGCTCGCGCTGGTCGTCGGCGCTCAGGCTCGAGGAACCCAGCAGCTTCATCACCGGGCCAGTAACTCCGCTGCCTTTACCGCCTCTGTAGGTTTCGGCGATGACCAGTAGCGTGCCGCCGGGCTTCAGCACGCGTAAGATTTCGCGCATATCATCCGGCAGGTCAGGCCAGTAATATTGCGTTTCGATGGCTGTGGCCACGTCGAACATATTGTCCGCAAAGGGAAGCTGGGAAACGGAGCCTTGCTGGATGTTGACGCGCCCGTCGCGTATAGCACCCGCATTTTTCGCGCGCGACGCGGCGACGCTCCCCGCAGCGTAATCTACGCCGTGAACTTTGCCCTCCGTTGCGATGGCTGCCAGTTTCTGAATGGTCCTTCCGCCACCGCAGCCGATGTCGAGCACGGTAAAATTCTTGTCAACCTGAACATGCTTCAGGCCCCAATCCGTCAGATTGGAATGCGAGCGGTTCATCATCCAAGTGAACGGCCGGCCGAGCCATCGCGACGGTTTGCGGACCTGTCTCGCCAGATAGACTCCGACGACCAGCCCGACTCCCAGACGCAGCCAGTATTGCCACGAAGCTGGACCACTCATCATGAAGGAAAGAGAAGGCATCGGCGAATTGGAATCCCTTCAGCTCTTCAGTACGAATAAGGGTGACTGAGAATATCACTATAGCTTGAGGAGATTGGCATTAATCGCGGCAAATTGACCGCATCATTTCCGCCGCTTTATAATCAAAAGCTTGTAGCAACCGACAAGGAGCTTTCATCATGCCGCAGTCATCGCAACCAGCAAACGAACAGCCCGTCATTTTGAGCGCCGTGCGTACTCCGATGGGAAAATTCATGGGCGGACTTTCTTCGCTCACCGCGCCGGAACTGGGCGCGAAGGTGGTCGCCGAAGCCGTGCGCCGCGCTGGAATCGACCCCAAATCCGTCGACGAATGCATCATGGGCAACGTCGTCCAAGCGGGCATCGGCCAGAATCCCGCGCGACAGGCCGCGCTCAAGGGTGGCCTCGATTATCACGTCGCCGCGATGACCATCAACAAAGTGTGTGGTTCGGGCCTTAAGTCGGTCGGCCTCGCAGCGCAAGCTGTCATCACCGGCGAATCAGAAATTCTCGTCGCTGGCGGCATGGAGTCCATGTCGAATTGCCCATACCTCCTCATGCAAGCGCGCACCGGTTATCGCCTCGGCAACGGCCAGCTCATCGACTCGATGGTCCACGATGGCCTCTGGGAAGTCTACGAGGACTACCATATGGGAATCACAGCCGAGCTTGTCGCCGAGAAGTACAAAATTTCCCGCGCAGAGCAGGATCAGTACGCTCTCGAAAGTCACCAGAAGGCCGTGTGCGCGATGAAGTCGTGCTTCTTCGAACCGCAAATCGTGCCCGTCGAAATTCCACAGAAAAAGGACGCGCCCGTTGTCATCAGCAAGGACGAAACGCCGCGCGAAGACACTTCGCTCGAAGCCCTTGGCAAACTGCGTCCTGCGTTCAAAAAAGACGGCACTGTTACCGCCGGCAACGCGCCCGGCACAAACGACGGCGCCGCGGCGGTCGTCGTCACCAGCGAACGCAACGCGCAGCGCCTCGGCAAAGAGCCTATGGCGCGCATCGTCGCGCAGTCCGTCGGCGGAGTCGAGCCGAAGTGGGTGATGATGGCGCCCGTCGAGGCCGTCAACAAGCTCCTCAAGAAAACTGGCTGGGATCGCGACAAGGATGTCGACCTGATCGAACTGAACGAAGCGTTCGCCGTGCAGGCCATGGCCGTCGCGCGTGAACTGAAGCTCAATCCGGAAAAAATCAATGTGAACGGGGGCGCGGTTGCGCTCGGCCATCCCATCGGAGCAAGCGGCGCACGTATCCTCGTTACGCTCCTCTACGAATTGCAGCGGCGTAACCTGAAGCGCGGCATCGCGGCACTCTGCCTCGGCGGAGGCAACGCCGTCGCCATGGCGGTGGAGCGTCCGTAACGCCATTCGATGGATTGATCGTTACGCGCGTACCCTGCAACCTCTTGTGCGGTAATACGTCTCATAGACAGGAAGTATTGGCGGTCCACTTCGCATTGGGAGGCTAAAGTGACCCGAGCCCGCGTAACTCTCATTGCTTCACTTTTGCTGATGTGCCCCGCGCTGGTAAGCGCACAGTCTGGGCCCGGATGCGGTCCAGCCAATATCAAATTCGACGTCACCACAACCAAGGCCCAGCATCCTTCCCCTACGCCTGAAGCCGGGAAAGCTCTTGTGTTCTTTCTGCAGGACGATCTCAAATTCCAAGGCGGTGTGCGCCCCACCACTCGCTTCGGTATCGACGGCTCATGGGCTGGCGCTACTCACGCCAATTCTTACTTTTATGTCGCCGTCGATCCCGGCGAACACCACCTTTGCGCCAACTGGCAATCCGTGCATTTTGGCATGTCTTTTGCGGTCCCTAAACGGGACACCGCCGCCGCTCACCTAACCGCCGAGGCCGGCAAAATCTATTATTTTCGCGCACAGGACATCACAAAAATGGACCACTCGGGCGGTGAACACGACTCCGAGTACGTAACGCACGCTGAAGTCGAGCTCCAGGCCCTTGACCCCGACGAAGCTCAGGTGCTGCTCGGCACATTCTCGCTGAGTTCGTTTCACACGAAGCAGTAACGCCCGCGCCGAGATTTGCAAACGTCCTCGCGCGTTGTAAAATTCATTCGGAATGTTCTGCCCCGAGTGCAAATACGAATTCCGCCGCGGTTTTACGCACTGCAATACGTGCGATGTCGACCTCGTAGAAACTCTGCCAACCGAAGAGGAAGTCGACCACACGCCTCCGCCGACCGCCGCGCAGATGGACCATCCCACGCTCCTCTGGAGCGGCGCCAACGGCGGCGTCTTTTCCGCGCTCACTACCGCCCTCGACGACGCGCAAATTCCCTACAACAAAGAGGAACTCGACGCGCGCCTGGTCTTCACTTCTCAGCACGGCGATCTGGAAGTCTGGGTTCCTGTCGCGAATTTGCCGCAGGCGCAGCCCATTCTCGATGCCGTGCTCGCCAATCCGTTGAATGCGGACGCCGCAGCATCCAGCGCGAACGACGCCGAAAACGAAGGGGATGACGCAGCCGACGCGCTGCCTGACGAAAGCGACGAAGGCCCCGATGACATTCGCCACGAATACGTCGCTCGTGAACTCCATCCCGAAGATGCCAGCGCCGAAATCTGGTCCGGCGACAACGAAACTTTAGCCGACGTACTGAAATCCTGCCTCGCCGAAATCGGCGTCAACTGCTACCTCCGCACTCCGTACTCCGACGAGGAAGCTGGTGCCGCCACCCATACAAACAAGCCCGCCGATAAGCCCGCCGCTCCTTTCGCCGTCCGCGTTCTTCCAGAAGACGAGGAAATCGCCCGCCAAATCGTCCGCGAAGTCACCGACGGCACCCCGCCGCAGTAGTATGAGCCCTGTGCTTGTGATCTCTGTCATCACTCTCGCGTAATTTGACATCTCGGATACTCTGGTAGCATGATGACCGCACACTGGCATAAGGGAGAAACACCATGCTGTTCGGTCTTCCGTACATAATGTGGATTGCTATCGCCGTCGTCATCATTCTTGCCTATATCGCAGGTTCCACCCGCCGCATCGGCCCCGCGGAAGTGGGCCTCGTCCTCAAGCGCATCTCGCACAAGAAGCTCTCGCAAGACAACGCCATCGCCTTCGAAGGCGAAGCGGGCTATCAAGCCGACCTGCTCATGCCTGGCCTGCGCTGGAAGTCCATTCTTTTTTATGAAGTGAGGAAGTTCCCTTGGGTGCAAGTTCCTGCCGGCGAAGTCGGCGTCGTCATTTCGCAGGTTGGCGCGCCGCTTCCGATCGGCGCAAAATCCGCCGTCTACAAAAAAGAATTTGGCAATTTCTCGGACCTCCGCAACTTCGTCAAAGCGGGCGGACAAAAGGGCGTCCAGCGCCCCGTGTTTCCTCCGGGAACCCTTGCGCCGATTCATCCCGTCGGCTTCCTGGTCGTCACCAAATCGCAAGTCTACGGCTTGCCGATTTCGCCCGACCTTCGCGCCCGCAGCGGTGGCAGACTCACGCCGGAAGCATTTGGCCTGCGCCCTGCGCAACTCGACCTTGTCCGCATTGAGCCGAAGCCTTGTGGCGCGGACGGCGCGCTAATGGACATGGTCGGCATCGTCACCACCTACGAAGGCGACCCGCTCCCTTCTGGCGACATCGCCAGCCGCCTCGGCGGGTTCGCTGACATCGACAAAATGGAAAAGGCCAGCGCGACCGACGGCCAAATCATCGAGGTTCTGCTGGGCAACAAAAACAATCTTCACAACAACTATCAGGACTTTCAGGCGTTCCTCGACAATGGCGGGCGCATCGGCCTGCAGCATGATCCGCTGCTCTACGGCGCCTATGCTCTCAATCCGTTTCTCGTTTCCGTCGAACTGGTTTGGATGCTCGTCGTGCAGCAAGGTCAAGTTGCCGTCATCAAAGCCTATGTTGGCCTGCCCACGGAAGACATTTCCGGCTCAGACTTTAAGTTCGGCTCGCTTGTTCGCCCGGGTCATCGCGGAATCTGGCAAGAGGCGCTTCGCACTGGGAAATATCCGCTCAATCCGCGCTGCTATCAAGCGGAAATTGTTCCCACTTCGATTCTCACGTTGAATTGGGCCGACGAAGTTTCGCAAGCGCACAATCTCGACGCCCAACTAAGCCAAATCGTTGCCAAGAGCAACGAAGGCTTCGTGTTTCACATTGATCTGCAAGTGCAGATCCATGTGCCCGACACAAATGCCCCGCGCGTCATCTCCATGGTCGGCACCATGCTGAATCTCGTCAACGAAGTCCTACAAGCCGCTGTTGGCAATCATTTCCGCGACAAACTGCAAAGCATGCCGGCCATTCGGTTTATCGAAACTCGCCAGCAAGTGCAGGAAGAGGCTTTTGCGCACATCAGAGAACAACTGGATCAATATAAGGTCGAAACGCGCGGCGTCTATATTCAGGACGTGATCCTGCCCGAAGACTTGGTGAAAGTCCTTACCGAGCGCGAGATCGCCAATCAGGAGATCGAAACCTATAAAAAGCAGCGCTCCGCTCAGGAAGAACGCATCGCCATGGAAAACGCCAAAGGCACTGCGGAGATGCAGGCCGATCTTGCCAAATCAAAAGTCGGTGTGGACATCAAGACAAACAATGCCAACGCTCGGACTGAAGAAGCCCGTGGCGAAGCCGAGTTCATTCGGCAGACCGGCACTGCGCGCGGGGCGGAAGTCGAAGCGGTCGGCCTGGCTCGTGCTCGCGGCTACGAAGCGCAAGTCCGCGCGCTGGGCTCGAGCGCCACAGCGCTAGTGAATATCGTCACGTCACTCGCTGACGGCACCTCGAAATTCGTGCCTGACATCCTCGTTGCGAGCGGTTCGAACGGCGGTGGGGCGCTCGATGGCCTCGCAGCCACTGCGATGCGCTATCTCGCCGGAAACGGCGGTGGCGCGGCCGCAGCAGGGAATGGCGGTGCCGGAGCTAGCGGCAAATCGCCAGCTCCCAAATCCAGCGCCCTGCCAGGTCCCGGCAAACCGTCTCAAGACTGAAACGGTCCGTCTCTAGCCCTACGTTCATCCCGGCGATGTTTTTCTCTTGACTAGAGTACTCTGTGTGATAGAGTATTCTAGTCATGGAGGCCGTCATGCCCATTCAACGTCAAGACGCCGCGAGCGCTCTACAGGAAATAGCCAATACCGAAAAACAGAGCCACACGGCTTACCATTACCAGAAAGCCGCGCCTCATCTTTTCCTCTGGGGCCTTATCTGGATTGTCGGCTACGCCGTTACGTATTTGCGCCCGGCGTGGTATCCGTTATGGGACGTCCTTATCGTATTAGGCTTCGTGGGCAGTTTCCTGATCAGCTTTCGTACTCGAGGCAAAGGTTCGCACACCTCCTTCGGCTGGCGCTACGCCGCCACCGTTGTCGCCGTATTCCTCTTTGTCACTGCCTTGTTCGCAATTCTTCCACCCCAGTCCAGTCTGCAGATTGACGCTTTCTTTCCGCTTCTGATCGCCCTTTGGTACGTGCTCATTGGTGTTTGGACGCGCGGCACGCGCATCGCTCTTCTCGGCTTGGCGCTCGGACTTCTCACCGTCGGCGGCTATTTCTGGCTCCACCACTACTTTCCTTTGTGGATGGCTGTCGTAGGCGGCGGCTCGCTGATCCTTGGCGGCTTTTGGCTCAGGAAGGTGTGAGCGATGGATACGAAGACCGAGCAGCCAGATCCCATCATTCACCAGCCTCAGCGCCTGAAAATCATGGCCGCACTCAAGGCTCTGCCTTCGCGCGAGCAATTGGAATTCGTGCGCCTCAAAACCATCGTTGGCGCCACGGACGGCAATCTTGGCGCGCACATCGTCACGCTCGAACAATCAGGCTATGTCGAGGTCGAGAAAGACTTCGTCGGCAAGAAGCCGCGCACTCGCGTGCGCCTCACCAAGGCTGGCCGCCGCGCCTTTGAGGACTACATCGCTTTCCTGCGCGAAATCGTAGGTCAGGAATAGCGAAGCACGAACAGGAATAAGGTAACGAGGATTCTATGCATCTCGCTGGCATTTCCATCATCGGCTGGATTCACACCATCGGCTGCATCGCCGCGCTCATCTTCGGCGCGATGAATCTCGTTGCCGCGAAAGGCACGCCGCATCACAAGTTTCGCGGCCTCGGCTACACGGTCTCCATGGTTGTCGCCATGGGCCTCTCTCTCTTCCTCTACCATTTCGACATTCCGGTTGTGCGCGGCGCGCGTCCCGGCCCCGGCCTCTTCGGGCTCTTCCACTGGTTCACGGTGTTCGCCCTCTTTTTTGTGCTGCTTGGCTACTACGCTTCGTCGCGCCAGGGCCGCGGCCTCTGGGCTTACACGCATCCGGTCGCCATGACTCTCAGCTACTACCTCCTGATTGGAGATCTAATTAACGAGCTGTTTGCCCGTGTGAACGTCCTGCGTCCTTACGCGGTCGATATCATCAATGGCAAGCCGGTCTTTCCGTCGCATATCGTAGGCATCACCCAAAACGCCGATGGCCTCGCTTTTCTCATCATCCTGATTCTCTTTTGCGTGAAGGTGTGGCGTTACCGTCGGACTTCAGCGCCGCACGCCGCCAGATCAGCGCGAGCCAAGTCCGCGCCCGCGCAGGACTGAAATCGACGCAACCGTTCTGCTCTCTTTGTACCTCTTGACATACAAGCATTCACTTGTATAATTATGGGCCGTGGCTCGAGCTTCCGGAAACGTCTTTCGCTTGCTTGCTGACCCGACGCGCCGGGCGCTCCTCGACCTTCTGCGCGGCGGCGAGAAGAACGCGCAAGAACTCTGCGTGCACTTCCGCGCGTCGCAGCAGGCCATTTCCTTGCACTTGCAGGCGCTGCGCAAAGCTCGCGTCGTCGAAGTCCGAAAACAGGGTCGCTACCGTAAGTATCGCCTCCACGCCGAGCCGATTCGTGAAGTCTTCGACTGGTCCGTGAAATACAAGCCGTTCTTCGATCCCTACGGCCACGCGTGGATGTTCACGAACAAACCTGCCGGCGAATTAGCGCCCCGCAGCCGCGAAGCAGCAGGGAATCATCCGCCCGGGAGGAAATCATGACCGTACGAGGCTCCGAAGTTCTCGAAGGACGCGCCGTCCCTCATCTCGTTGTGCACGATGCCGCAGGCGCGGCGGAATTCTACAAGCGCGCATTTGGCGCCAAGGAACTCTACCGCTTCACGCGCCCTGACGGCCCCGGCTTCCACATCCACATGCGCATCGCCGACACGCTTGTCATGCTCGTCGACGCGCCCGAGCCTCACGATCCCACCGGTCTCGACGCACACTACCGCATCGCATCTCCGCAAGCCCTCGGCGGCACCACAGTTGGCTTGCAATTCTTCTGGGCCGATGCCGACGCAGCCTACGAGCGCGCAGTCGACGCCGGAGCGCAGCCGACCATTCCGCCATTCAACGCGTTTTGGGGCGAGCGCTACGGCTGCGTCACCGATCCTTACGGCCATATGTGGGCGATCGCCACTCGAAAAGAAGTCTTGAGCGCAGAAGAGGTTGAGCGCCGGGCCTCTGCTTTGCGTCAGCCGTCGGCGCCTTCGAAGTGAAGAAAAATCTGCGGTTCACAGGAGCGGAGCACATGCACTTGCACATACAGTCTATTCGAAAGCTCGCATTCGTTGCTTCATTGTTTGCTGCATGCACTGCCGTGCGCGCGCAGCAAAAGTCGGCCCCGAACTGGGACGCGTGGAAGTTCCTGCAAGGCAAATGGGTCGGCGATGGCTACAACGAAAAGACCCAGGGCTCCGGCTATGCTTCCTTCGAACTGGATTTGCAGAACAGAGTCTGGGTCCGCCGCAATCACGCCGAATATCCCGGCGCAAATGGCGCGCCTGCTCAGGTCCATGAAGACCTGATGATCATTTACTTCGATCACGCGACCAGCCAGACTCGCGCCTTCTACACTGACACCGAAGGCCACGTGATTAACTACACCGCGTCATTTTCGAGCGACGGCAAGCAGCTTGTCTTCCTCGGCGACCGCACCGCTTCCGGCCCTCAGTACCGCCTCACCTATGACGTGGTCGACGCCGATCACATGACCGTCGAACTCGACATGGCCCAGCCTGCTGCTCCGGACACGTGGCAGAAAATCGTCTTCGGCAAAATCAGGAAATTGGCGTCTTCGT
>DATFQU010000115.1:0-2517 GCA_035264005.1 Candidatus Acidiferrales bacterium
TGGATTCATGATGCAGATTTCGCCAGCGCGATCGATTTCTTGATTGCACACGAAGAGTTCAGCGGCGTGGTCAACGTGGCGTCGCCGAATCCGCTGCCCAATTCAGATTTCATGCGCGAACTGCGCAAGGCGTGGGGTGCGAAAATCGGGCTTCCCGCATCGCGCTGGATGCTCGAAATCGGGACGTTCGTTCTGCGGAGCGAATCGGAACTTGTGTTGAAGAGCCGCCGCGTTGTACCTGGAAGGCTTCTCGCGAATGGTTTCAAATTCCAGTTTCCAGATTGGCCTGCGGCCGCTCGAGACCTCGTCCACAGGTGGCGCAGTGGTTTGTCGGTCCACAGCCAAAACTAGCGCGTACCCCGAAGGCCTGCCAGACCATCGGTCCGCAATATTACGGATTGCGCGTCCTGTGCGACGTAGCCGCAGGAAAATATTGATAATTATTCAATTCGATAGGTATCCGAACGGATACACGCTGGGCAGAAAAAGGTCGAAAGAACTCCGTGCCGCGAGATAATTGAAGCAGTCCGCACCCCTCGCGGACAACAGCCGCGGCTTGTTCAAGTCGCGAGACACGGAGAATCGAAAAGAATGCGCCCAGCCCCTAGGTTTGTCGTTGTAGCTGTGTTCGTTACATTGTTCCTAGCAGGAAGTTTCTGTTCGTCCATTTGTGAAGCTCAGGAAAGCGGCATTTCGGCGAACTCTTCAGCTACCGCGGCCTCCAGCGAATCAATAACCGCGTCAGATGACGCCATGATTGCCGCCATTTTGGCTGCTGGTCCCGCTGCGGGTCCGAATGAGTCAAGTTCGCTCGCTTTGCCGGCGTCTCCCGCACCGCCGCCTCCGTCGAACGGAGATCGCGCCGCAAAGATTGGCATCGGCGCAAAAGTCTCGCTCTTGGGAATCGGCATTGAAGCGGCGACGCCTCTTTCGCGCCGATTCAATTTGCGCGGCGGATTCAATTTCCTAAACTACGGCCGCGGATTCAACAATGACGGCATTCACTATGACGCCACCTTGAACTTTCGCTCCGCAGAAGCGCATCTCGATTGGTATGTCCTGGGTGGATTTCACATCAGCCCGGGCGTGTTGCTTTACAATGGCAATAAATTGAGTGCGGATGCATCTGTGCCTGCCGGCCAGACATTTACACTGGGCGGGACTCAATACGCAAGCGATCCGACGGGCTTGAATCCTGTCACCGGCACTGGCGAGTTGACGTGGCCAAAGGCAGCGCCGTCGATTCTGGCTGGTTTTGGAAACTTACTGCCGCGAAGCGGGAGGCACTTCGGCTTCAACTTTGAAGTCGGCGGCGCATACATGGGCGCGCCGACCACTACACTGAACCTGAAGGGAACTGCGTGCAACACGAGCACGAATGTTTGCGCGAATGCCGCGACGGATCCGAGCATCCAGTCGAGCATTCAGGCGCAGGAAAAGAAGATCAACCACGACTTGTCGCCTTTCAAATTTTTTCCACAGATTTCGCTCGGCTTCGGGATCAATTTCTAAGGGCCTGAACGTGTAAACAAAACGAGCCGTCCCTTTGCGAGAGGGTTTCCGCGCGAGTGACGGCTTCTCATTTCTTTTTTTGGCAACGTGACTGCATGGCTGTGGCGGAACTCAATAAATCGCGCCGCTCGCCTGGGTGGAATGCAGCACTCCTGACACGGCGGACAATGTATAACCGACGCCCTCGCCAGCCCACTTCGACACGTTGAATTTCTCCCCGGCAACAAGTTTGCGTACGGAAATCCCATTGAATGTGAGCGGCGTGCCCGGACGACATACGGCAGGCGGGCCCGCGGCCTCGAAAAAGTACGCAGCGCCTGTGCCCGCGACGACGCCCTGTCCTCCGCGATCGACCAGAAACGCTGTATGCGGGTCGATGCCGATGGCGTGGATTTTCTTAACGTCGCCCGAGGCAAGGATGCGGGCCATGAATACAACCGAGCGGCCTAATCGGCCGCGCGCGTGAAAATGCGTGTCCGTTATGAGGTCGCGCAACTCAGGAATTCTCAGGAAACCGCGCACGATGACGACTTGCGGGTTGAACGGATTGGCGAGCGCAGCCGGGGAGTCCAGATTGGGGCCGTTGGCGGTATCGCCCTGAGCCGAGTAGGTGAATTCGCCGAGTACGGCCAGACCTGCGCTTGTGCCTCCAATGGGAATGCCGCGATGAATGGCGTCGTTCAACGCGCGCTGCACGGGAGTATCGCGCCAGAAATTGATGTAGTTCGCCTGATCTCCGCCGGCGATAAAAATGGCCGCTGCGGCGCTTATCGTTCGTGCGACGAACGGGTCATTGGCAGCATCACGACTGGGAATAATCAGCGTGGCGGCAGAACTTACGTGGCAAAGCGATTGGACGTAAGGATTGTAGGCGTCGGAGCCGCTCGCGCGAATCACAAGAAAGTCCCCACCGCCGGACCGTCGGCAAAGCCACACGAAGGCCTCGTCCAAATCGGTACCGCCGCCAATCAGTGCATAGCCTGGGTGCGAAGCCACATGGATGTT
>DATFQU010000116.1:0-4029 GCA_035264005.1 Candidatus Acidiferrales bacterium
GTGTTGAGCCTGCCATGCTCGGTGTGGTAGGGTGCCAGCCACAACACCCGTCTTTTCGGAGGCTTGAATGGATATCCAGGACGCGCAGCGTGAAGTGCGCTTTGTCTACATTGGCGGCTTTTTGGGACAGCTTCTCTACTCGATAATTTGGCTCGCCGCGGCGGCGCTGGGCACCTGGGTCAGTCCAAAGGCGTCGATCCTAACCGCGGTCATCGCGGGATTTTTCGTCTTTCCGCTGATGCAAATGCTGCTGCGCCTTGCGGGCCGCCCGGCGCGCGTCAGCAAAGAGAATTCGTTCCATTACTTGGGAATGCAGGTGGCATTTGTGCTGCCATTCTCGATGCTGCTTCTTGTGCCCATTGGCCAATACGAGTTGAACTTGTTTTTTCCCGCGCTGATAATCCTCCTGGGCGCGCACTACTTGCCGTTTGCCACTTCGTACGGGATGCGCATGTTCCTGTTCCTCGCAGGAATTCTGATGGCCGAAGGCGTCCTGGTTGCGTATTTTGTCCCGCGAAGTTTCAGCTTCGGCGCATGGGTCGCCGGAGTGACCCTATTCGTTTTTGCGTGGATTGGACGCTCGATCGCAATGGCTGAAGCAAACACGCGCGTGACTGCAACCGTTGAACGCGCATCGTAAACACCCAAACTAGCCTCGAAAGAAATCAACTCGCTACTAAGAAGCGGGTTTGAGGAAGACGACGCAGTAGATCGGGTGGTAGGCGTCGCCGGCGGGCCAGGTATTCAGGATTGTCTCGACCTTGAATCCGGCGGCGGTGAGTTCGCTGATGAGGATTTTCTGCGGGATGCCGTGGCCGATGCGGTTTGCGGGAACGCCGGGAGGGATGGTCGAGCCCTTGGACGGATTCTCGTCGATTACGGCCAGCCTACCTCCGGGCTTGAGCGCCTGGAAGAGGCTCGCATCAATTTCAGCGGGCTTGGTGAGATGGTGATAGACAAGACGCATAAAGATGGAGTCGCAGCAGGCGGCCGGAAGGTTCGTGGAGGCTTCGGCGGCCTGGAGGACGATGATGTTCTTTTGGTTCGCGGCGAGTTCTTTGAGGTGAGCGACTTCTTCCGAGTCGAGCTCGGTGCTGTATATCTTTCCGGAGGGCGCGATGAGCTCCGCGGCCGCAGCGGTCAACTGGCCTTTGCCCGCGCCGATGTCGGCGACCACGCTTCCGTCGTGCCAGTTCAGCAGGCTGGCCAGCTTGGCGGCTTCCTGATGCCAAACGTCCTGCTGCGCACGACAAGGGACGGCGCCTAGCGCGCAAAGAGCAAGGACGAGAATGAACGAGCGGCGCAGCATGTTCATGAGACTGGCGGAATGGTATCTCTTTCAATGCGGAAACTCAATGTGAACGAGGCCTGTAGAAGTGGGCACTTACAACGCATTCCAAGACTGGCAGAAACACTCTAGATGGCGGGCGCAACCGCCGATTCCGCGTAGAAGGAAGACCGCAGCGGGAAATACAGTTCCTATCGTCTATAGCAAGTGCGGCACGTCTGCTAACCTTAACTTGCTGGGCGATGGCTTACCTCAGGACCCCAGCGGCACCGAGTTACGGCGCGATCCGCGGCGATACTATAAAGATCCCCATGAACAAGCAGCCAGACGCGCCCCGATAGGAGGACACATGAAGCTCATAACGGCAACACTTGCCACGGCAACGATTTTTGCGCTGGCGGGCGTAGCCCCCGCCGCGCATGCGCAATCCCAGGACCAGCAGCAACAGCAGGACAAGAAACATCCGCCGCAGGAGAAGCCTGCGCATCCGCAGGAGCAGCAGAAGCCGGAGCATCCGCAACAACAACAGCAAAAGCCGCGGCAGCAGGAACAACGCCCGCAGCGGCAAGAGCGTCAACAACAGCAGGAACAGCAGAGACAGCAGACACGTCAGCAGCAGGAACAGCAAAAGCAGGAACAGAAAGCAGCGCAGCAGCAAGAAAAACAGCAACGGAACCAGCAGAAGGAACAGCAAAAGGCTCAACAGCAGCAACAGGAGCAGCAACGAAACGCGTCACGGGAACAGGAACAGCAAAACCGCGGTCAGCGTGCGCAACAGAACCAACCGGTGCGTGGCGGGCGGCAAGGGCGCGGCGATCCGCAACAGGTAGCGCACTATGAAAAGGCGCACATGCGGCAGTATCAACCGCGTTCGAACGAGCGTATCGTGCAGATTCCGGACAACGATTTCCACGAGAGATTCGGCGAGGAACATCATTTCCACATGGGCCAGCCGGTGATCGTGGACGACTTTCCGCGCTTCCAGGAGAGCGGCTTCTGGTTCGTGCTGGAAGAACCGTGGCCGGACTACTGGTACGACAGCGACGATTTTTACATCACTTATGACGATGGTTTCTACTGGCTGTGCGACTACGACGACCCAGGCGTGGAAGTGCAGCTTGTGGTGATTACGTTGTAACGGGATTTTTCACTGGTAAGTGGAGGCAAGGCTCGGCCTCTTCGGAGGCCGAGCCTTTGTTTTTGTGGATACACCCCGGGATAAAAATTGCGGAGGGGGCTGGGCGCGAGGCGAGCGCAGCGGCGCTACGCGGCCTCGCGGAGCCTGGATAAAACTTGCGCTTGCAGCACGCAATTGAAGACTTGCGCGGCGTTCGCGCGGGCTTCGAGTCTTGGGCCGTTTAGTCGGCGGAAACCGAACTGGTGGCCGCGGGCTTCGAGCTCGAAGCCGCCGGCCGTGAATACGACTTGTCGGATGCTTCGCCGGCCTTATCGATCTCGATGGAGCCCTTAAAGTAGGCGCCGTCTTCGATCATGATACGCGCGGTGGTCAAATCGCCGACCACGGAGCCGTCCTTCTTGATTTCGATACGGTCGCGCGCGCGAAGATTGCCCTTCACGTTGCCGTAGACGACGACTTCGCGAGCGATGATGTCGGCGGTGACTTTTGCGCTGGCGCCGACGGTGAGCTTGCGGTCTTCGAGGTGAACCAAGCCTTCGACGGTTCCGTCGATGCTCAGGTCTTCGTTACCGGTGATTTCGCCCTTCACGTGCAAACTGGCCCCCAACCGCGCCGTGGCGCCGCTGGACATTGACGAATGAGACGGTTCTGGATTCATTGCCATCGACTTTGCCTCCCAATTTGGCTGTGTCTGAGTTCTGGCCGGAATCGGTGCCGATTTCTCGGGTGCCGCGGAGGGTGCTGGCGGCTCCGGCGCTTGTTTGTTGCCCCACATATTCACTCCTCCTCGGATTACACGGGTGCCACAGAAAGCTTGGACCGGCCGGGGGAATACGAATCTATGCGCTGGACGATATCGAGGCAAGGAGAAGTTTGGAACGAAGTGTCTGGAACGGCACGGCGTGCGGAGTGCGTTTTGCGGGCGGTGTGAAACGGAGTGCGCGCGCGAGGTTCGGGGAGAGGGTGAGAAAGAAACAAATGTTTCGCGGTGGCGTATAATCCGGCACAAATGCGGGCTGCGCGGCGCGATCCGCTTGCAGCAGAAGGGAGGCAATCGCATGGCGGAATCGTATGTTGCCGGCGGCGCGGAGAGTTGGGGCAAGGCGGCGCAATCGCAAACGAGCGCGTCCGAATGGAGCTTCGCGCATCGCGTGATTTTCCGGTTCGTCTTTTCATATCTGGTGCTCGACATTTTCCCGTTTCCATTTGGCAGTTTCCCGGGAAGCGTGTGGAACTTTTCCGCGTATGACAAGTTTTGGTATGGGCTGGTGCCGTGGTTTGGAAAACACATTCTGCACTTGCGAAACGCAATTACCGTTTTCCCGAATGGCAGCGGCGATACGACTTTCAATTATGTGCAATTACTCGTTTTTGGAGTGATCGCGGCAGTGGCGACGATTGTATGGACAGTGCTTGACCGTCAGCGCAGCGAATACCGCACGCTGCATGAATGGCTGCGAATCTACGTGCGATATATGCTGGCATTTACGATGCTGACCTACGGATTCGACAAAGTCATCAAGCTGCAATTTCCGGATCTGGGGCTGGGAAGACTGGCCGAGCCGCTCGGGAATTATTCGCCGTTCGCGTTGCTGTGGACATT
>DATFQU010000117.1:0-8908 GCA_035264005.1 Candidatus Acidiferrales bacterium
GTGGGGCGCATGACGACTTCGCTGATGAAGCTTTGTGGCTCGGCGGTAATGATCATTTCAACGGCATGTGCAACGTCGTGTGGCTGAAGCATTTTGTGAACGTTCTTCGCAGAAGGGTGGCCGAATTCCGTGGCGACGGAACCGGGACAAACCGCCGTGACGCGAATGCCGTGCGCGCGAAGATCTTCGCCCATGCAGTAGGTCAGGCCAAGCAGTCCCCACTTAGAGGCGCAATAGAGGCCTCCACCGGGAAAGAAGTTCTTTCCGGCCAGGGAGCTGATGTTCACGATGTGGCCGCGGCCGCGAGAAATCATTGACGGGATAACAGCGCGGCTGACCAGGAACACTCCCTTTAAATTGGTGTCTAACACAGTGTCCCAGTCGCCTTCCGAGAAATCCTGCAGGGGACCGAAGCGGCCGATGCCTGCGTTGTTGATAAGAAAATCGATGCCGGTAAAGCGAGCCAGAGCTTTTTCGGCAAGCGAAGAAACTTGGCCACTATGTGATACGTCTGCTGAAACGGCGAGCGCGTCGATGCCTTGGCCACGAAGGCGTGTGCAAGCTGCTTCGAGAGCGTTCTGGTCGCGGCCGCAAATGGCGATGCGAGCGCCGAGTTGACCGAGACGTTGAGCGACAGCAAAACCAATTCCACGGCTTGCGCCTGTGATGAGGGCAGATTTTCCCGTTAGTGTAGGTTGGGTCATTGCGGATAATACTCCTTGAAGGGCGACATTTCGGGGCCAGTCGACATCTTACCATTTAAGCGAGTGGTGCTGGGCGCGACAAGGACGGCTCAAATGTTTCAGTTGGGTGAAAGGGGCCTTGCAGGACTTCGGAGGTTTCCCTATAATTCGACCGTTTCTGCGTGCTCGATATGTTCAGCAGTACAATCGCGGATACAATTGGGAATAATGAGAGCGAAATTGACGGAGGCGAAAGAAAAAAGATGATGCGAAAGTGGGTCGTCGCGAACGCGATTGTGTGGGTTGCGGCTGCGCTGCTCTGCTGTGCAGCGCCGAGAGCTGCCGCGCAGGGTGATCAGCAGAGCTCCAAGACGCCGTATACGCTGCCTGAATATAACGCGTTTCAGTCTGCCGCTGGGCAGACCGACCCGCAGGCCAAGATTCAGGCGCTCGATGATTTCGTAAACAAGTTTCCAAACTCCGCGCTTATGCCGCTGGTCTACCAGCAATACTATGGGGCCTACAATCAAACCAAGAACTACCCGAAACTGATCGAATACTCGGACAAGTTTCTGGCTGTGCCGGACGACAAATACCTACTCATCCCGGGAATGACCAAGGAACAGCTGACCAGCGGAAGGTTCCAAGCGCTGTATTTTCGAGCGGTCGCATTTAGTCAGTCTTTCAACGATAAAGATCCCAATGCTCAGCAGGAATTGAGCGATGCGCGAAAGTACGCGCTGCAAGGGCTCCAAGTACTGAACGACATTCAGAAGCCGGCGAATATGACCGACGAGCAGTTCGCGCAGCAGAAGAAACCTGCCGAGATTCTCTTTAACTACACAGCAGGTTTGGCGTCGTATGACGCGAAGGACTACAAGAACGCTATCGACTCATACAACGCATACATCGCGGCTACGGGCAACGCTACGGACCAGAACGTTGCGGCCGTCTACTTCCGAATCGGAGTGGCTTACTTGCAGCTTGCGGCGCAGCAACAACCTCAAACGACGCCGCCGGCGAACAGCCAGCCTCCCGCTACGACGAATCCGCCAGCGACGAATCCGCCTGGAACCTCAACGACCACGCCACCGCCGGCAACGGGTGCGGCAGCGCCGAATCAGGCGCTTATTGACCTGTACATGAATGGTTTCTGGAATCTGGCGCGGTCGATTGCGCTGAAGGGGCCGGGCGAAGCGCAGATGCAGTCGTATTTGCACGCTCAGATGTTCAACTATGAGCAGCCTGCATGCGGAAACCTGCTGGACGATCAAATGAAAGAGCTGATTTCGCTGGCGGGCACGCAAGCGACCAAACCGGCTACGTATTCGATTCCAAGCGCCGCTGATTTGGGACAGGTGCTGCAGGGCAGCAACCTGCTTTCGATTCTGACGGACCTTCAGGGCGGCGGCGATAAAGCAAAAATGACGTGGCTCGCGGTTTGCGGGCAGGAGATTCCGAACGTTGTTGGAAAGATTATCGACACTACTCCGGGCACTGATTCGATCGATTTCAAGGTGTTCACAGCGGCGACAGGAGAAGAAATTCAGGCCGGCAATACGGCGAATTTGGATGTGACTGTGTATACGGCAGCCCCTCCCGCTGGTTCCACGAACACTGCAGCTGGAGGGAATACGCAGGCGCAGCAGGCACCGCCACCCGTGCAACCGGAGGCTTCGCGTTTGCAGAAAAACGATGCCATTCAGTTCACGGGCACGATTACGAAATACGACGCTCAGCCTTTCTTGTTGTATTTCGATAAGTGTCAGGTAGATCCGAAGGCGATTCCGCCAGAGAAGGGACAGGCCAGAAAGCCGCATCGCCCGGGTGTGCGTTAGAGAGCTAGAGGCAAATCGCGAAATCAAGGGCCGTCGCTTGCGAAGAAGCGTCGGCCTTTTTGTTTTGTCTGGGACTAGAGGTTACGTTACGGCCTTAAGGGCGGCAGATGACTCGCTATCGCAAGCTTGGGATGTTTAAGATCGGCGATGACCGTTGTCGATCTTATATTCTTCGACCTTGCGGCTCAGCGTGTTGCGGTGAATACCCAGAAGGCGGGCGGCACGGGTCTGGTTGCCCGCCGAGTGATCCATGGCGCACTTGATGAAGCGCCGTTCAAATTCGGTGAGCGCTTCATCGAGCAGAATTCCGCGGTCAACCATCTGCCCGACGAGCGCTTCCAACTGATCCTTCACGATTACTTCCTCCGAGTACCGCTCGGGGGCCGTGCTGCGGCGAAGCCACTGCAGGAATCTATTCGAGTTCTCGTCCCGTCAACCTCTTGTAGGCTTCACGATACTTCGCGCGCGTGGCGTTCACTACGTCTGCCGGGAGCGCCGGCGCTGGCGGCTGCTTTGACCAGCCAATGCGCTCCAGATAATCGCGGACGTACTGCTTGTCAAAAGACGGCTGCGCTTTGCCCGGTTCGTAGGAATCGGCAGGCCAGAAACGCGAAGAGTCCGGCGTGAGCGCCTCATCAATCCACACGAGTTCGCCGCCGTCGACACCAAATTCAAGCTTTGTATCGGCGATGATGATGCCACGCTCGGCCGCGAATTCCGACGCGCGGCGGTAGACTTCCAAAGTGATGTCACGAAGGCGCGTGGCGAGCGATTCGCCGATTTGCGAGGCGGTTTCCTCGAAGGAAATGTTCTCGTCGTGGCCTGTTGTCGCCTTTGTTGCCGGCGTGAAGATAGGCGCGGGCAGACGATCCGATTCCTTGAGGCCAGTGGGAAGAGGAATACCGCAGATTTTTCCGGTGGCACGATAATCTTTCCAGCCTGAACCGGAAATGTATCCGCGCGCGACACATTCGATGGGAACAGGCTGTGTGCGGCGAACGATCATGGAGCGCCCGCGGAGAGTTTCTGCATGCGGCGCAAGTTCGCCAGAGAAATCCGTAGCGGTGATCACGTGGTGTGGCACGATTCCGTGAAGCTTCTCGAACCAAAACATGGAAAGCTGCGTGAGCACGCGGCCCTTATCGGGAATTGGCGTTGGAAGAATGACGTCGAATGCAGAGAGACGATCCGTGGCGATGATCAGCAGGCGGTCGCCGAGATCGTAAATGTCGCGAACCTTGCCGCGCGCCAGGAGTTTGAGTCCGGCCAAATCCGTTTGTGAAATTGCGGGATAAATTTGAGGCGATGCCAAAGTTTTCTATGTCCCTAGACTAAAGAGGACGCAATTTTAACGCAGCGAGGAATGATGTCAACCGTTAAACGCGAGGCTGAGGAAAACTTTTTGTGTTAGCGAGACGAAAAATTTCGCCGGTTCAGGCGGCGGTTGATTTTGCGCGCTCGGCCGTTTCTTCCCAGCGAACGGAAACCAGCTTCGACACGCCGGGTTCCTGCATGGTCACGCCGTAGAGAACCGAGCCCATCTCCATCGTTTTGCGGTTGTGCGTGACGATGATGAATTGCGTCTGCTCGCCCATTTCTGTGAGCATGCGATTGAAGCGCCCCACGTTGGCTTCGTCGAGCGGAGCATCCACCTCGTCGAGAATGCAGAAAGGACTCGGCTGGAAGCGGAAAACAGCGATAAGCAGAGCGAGAGCGGTCATGGCCTTTTCGCCGCCGGACAGAAGCAGAATGTTCTGAAGACGTTTCCCGGGCGGTTGCGCTGCGATGTCGATGCCGCAATCGCCGGAGCTGTCGGGTTCGGTAAGGCGCATTTCGCCGGTACCGCCTCCAAAGAGAGTGCGAAACGCTTCGCCGAAATTGCGGTTGATCACGGTAAAGGCCTCTTCGAATTTTTGCCGTGACACCGTGTCGAGTTCGTTGATGGCCTGCTGGGTGTTCTGTATCGATTGCACCAAGTCGTCGCGTTCGCGGGTCAGGAACGCATTTCGCTGGTCGCATTCCTGAAATTCCTCGAGGGCCATCATATTCACAGGGCCCATAGATTCCAGGCGTTCCTTCTTCTCCGCGTAACTGGCTTCCGAAATGCCGAGCTCCTCGCCGGAAAGCAGTTGCGGCTGCTGGGCGATGAGCTCCTCTGGTTGAGCGTTGGCTTCCGTGATACAGGTATGGCGAAGATGCTCGCGGTCGGAATCGTTGCGCGCCTTCTCGACTGCGCGCTGGTTCCGGTTCGTGCGCAACGCTTCAAGAGAATCCCTTTTCGTGCGAAGTTCGCTGTCAAGCACACCCGCGCGTTCGCGGAGAGAGGTCCACTGAGTCTCGAGGCCCGTCCTGCGCTGCTCGAATTGCTCTTTTTCAAGGCGGTGGTGCGTAGCTTGCTGTTCGAGTTGAACATTGCTGGCTTCGCGTTCAGCGCGGTCGCGAAGAAGAGCTTCACGCTGCTCGACGAGCACGGACAGGCGTTCGCTCGACTGAGCGGCATCTTCGTTCAAGCGGGATTCGAGCAAGGCCGCATTGGCCAAGCGCTCCGCCATGGCCGCGAATTCCTCGCGCCGGCTGGCGAGTTCGCTCTGCTGTGCCTGAAATTCTCCGCGGAGGATACCGAGGCGTTCGGCAGCATCGGAAGCTTGCTGTTCGGCATTCGTGCGCGAGACGAGCGCCAGCTGGCTGGCCTCGTGCGCGTCAGAAGCGCGCGTGCGAGCGCTGGCGGCTTCGGCCGCGAGATGCTCGACTTCGCTCAGGATTTCGGCAAGCTGTGATTCGGCGCGAGAGGCCTCATCGCGTGCCTGCGCGAGTTGATGAAACGCGCTAACGCGGGATTTTTCGGCTTCGACATGTTCGGCCAGCTTCTGTTGCAAGCCTGATTCCGAGCGCTGCCGATTTTCTTCTAGTTGGCTAAGCTCCGCTTGCATTTCAACGACAACGTGCTCGAGGTGAACAACTTCGGCTTCATGCATGCGCAGTTCGCGCTTCAATGCGAGCGGGCCGGCTTCACCCGGACGTCCGCCGGTGACCATGCGCCCGTGATAACAGGTGCCGTCGAGCGTGACGAAATATTGTTCAGTGTTTTCGCGTGCAAGCTTTTCAGCCTCGGCGGCGGTTTCAATCAGATAGGCCGACTGCAATCGCGAGAGGAAATTCTTCGCCGCAGGGCCGAGCGGCTCGCGGAAATTCACGAGGCGATCGAAGCGAGAAACAACACTTGGGGAAGAGAGCGGCGAGCTTTCCGGTTTGGGCTCGTATTTGAGATGACGCAGGGAATCGACGAAAAAGGTGGCGCGGCCGCCCATCTCTTCCCGGAGAAGGCTGACGCCAGCACGAGCGTGGTCGAACGTCTCGACGACGACATACTCCAGTTCGTCGCGCAGGAACTGTTCGACGGCGCCTTCGTATTGCTCTTCGACCTCGGCATAATCCGCCAGGACGCCGACGGCGCGGAAGCCGCGGGAGTCGCTGCCGCCAGCCGCGGAAAAAAGCTTTTGCACGGCTTCAGCTGTGTATGCGCGGTCGTTCAAGATTTGCTCGAGGGAGCCACGGCGGGCACGGGCGGCGGAAAGCTCTTCGCGGACTTTTTCGTTTCGCTGAGCGGTTTCCTGATGCGCGACGCGAAGACGCGCGAGGTCTTGCTGTACTTCGCGAACTTGTTCGGCCAGAGCGAGCGCGCTCAATTCCATCTGACGATGTTTCGACTCGGCGGTGAGAACCTGTTCGGCCTTTTGCAATGACTCCTGTTCAAAACGCATGCGTACGCTCTCGCGCTGCGCGTGTTCTGCGCTGATGCGCGCTGCAAGGTCTTCGGCCTGCAATGACTCGACTTGCGCACGAACGGAATCTTCGCCGCTGCGGGAGGCGGCTTCGCGCAGAATGGCGATCAATTGTTCTAGTCCAGCCTGCTCGCTGGCGTCCGCTTCGATCTTTCGGGCGCAATCCTGAAGATGCGAATCGAGTTGCGAGGATTCAGCGCGCAAGCTCGCAACCCTCTCGCGATGCGCGACCACGCGGGTCTCGATTTGCGCAACCTGCTGCTCCGCATGAGCGATTTCGCCGGCGAGCGTGCTCACGCGCGAGGCGATCTGCGCCTCCTGTTCGCGATTGAACGCAACGCGATTTTCGGCGCGATCCAATTCCAGCATGGATTGGTTCAGCAAATTGTGAAGCTGACGCAATTCGCCCTCCAGCTCGTAATTGCGGACGTCAAGCCGTTCCTGTTCGGCTTCGAGTTCGCGAAGGATGGTGGATTGCTCGGATTCTCCGGCGATGAGTTCGCCGATCAGCGATTCGAGGCGCTCTGCATCACCTTCCAGTTGCCGTGCTTTGCTGGCAAGCACAGTGCGCATCAGGCCGCGCATTTCGTCGCGCAGCTCGGCATAACGGCGGGCCTTCGATGCCTGGCGCTTCAAAGAGGCGAGCTGCTTTTCGACTTCGACAAGAATGTCGTTGACGCGCGAGAGGTTCACTTTTGCAGCTTCGAGCTTGGCTTCGGCAAGGCGGCGCTTGGTTTTGTAAACCGTGATTCCGGCGGCTTCTTCGATGAGGGCGCGGCGGTCCATGGGACGCGAATTGAGAATCTGGCCGATGCGGCCCTGCTCGATGATGGCGTAAGAATCAGGTCCCAAACCCATGCCCATGAAGAGTTCCTGAACATCGCGCAGGCGGGCGACGCGCCCGTTGATCAGATACTCGCTCTGGCCGGAACGATAGAGGCGACGGCCGACGACGACCTCGCCGGGCTTGATGTTGATGGCGGGTTTCTCGGCACCGCGCTTTTTCGAGAACTTGACGGGTTTCTCAGCCGAAGCTTCGGCTTCGGATGGATGCACGGTGGCTTCCGTCGAGGGAACCGATGCTTCCGGCTCGGTTGACACTCCAGACTGTGCTTGTGCGGCTTCCAGTTGAGTCTCGGGCGAGGCCCCGGTCGGGGGTTCTTCGTTGAAAATTTTCGAGACCGCGTCAGCGAGCTCCGGATCGACGAGGGTGAGCGTAACTTCCGAAATGCCCATCGGCGGGCGCTTCGCGGTTCCGTTGAAAATGCAGTCAGACATGCGCTCGGCGCGGAGCATTTTGTGGCTCTGCTCGCCGAGTACCCACGAGATGGCGTCAACAACGTTGGATTTGCCGCACCCGTTCGGACCGATGATGCATGTGACGCCGCTTCCGCTGAAAACGATGTTCGTTTTTTCGCAGAAGGATTTAAAGCCTAAGAGTTCGACTTTGCGAAGTTTGAGCACGCTGCTCCTTGGCAATAGGGAACTGCCGCGCTGGTGCGGCTCAGTTCAAATTTAAAGTGTCGAGAGCAAGATTTCGAGACAAAAATCGTGGCGGGTCGCGGAGTGCGGGCCCTGCCGCCTGGCGCTTTGGAAAGGCGGTGATGGAAGGGAAGATAGCACGGGGCCAAATGCCTGTAAAGCATTTGGCCGGGGATTGTGCGCTCGGGGAACGCTGTCTGGCCAGCCTGGAAGTCAGCCTGCCTTCACTTCAGATATTGCTCGTACCAAGCCAGGATGCGATTGAGCCGGTCGAGCAAGTGCTTTTCTTCGCGGAACCCGTGAAGCTCGCGGGGATATTCAACCAGCTCGGCGGGCGCGCCGTAGAATTTCAGGCCGCGATAGAGGCCGGTGCTTTCGCCGAGCGGATCGGTGGTGTCGGCGATGCCTTGTAGGATGAGGATTGGCGTGTGCGCGTGCTTCAAATACATGAACGGAGAATGATTCAGGAAACCCTCTGGATGGTCATAGGGAAGCCCCCAGAACCATTTGTCGTAGGAAGGCCCTGCTTCAGTGTTGAATTCAGAAATTAAGTCGACCATGCCCGCACCCGAAACAGCGGCTTTGAAGCGGTCGGTTTGCGTGATTGCCCATTCGGACATATAGCCGCCGTAAGACCAGCCGCCAATGCCGAGCTTGTTCGGATCGGCGATGCCTTGCGCGACGAGGTAATCGACGCCCGCCATGACGTCCCTGAAGTCAGCGCCTCCCCAATCCGCACGATTCATCTCAACGAACTTCTCACCGTATCCAGTCGAGCCGCGAATGTTGAAATACGCAGCGGCGAAGCCATGGGCCGCTAGCAATTGTCCCCAGGAATCGATCGAGTCGGACCAGGCGCCAGTGGGCCCGCCGTGAACCAGAATGACTGTCGGCACGCGCGAGTGGCCGTCGTAACCGAGGGGCTTGAGCAATTCGCCCTCAATTTGCAGGCCATCGAAGCTCTTGAAACGGAAGAATTCCGGCTTCGAGAGTGTTACGTTGTCCCAACTGGAGTTCAAGTGCGTGACCTTCTCCGCAGGCGCGCCCGCACTTGAGAGGTAGATTTCCGGAGGCTCGGTTGCGGACTCGCCGACAAACGCGAGCGTTCCCGATGGCGACGTCG
>DATFQU010000118.1:0-19354 GCA_035264005.1 Candidatus Acidiferrales bacterium
TGTTCAAACGATTGGCTCTGTGCCTGAAAATCCAGGAAGTCCCCGGCGGAAAACGGCGCCCGCGGGAGATTCGGTTGCACCTCCCAAAACCACACCAACCGCTCCGGGTCCGGATAGGGCAGTGGCCGCACCAAGACCGCGTTCACTACGCTGAAAATTGCCGTGTTCGCGCCAATCCCGAGCGCCAGCGTTAGAATCGCTACTGCCGCAAATCCTGGCGACTTGCGCAGCATCCGCACTCCATAGCGCACATCCTGCGCCAGCCCGCCCCAAAACTCTCGCCTTCCGCCGCCGAGCGGCGCGACATCCCTCGGCGCTTCTTGCTCCAAGCGCTTCAAGTTCCGCGCCAAGAAATCTCCCTCGCTGATCTCTGCCAGCGCCATCCGCCGCGCCTCTTGCTCGGTTTTTCCAGCCGTCAGCAACTCTCGGTACCGATCCTCCAGATGCAGCGCCACTTCTTCCGCAATTTCCGCCTCGCGCGTCGCCGCCAGTTTCAACGGAGCCAGCCGCCGCAAAATCTCTTTCTGCCACTCAGGCATTTTCCACCTCCGCCACGCCGCCGGTAATCCGACTCACAGCTTCCACAAACTGCTGCCATCCCACCTGCTGCGACGCCAGCACTCTCCTCCCCTTTCGCGTCAGTCGGTAATAACGACGACGCCTCTGTCCGCTTTTCTCCACCCATCGGCCCTTCAGCCAGCCGCGCTTTTCCAGCCGATACAGTAACGGATAGAGCGACGCCACATGAAAGCTCAGCTTACCTTCGGATTTAAGTTCGATGAGTTTGCTGATTTCGTAGCCGTGGCGCGGCCGCGCCTCAACAAGCGAAAGAATCAGCAGCTCGGCGCTGCCCTTTTTCCATTCACGGTCGGATGCCATTGCGTCCATATGTAGCAGTCCCACATATTGGATTCCCAAGGCCTCCTGGAGTCAAGCAGAATGTTCTCGAATGAGATCGACCGGAACAGGAGTCAGCCTGTATTCTTGCACGTTGGGCGAGTCGCTATCGTCCCGTCTACACGGGCACTCGGAGGAAACTCTTATGAAATCGCTCTGCATCCTTGCGACCGTGGCGATTGCTATCCTCTTGCCGCTCGCCGTCCAAAATCAGGACGTCAACCCCCAGAAACTCGTCTCGCCCGCCGCCTACACGTACATCTCCAAAACCCTGCGCGCGGCGCTTGAGAAGCGCGCCTGTCAACTGCCTCAGCTCGACAAATACGATGCGAAGAACCCAGCCAATGCCATCTCTGGCCATTTTTCCAGTTCGATGCAAACTGACTGGGCCGCATTGTGCATCGTCGACGACCGTCCTCGCGTGGTCGTCGTCTGGGGCGGTAAATCGGCATGCAGCGAAGAAATTACTGCCGGTTGGCCCCTCCAAGTGTCCTTCGCGCACGAGCCCGGCGGCGGCCTCTTCCTCGGAAAAGCCAGCCCAAGAACCATCCTCGACTACCGCAAATTCTTCGGCGATGCGAACACCAATCCCGTCACGCACGAAGGCATCAACGTCGGCGACGAACATGCCTCACTGATTTACTACTGCGACGGAAAAAACTGGCTTCAATTGCAGGGCGAAGACTGACGTCTACCTCGCACTGTTCCCGAAAGAAATCCCTCGCACACAATCTGCGATAGTCCGCCGAACCACATGCCCCTTCCACATCCAGAGCCCCGAAAGGAGAATTATAGGAACGAACACAAATCGCGTAGCGGGGGCATAGCTCGGAATTTTGTCAAATGGGCTGTAGATATAACCGAGTATCGGAATCCCGAAGATGATGTGAATCCAGCGAAAAATCCAACGTTGGGTGCCTTGGCTCATGATTCATCTCCCTCACAACTCTCTTTACGGCTCTTGCGCCGCCTTCGGCGGCCAGTTTGGCGCTTGCGTACCGAATTGCTTTGCATACTCCGCCACCAGCCGTTGCCAGCCAGCAGATTTCATCGCGCCACTACCCGCCATCCGGCCGATGGGCGTCCCGTCAAGAAGGCGATGCAGCACATCAAAAGCAATGTGCCAACCGGCTGCGCCCCACGCGATAAACCGGCGGTCGATGTTGTGCCACAACCTCAATCGCGTCCCGCCACCAAATGGTTCGAGCTCCCACCGCAGGTCGCCGTACTCAAGCATTTTCGGGGCGTCGGCTCGCGTCACTCTCGCTTCCACCTCCGCGCCCGTTCCCACCCACGTGAGCTTCACCGTTCCAGCCGTACCCAGATTCCCATCCGCCTCGAACGGCGCCCACTCACGCAGGTGCGCCGGGTCGGTGAGCGCCTCCCACACCTTTTCCGGCAAATGGCGCAGTTCTCTGACGAGAATCAGCGTCCACTTCTCTCCGCCCTTTTCCACTTGCGCCGCGCGGGCCGGACCCGGTTCATACTGTGCGAGCTCGCTCATCTGCCTGCTCCTTACGTTCTTAATAGCGTTTCAGTTGCGTCAGCTGTACCAGGTTGCCGCAAGTGTCCTTGAGCATCGCAATCGTCGAGCCGGTCACGTCCGTGGGCTGCATCGTGAACTCCGCGCCACGACTCTTGGAGCGCTCGTAGTCACTTTTTACGTCGTCGGTGAAAAACATGACCGCAGGCTGCCCCTGTTGGAAGATCGCCTCCTGGTACGTTTTGGCCGCAGGATTGTTGTTCAACGCCAGTTGCAGCTCAACGCCGTTCGGCTCTTCTGACGACGCCACCGTCAGCCAGCGATATGGCCCCTGGCTGAAATCGGTCTTCTTCGCAAAACCGAGCACGTCGGTATAGAAGCGCAATGCTTTGTCCTGATCGTCCACGTAAATGCTCGTCACTTTGATTTTCATTTCGTTTCTCCTCTGTCACGTTCGCGGTTTGGGCCGCGTAGTCTCTTTCCCTTCTTTTTCGTTCTCGTTGCTTGCGTCGTTGGTTTTGATGACTCCATGCGGCCCAGGTGGCGTTCGAGCGCATCCACGTGCTCGGACCAGAACCGGCGGAACTGCTCGAGCCATGTGTCCACTTCCTGAAAGCGTTCCGGCTTGAGCCGGTAAAGACGCCGCTGTGCATCCACGGTGGACTCCACGAAACCGGTTTCCCGCAGCACTCGCAGGTGCTTGGACACCATCGGCTGCGTCATATGAAGCCGGCGCTCGATCTCTCCAACCGACTGCTCTGAAGAAACCAATAGGCTCAAGATCGCCCGCCGATTAGGCTCTGCAATGATTTCGAACGCCGATTCCATGTCTTTGATATACGCCATCACGTATATACGTGTCAAGGCATATTTATAGAAATAATGAGGGGCGTTAGCCAAACTAGTTTTGCGGGACTTCAGGAGCAACCGGCTTTGGCCTGTGCTCCTCCGTAGGGGCGGCCTTTAGGCCCGCCGTGCGTTTTCAGCTTTATCTACGGCCTTTCCGAAGGGTAAGAACGCGCACTTTTGCAGTTGCTTTTGCCTACTCTAGTCACTCGCCACTTGCTTGCCCTAAGCGAAGTCGAAGGGTCACTCGTCACTGCTTTTGTTTGCTGAACACTGACCACTTCTTTTCACTAGGCCGACTTTTGCCTTTTCTCGTCACTCGTCACTGCCTCTCTCACTCGTATCTCAACGCCACCATGGGGTCCACACGCGTCGCGCGGCGTGCAGGAATGTAGCACGCGGCCAGCGCCACCAGCGCGAGCAGCACAGCCGCGCCGATCATGGTCACCGGATCGTTCGCCTGGATGTCGTAGAGCATGGACTTCAGGAATCGCATCACGCCGAGCGCCACGCCAATACCCACTGCTGCGCCCACAATCGCCAAAGCGATTCCCTGCCCCACGACCAATCGCAACACATTGCGCCGCTGCGCTCCGAGCGCCATACGTATCCCGATCTCCCGCGTGCGCCGAGACACTTCGTACGCCAGCAATCCGTACAGCCCGATGCACGCCAGCACCAGGGCCAGCACGCCGAAAAATCCCGACAGGCGCGCGATCATCCGTTCCTGAAAGAGCAGTTGGTCGATTAGCTCCGTTTGCGTGTGAACTTCAAAAACCGGCAAATTGCTGTCCATCTGGCTCACGACATTGCGGATCAGCGGCGTAACGGCTGTGGGATTCATGCTTGTGCGTACTTCGAAGCTCGTATCCCCGCCGCTCGACGGCACGTACATTGTCGGATCCATCGGGCTGCGCAAATCCTGATACTTCGCATCGCTGACGACCCCGACTATCATCCATCCCGGACTCGCCCAGTCTCCCTTTGCTGCGTCGGCTTCGCGCTCGCCAAAATGCTGGCCCAGCGGATTGACCTTCGGAAAATACTTCTCTACGAACAGTTTGTTGACAACCACCGGCACGGGCGCATCATTTGCCGCGCTTTCTGTTGACGTCGCGGCCGCTTTTGCTGCTGCGCCGCCAGAGCTCGGCGCCGCGATTCCTGCTTCCTTCGCCTCTTGCGCCGCCTCGCGCTCTCTCGATTTTTCTTCCGCAATCTCTGCGCCGGCGAAATCTGCCGAATTGAAATTCCGCCCCGCGAGCATCCGCATTTTCATCATCGCGAAAAAATTCGCTCCTACCGGCAAATAATCCGCGTCCGACTCTTCGTCCTTCGGTGTGCCCTTCAAGTGAAATCCCGTCTCCCACAGGCTGCCGCTCAGCAGCGTGCTGTTCGAGTAGCTCACCGCCTCCACTCCCGGAATTGCCGCGATGCGCTGTTGCAAATCTCTGTAGAACGCATCGATCTGCGGGGTCTGGTATCCAATGAGCGTTGGATCAAGCTCAAACGTCAGCAAGTTGCGCGTGTCGAATCCCGGATCAACCTTCCGCAGATTTTGCAGCGTGCGCACCAGAAGTCCCGCTCCCACCAAGACCACCACTGCGAGCGCTACCTGCGCGACCACAAGCCCATTGCCCAAACTGAACCATTTGCCCCCCGCCCGCCCTTCCGCCGCAGAGCTGCCCGTGCCTTCCTTCAGCGCAGGAGTCAGATCCACGCGCGTCCCGCGAAACGCGGGCGCAAGCCCAAAAATAATTCCCGTCAGCACCGCTGCCGCAAACGTGAACAGCAGCACTCGCCCGTCGATTCCCGGATGGAATCCAAACGTTTCGTCCGAACTGCCCGCGAACAACGAAACCATCGCGCGCGTCCCCCAGATCGCAAACAGAATTCCCAGCGCGCCACCGACCAGCGAAAGAAAAACGCTCTCCGTCAGCAATTGCCTCACGATTCGTTTTCTTCCCGCGCCCAGAGCCAAGCGCACGGCAATTTCCTTTTGCCGCGCCGTCGCACGCGAAAGCAGCAGTCCCGCCACATTCGCGCACGCGATCAGCAGCACAATTCCGACCGCCATCATCAGCACGTACAACTCGGTGGAAATTCCCGTCTTCGAGCCGGTCAATCCCGATTCCGCCGGAAGCGCGGCAACTTTTGGATCGTCCTCCGCCTTCGAAAGTGGTTTCACGCCGTGCAGCATTTCGTTGCGAAACATCGTTGTGACTTCCGCCTGCGCCTGCATTCGCGCAACGCCGGGCTTCAGCCTTCCGATAATTACCAGCCACCAGCTGTAGATATCCGTCCGCCGCATTTTCACCCAGGGATGCGGATTCAGCTGCGCTAGCGAGGAAAGAGGAACCCACACATCGAAAACGCGGCCCGGACTCAAGCTGTTGAATTGCGGCTCCGCCACGCCAATAATCGTGAACGGCACATTGTTCAGCCGAACGCTTTTTCCAATCGCGGAGAGCGAGCCGCCGAACTGCGTTTTCCAGTAGCCGTAATTCAACACCACCACTGGTTGCGCCGAAGGTGAATCATCGCCGGGAGCAATCAGGCGTCCCGCTGCGGGGCGAACGCCAAGCAGCGGAAAAAATTCCCCGGAAACCCCTTCACCCCTCAGCACGCTCGCGGTTCCGTTGCCGCTGAGATCAATCTGGCCCGCATTCGCAAACGCCGCGACGCTCGAAAACGAGTTCGCGTGCGCAGCCACATCCTCGAAGAATGGCTGAGAGAAGGAGCAACTCGACGACGGGCCGTTGCGCTCGCGGTGCTGGTTGCAGTCGCCATAGCTGCTGCTGTTATGCATGCCGGGCGCTTTGTTCGCGGTCCACTTCAGCACGACGAGGCTCTGCGAGTCGCGCACGGGCAGCGTGCGCAGGAGGATGCCGTCAATGAGGCTGAAGATGGCGGTATTGGCGCCAATGCCGAGCGCCAAGGTCAGAATTGCCACCGCGGCGAACCCCGGCGACTTGGCCAGCATGCGGATCCCGTAGCGCAGGTCCTGGAGCAGATTGTTCATGATTTCCTCCGCAAATTCCGCTCATTCAGCGACAACCGGCCGCCTGTAAAACCGCTTATCACTGGCGATTAGAAACTGGACCGTCCCTTTATTTTCTATAACTTAGACCCATTTCTAATTCTTGAGGGGTCTGGCGATTAGACTTCAGTTTCCGGCTTCGCTTTTTGTTCGCTACGTTTCACTCTGACTGATACTTCCCACCAAGCAAACCTCGCGTTACTTACACGCTAGACGTCGCCACGAGCGCACCAGATCACCGAAAAGCGCACTCCCTACTCGTACCGCAACGCGACCGTGGGGTCGAGGCGCGATGCACGGTGCGCGGGAACAAAGCTGGCCGCCAAACCAATCGCGGCCAAGATTATCACCGCCAACACGAGCGTCACGGGATCGTGCGCCTTGAGTCCGTAGAGCAACGAGCCTGCGGCTTTTCCGCCCGCCAGCGTCAGCCCGGCACCGACGGCGATGCCAACGCCTATCAGAATTGATACTTCGCCGAGAATCATCCGGATCACGCCCGAACGCTGCGAGCCGAGCGCCATGCGAATTCCAATTTCGTTCGTCCGCTGGGCAACTGTATAAGAGATGACCCCATACAGCCCAATCGCGGCAAGCAATACGGCCAGCCCGCCGAAAAATCCGCACAGTGTGGCCATCAGCTCGTCCTGCGTCAGCGAATTGCGAATCTGCGTGCTGAGGAGCCTGAACTGAATGTCGATCTCGGGATTCACTCCAACAATGGCGTCCTTCACGGAACTGACAGTGCCAGCCATTCCCGCCCGCGAGCGAATCAGAAACGTGGCGCCGGGATAAACAAAAGGCGACTCGAGCTGCGTCCGCGAGAAATACATCACAGCCACCATCTGATCGTGCATATCGTTGTAGACGGAATCCTTTACTTCACCGACGACACTATACAAGCGCGGCTGCTGGCCCGGAGGCGCCCACACGCGGAAGGTCATGCCGATAGGATTCTTCGCACCGTTCAAGAACTGTTTCACGAATTTTTGATTCACGATGGCGACTCTGGGCGCATTCGCGCTGTCTTCGGCATTGAAGTCGCGGCCCATGAGCATCGCGTTTTCTATGGTCTGGAAATATCCTGCGCTAACGTAGTCCTCCCAAGATGCGCCGTGAGAATGGCCGCCTTTGTCGTCGAGAACCCAATCGTTACTGCTGTTTCCGCTGACCGGAGAACGATTCGACGTCGCCGCGGCCGCGACTCCGGGAATAGCGCGAATACGGTCGAGCAAGTTGCGCGTGAACGGTTCCTGCTGCGCGACGGGCACGTTGAGGCGCGTGAAATCGACGTTGGCCACCAGGATGCCGTTTTCCTGAAAGCCGGGATCGCGACTCATTAAATTGCGAAGGCTGTGCGCAAACAGCAAAGCGCCCGCAAGCAGCACCAGCGAAAGCGCCACTTGCGAGGTGACGAGGATGCGCTGCAAGCGGAAGCGTTCGCGCCCACCGGTCATGCCTCGTCCGCCCGTCTTGAGCACTGAGCCAGGGGCGACATTGCCGGCACGCAGAGCCGGCGCCAGGCCAAACAGCACGGTGGTGAGAATCGCCAAGGCGGCGGCGAAACCGAGCACGCGCCAGTCCGTAGGCATGTCGAGAAAAACTTCACTCCCCGGCGTGCTGATGAATGCGACAAGAGCATGGCTCAGGACGGCGGCGAGAAAACCTCCGCAAACGGCGCCAGCAAGCGCCAACAAAGCGCTTTCCGAGAGCAACTGGCCAATCAGGCGGGCACGCGAAGCTCCGAGGGCGAGGCGGACGGCGATCTCGCGTTCGCGCGAACTGGCTCGCGCGAGCAGCAAGTTAGCGAGGTTGGCGCAGGCAATAAGAAGGACAAGGCCGGAGAGGCCCAGCAGCAGCCAAAGAGGATCCGAAGTGTCGTCGCGCATGTTTGAAAAACCATTTGCAGCAGGACGCGCTTCGAGGGTGAACCCCAGATAGTGCTTCACGCCCTCTGCGTCGTATTGCGGTGGAATGGTTTCGTGAAGCGCCGCAGGCATGATCGTCCCCAACTGCGCGGTCGCGCGTGAGAGCGTCCAGCCAGGCTTTAGCCGTCCGAAAACGGAGAGCCACCAGGTTTCTCGCGGCCTGCTGCCGCTGATGAGGCTGAACTGCCCCGGGTTGATAATTGGTTCAGCGCAGATAGGAATGGCGATATCGAAGCGGTCGCCGACGGAAACGCCGTAAAAACTGGGTGGGGTTACGCCGAGAATGGGAAACGGATGCCCGTCCAGCGTAAGAGTCTTGCCAATCGCGGAGGCCGCGCCGCCGTAACGGCGCTGCCAGAAGGAGTAGCTAAGGTCCACGCCACCCGCACAGCCCGCCTGGTCGTCGCTAGAGGAAAGCAGTCGTCCGAGAAATGGCGACACACCCAGAGTGTTGAAAAACTCCCCGCTGGCGAAAAGCACGTGCGCATTGTCCACTTCCCCGCCATTGGCAAGGTTGTGCTGGTTCGCGCCCCACGCCGCTATTGAAGAAAATGCCTGCTGGCGCTGCTTGACCTGCTGCCACAGCGGAAACGTGTACTCCGAATACGGGCCGTTGAAATTCCCGGAGCCCCAATGGTGCATGTCGAGGTGAACGATGGCCAGGGTGTTGGGATCCTTCACAGGGAGAGTCCGCAAACGCACTGCGTCAATGAGCTGAAAAATGGCGGCGTTCGCACCAATCCCGAGCGCAAGCGTGAGAATGGCGACCAGCGCAAACGCCGGCGACTTCGCCAGCATGCGGAGTCCGTAGCGAAAGTCTTGAAGAAGAGAGTTCATCGTGCAAGCTCCTTACAAGTGGTCAGCGGATAGTGGTCAGCTACCCCTACGGTTAGGACCGCCCGTGAAAGCCTGAGGCGCGGGCCGCGCACTCGGTTTAGACGAAAACGCATTAAGAAAGTTTGGTGCACTTGCTCTCATCTCCCGGGCCGCAGGCAGTTCCAGCAATTACGGTTCAGGCCGGCAACCCGTCGCGTGGCGCCGACGAGCGTCTGAAGGCCGGCAACGAGAAGAATCGAAGCCGTCTTAAGACGCACCCCTAGTGTTATGAACAGAGCCGCCGCCATTGCTTTTCTACTTTCCGGTGGTTGTGCGGCCGGGCTAATCCGCTTTGGCCGTGCCGTTCTGAATGGACTGGGACAAAATTCCGCGCAGTTTGGTGACGATGCCTGAAGCCATCTCCTGCGCTTTGTCGCCGAGCTCGGACTGCTGGTCGCCGAGCTTCGATTGTTGATCACCCAACACAGATTGCTGGTCGCCGAGCTTTGACTGTGCATCGCCAGCCTGTGATTGAAGGTCGCCCAGGCGGCTCTGCAAATCGCCAAGTTCCGACTGCAAATCACCCAACTCCGATTGCGTGCCGCCTTCGGCGCTCAACCGCTTTGCGTCCGCTTCCACTTTCTTGAAATCGGCGTCCATATCGGGAACCGGCACCTTGACCTCGCGCTGCTGCGCTCCCAAATCGCGCTGCTGCGCTCCAAGGCCGCGCTGCTTTTCTCCCAGTACCGACTGCTGCTCCTGGATGGATGTAAGGGGCCCGAACAAGCCGCGGGCGCGCTTTATCGTGTCCGCGTCGCTAATGGAATAGGACTTTCCGTTGAGGCGAAACGAAATTTTGTTGGGACTGAGCTTGGCGCGCATCGACGCGTCGTCGTCCGCGCCTTCATCCCAGAGCGTGCATCTGCTGTCGCCCATGCTGATGCCGACGCCTTCATCGTTGGAGGTCGTGGCCCAGCAATGGTCACCGTTTCCGTCGACGTGCATATCCACGCCGCCGCCATCAGCGCGGCTGACGACCATGTATGTGTCATTCGCGTATTTCGATTGCGCGTGGGCGAGAAGAGGCGCGATGCCTGCGGCGAGGAAGATAGCTGCCGCCGTGGCCGCGACGTGCGTGAGCTTACACGTCCAATTGTGTCTCATCTGCTTGCTCCTCTCGCGCGGCTTCGCCACGCGTGGGCGGGCCGAAGCCCGCCACTACAAATGCTATTCCGGCTTGGCGCTACCGTTCGCCACGGACTGATCCAGCAAGTCTTTCAACTGCCGTGACGCTTGCTGCGCCCTTTCGACGCCGTGCTGGCTCAATTCAGCTTGCCTGCTGCTCAACTCCGACTGCGTCTGGCCGAGAGCAGATTGTTGTTCGCTGAGAGCAGACTCCTGTTCGCTCGCCTGCGATTGAAGCTCCGAGAGGCGGCTCTGCAATTCGCTCAGCTGCGACTGTAGCTCGCTCAGTTCGGACTGAGTGCCACCCTCGGCGCTCAAGCGCTTCGCGTCGGCTTCCACTTTTTCGAAGTCCGCGCTCATATCGGGAACCTGAACTTTTGTGCCGGCCTGCTGCTCGCCTAGTTCATGCTGCTTTTCGCCCAGGCTGCGTTGCTCGTCCCCGAGTTCGCGTTCCCGCTGCACCATATCCTCGATGAAAGGCGCGAACATCTCCCGGGCGCGCCTGACGGTGGCGGCGTCACGAATGACGTAACTCTTTCCGCTGCGCACGAACGAAACTTGATCCGTGGCGATTTTGACACTGATGGACCGCGGCACATCGCCAGTGTGACTCCAAAGCCAGCATGAGTCGCCCACGGCAATCAACGTACCCGGGCCTGTTACCGAACCGCTGCACCCGGTTTCGGAGACATGCAGATCCTCGTTGCCTCTGCTGGTGCGGACAGTAATCGTAGCGTTCGCGTACTTCGACGGGGCAGACTGTGCTTGCGCGCGTTCAAGAAGAGGCGCCGCGATCACAGCTACCAGTATCGCCGCGCTGATTGCTATGAACCGAGTCCAGTTTGCTATAAGAATGCTGCCCATAGTTTCGCTCCTTACTCCGGCTTCGCGATGCCCTTGGCGATCGCGTCATCGAACATGCCGCGCAATTGACGCGTGGCGTTGCGGGAGATTTCGCTCTCCTGGCGTCCCAATTCGGCCTGCTTCCGGCCAAGCTCGGCTTGCTGGCGGCCCAAGTCGCTCTGCTGGCGGCCAATCGCGGATTGCTGCACACCCGCCTGGGACTGATAGCCGCCAACCTGGCTCTGCAGCCGGCCGAGTTCGGATTGCAAGCGGCCCAGTTCGTTCTGCGTGGCGCCGTTTTCCTTGCGAAGCTCATCCAGTTCGGCGCGAACGCGGTCGATGTCCGGCGAAACATCCGGGATTTTCACCTTTACATCGTCTTCCTGTTTACCAAGGGCGTCCTCTTGCTTGCCCAGCGCGTCTTCCTGGCGGCCCAGTTCATCCTGCTGCTTCGCCAGCGCATCTTCGGGCGCGAAGAGAGCTCGCACCTTGGCGATGAACGAAGAGTCCGTGATGATGTACGACTTTTCGTCACGCTCGAACCAGATGAAATCGCCGCCGATCTTTTTACGCAGCTTGCGCGCGTGCTCAAGGTCTTCGTCGGAACCGGACATGCTGACGTCGTTGGAATTGCCGTACATCAGGACGTAGCGCGGGCCGCCGCCGGAAGTGTAGCTGCCGTTGATGATCGTGTTGGTGGATGAAGTTTCTTGCGCGGCTGCAACCGCGTCCTGCAAAGCTTTCGTCGCCTCGACCATCTCCTGATTCGTAGCGAGCAACTGGGATTTGTGCGCGTTGGAGGCCGCTTTGAGCGCGTCGAGCTGTTGCTGTGCTGCACGCAGCTTCGCGTCGGACGCGGAGAGCGCTTCAAGCTGGTCGAGATGTTTCTGCGCAGCGATCAGGCTGGAGGAATCGCCATTGCAGGCCGCCTGCATCGCGTCGAGTTTTTCTTTGAGCGCGCGTACCTGAGCTTCTGCATCCTGCACAGAAGCCGGCTCCGCGCCAACCGTTGTTCCCTCTGCGTAAGGCGCGAGCGCTGCCAGCGGCGTTACGCCGGCGAAGGGCGCGAGAGAAGCGACTGGCGCACCCGGCGCTGCCGGAGTGCTTGGCGCGGTTGCTGGAATTTGCGACGGTCTCACCATTCTCGGCCCAGCCAAAGCTGGAGGCGCGACGGCACCACCGATCACGCCGCCAGTCGGAGCTTTAGGAAGCACCGGCGCGACGGGGCTCGCGGCCAGAGCTGCGGGCGCGACAACACCGCCGCGTGGCGTGGGCGGCATTGCAGGAGCAACGACTCCGTCTTTCACTCCAGCTATCACTCCCCCTCTCGGGGCCTTCGGAAGCACTGGCGCTACAGGGCCACCAGGTTGAATGACGTTCTGCGGCGCGACCGGCGGCTTCGGCGCTTCCTGCGCCTGCGCAATGAATGGATGCACGGATGCGCCGAAGAATACAATCGGCGCGGCCAGCGCAATCACGGCGAGAGCGAACGATTTCTTCATGGACATGGATTGCTTCCACGCGAGAATGCGGCTCACGCGGCGCTCGGCGCTGCTGGCTTTCGCCGTCTTCGCCATGGAAACGCCTTGCCACCAAACGCGTCCCGGCGCGGCGCCCAGGTGCTTGAAGAATCCGACGAGCGTTTCGGCGTAACGCGCGCGATCCGCGCCTCCGGCAAGAGCCGCTTCGTCGCTGGCCTGCTCCGCGAGATCCGTCAATTGTTTGTCGAGCCACCAGCTGAGAGGGCTGAACCAGAAAATCGCGCGGTGCACGAGCGAAAGCACCTGAGTGAGCGCGTCGCGGCGCGCGACGTGAGAAATTTCGTGCGCCAGGATTGCGTCGAGCTGCTCCTCAGTCCATGCGCGCCAGTCGGCGGGAAGGAGAATCACCGCGCGATGCACGCCGACGGTTGCAGGCACGGCGAGCATGGCAGACTCTTTCAGTCCCGGGGCCTTTGCCAATCCCGCGATGCAGGAACGGAAACGCAGCAGCCGCAGCGCCTCGCGGTCGGAGATATTCTCCGCGGCGCGAGAAAGGCGTGCGCTGAAGAAAACGCCGACAAGCAGCCGCACAAACAGAATTGCTACGCCGAGCAGATAAACTCCAAGCACGAGTCCGGTCCATGGAATCGTGGAACTGTGCTGCGGAGTCTCGTTAACGAGCGTTGGGGGATTTGCCGACGTGCTTGCCCGATTTGGCGTGGAGGAAATGCTCGGAGCAAGAGTGCTTGCGGAAATGGCGCCCGGAGCTGCTGTACCGAAGCTGGGCGTTGCATCAAAACTGGACTTGCGCGCCGCGGTCGCGGAAAACTTCGACTTCGCGCTAACGCCGCCGTACGCCACCTTCTGGTTTGTGCTCATCTTCATCGCGCCGACGGAAACCGCTGAGGCCGGCATGGTGTGGCGAAGAGGCGAGGCCGGGACCTCGCCCGGCCGGGTCTGAAGACCCGACCCTACAACAGCACTGCGTGCCGGGCCGCGCTCGAAACTCATTTGCAAACTCTTCACCAGCGGCGTCGCCGGAAGAGTGACGGACACGCGCGGCAAAAATGCGCCCAGCATCGGCATCGCCAGCGCCGCACATAGCACCGCTGTCCAGGCAAGGAGTTGCGTCGTCACGCGCTTCACCCGAAACGCCCACAGGGCGACTCCCGCCACGCATCCAATCAGCAGCGAGCGCAAGGCCGGTTCAGCGAGGTAAGTCACGAACATAAAATACCCGCGGGCAAAAGAATCGGCGCTCATGACTTCCCTTCCTTTCCCTTCGCACTTTGCGCGGCCTGAGAAATCATCCGCGTGAGTTGTTCGAGCCGCTTCGCGTCCAGCACTTCATTGTCGACCAGGCCAATCACTAGCTCTTCGGCCGAGCCGCCGCAAAAGCGGTCAATGATATTTTTCACCGCGCGGACAGCGACGTTTTGACGCGCCTCCGCCGCGCGGTAAATGAACGTCCGGCCGCTCAGCTCGTGCGCCACATAGCCTTTTTCTTCCAGGCGGCGCAGCACGGTGCGGATGGTGGATTCCTTCATCGGCCGCGCATCGGTGAGCGCCTCGCGGCACTCTTCCGAGGTGCACGGGCCATGCGACCAGACGTGATCCATCACAACTTGTTCGACGTCTCCCAAGTTCTTCGGTTTGGTTAGTTTTTTCTTCATCGCTTCTCTGTCGCGGCGTTGTGTTAATCGATGTAGCGTTACAACGTGTAACAGACAACGCGAATCGTGTCAAGCTCTATTTTTCGACGGCTCATGAACCGGCTGGCGCCCGCCGCGGCTTCGTACTTTCTTTCCCTTTTCCAGACTTCAACACTTTCGCCACAACGTACGCCAGCACGCCGATCACAACGCCGGAAACGACGCCGATCACCGGCCCGACGATGGCCATCAGCAACTTGGGAGGAAGCGCCGCGTGCGAAGAAGACATCATCGTGGCTTCCTGCGGATGCCCGGCGAGGTATCGATTGAAAAAAAGCAGATGCGCGCCGATAATCCACACGCTGTTCGCGATGCCGAGCAGCAAACCGTGCACGAAAGGCCGCAGCGCCGCCTGACGCGCAATCACAAACGCGCAAATCACAAAAATCACCAGCCAGAAAAACGGCTCGACACGCGGCGAAATCGCGAACACGGTACCGAAAGCCATTGCCAGTCCGAAGAGCGACAACCCGAATATCAGTTTCCAGTTCATCCACTGACTCCTGTCACCACCGGCTTCGCGCCCGCGTGCCGGGCGTGCGGCTCCGCCCTGCCACTTTGAGTCGTCAGGCGATCAGGAATTCCAGGCGGGACGGCCAAGCTCACGCCGGCGCATCTGCCACTCTGACGCGTTGAAGATTTCCGGCGTCACCTCAATCAGGCGCGGAAACACCTGAAAAATGGACACCGGCGTCCAGGGTTTTCCACCGCGCATCGTGAAGCCGGCGCGATTCAACTCGTCGGCCATGCGTTGCATGGAAATATCCTGAACGATCAGCTCCATCATTGTGTTCAGCGCTTTCATTTCCACCGGGTCCTCTTCCAAATGCATACAGTCGGAAGCAACGCGCAGGCCAAAGGGCAATTCGTGCAGACTGCCCTGCGGCGCTGTCAGCGCATCTTCGGCGGTTTCGCGCTCCCATTCGAGGCCCACGAGCCGCCATCCAGCTGCGTACTTATGCTGCATGTCATCAAGGTCCAGTTTCCCGTGAACCGTTTCCCTCACCCGTTCCATCCTCGCCATAACGCCTCCTCGAAACAAAAGTGTTCAGTTCTCAGTGGCCCTTCGTTCCTCACACCAAGCCAGTGGTTAGCAACCAACACCTTCACTCATAGCGAAGCGCGACGATCGGATCCACGCGCAACGCCCTTCGCGCGGGCACGTAGCACGCCGCGCCGGACACGATCGCCAACAGCACAATCACGCCAACAAACGTCAGCGGATCGTACGCGCTTACGCCATACAGCATGCTCGTCGCAAGCCGTGTCGCCGCGAGCGCCGCCACAATTCCAATTGCCGCGCCGATCGCCGTCAGCCATGCGCCCTGGCCCAACACCATCTTCAAAATATCGCCTCGCTGACCGCCCAGCGCTATGCGAATGCCAATCTCCCGCGTGCGCCTCGCGACAACGTAAGCGAGCACGCCGTAAAGCCCGAGCGCAGCAAGCAAAGCTGCAAGCGCCGCGACCGAAATCGAAAGCACCGCAACCAGCTTGTCATTGAACATTTCATCGCTGATCTGTTGCGTCAGCGTTCTCATGTTATTGATCGGCAGATTCGCATCCAGCCGCTGCATCGTCTCGCGCAGCGTGGCCGCCATTTGCGCAGGATCTCGTTCCGTGCGCACATAGAACACCAGCGTGCCAAGCTCCGCATCCTGCGTATACGGTTGATACATGAACGGCACGATGTTGGCGCGCGGCCCGTCCCATTTGCTGTCTGCCACTACGCCCACGATTTCCATGTTCGGATGAACGCTGCTGCCGGCACCATGAGCGATGTGCATTCCTATGGGGTTGCGGCCGCCGAAAAATTTGCGCGCCAGCGCTTGATTGATGATGATCACTTTTTGGCTCGTGGTCGTGTCCGCGTCGGTGAATTCGCGTCCCGCAACGAGCGGAATGCCCATCGTCGAAAAATAATTGGGGCTGATGTACGCCCAGAAAACGTTCGTGTTTTCATCTGGCCGCACCGTGTAGCCTTCCGGCGTGATGTTCGAACTGTTGTCGTCGTTGGCGAAAGCTTCTTCTTCGGAGATAGTCACCGAGCGCACGCCGGGCAACGCCGCGATGGTCTGCCGCGCTTGCTGCCCTAGCGCCAGCGTCTGCAGTGGCTTGTCGCCGTTTAGATCCGGCTCGACGGAGAATTGCAAAACGTTTTCCGTCCGCACTCCGAGATTGGCGTGCTCGAGATTCATCAGCGTGCGCGCCAACAAGCCCGCGCCCACGAGCAACACCGCCGTCAGCGCCACCTGTGCGGTGATCAGTATTTTTCGCAGCCGGATATTCGAGCGCCCTTCCGAAACGCTCGAGCCCTGATCCTTCAGCGTAGATTGCAAATTCACGCGAGTGGCACGCAGCGCCGGTGCAAGTCCAAAAAGCACGCTCGTCACAATCGTCACCAGCGCGGCGAACCACAACACGCGCGGATCAAGCGTCGCCGTCAGTCCCGTCATCCCCGCATCCTGCGGAATCGCGCCCACCATGGTGTTCAGGCACCACGACGCAAATGCGATTCCCGCCGCTCCTCCAGCGATGCCGAGCATCAAACTTTCGGTAAGCAGTTGCCGCACCAGCCGTGCGCGCGCTGCGCCCATCGCCAAACGCACAGCAATTTCCCGCTGCCGCGCCTCTCCGCGCGCCACCAGCAAACTCGCCAGATTCGCGCAGGCAATCAGCAGCACCAGAGCCACCATGCCTAGCAAAACCAGCAAGGGCTCTTCCGCGCCCGGTTGCACCACTTGCCTGCCGCCTGCGCCATCGGTCAATTCAAGCGGCCGCGCCAGAAACTGTTTTGTGCGCGGACTTGCAGCCGAAAGCTTCAGCAGTTTCGCGTCCTCTTTGAGCAGCGGTGCATAAATCGGCTGTAGTGACGCCTGCGCTTGCGCGCGTGAAACGCCGGGCTTCAGCCGCCCCATAATCGCTACGAAATGATCCGTGCGCTGACCCAGATCAAGCCCGCTGGTGGGCGCCATTTGCGTGAGCATGGTCATGGGGACAAAAATCGCCGGCAGCGATCCGACCTGCACGCCATCAAATCCTTTGCGCGCCACGGCGACGACGGTGAGCGCCGTGCCATTCACTGTAAGCGTTTGGTTGAGAATCGCAGGATCCGCACCGAACCTGCGCGTCCAATATCCGTAGCTCAGCACGGCCACCGGATTTGCTCCCGGCGCCGTTTCGTCGCTCGCATCAAACACGCGGCCCAACGCGGGCTGCACGCCGAGCACTTGAAAATAATTTCCACTCACGAGCTGGCCCGTCGCGCTCTGCGTCGTGCCGTGGCCTGAAACGTTCGCGTCAACGCTAAAGCACGCGAGCAGGCCGGAGAAAACGGTGTTCTGGTCGCGCAAATCTTTGTACATGGGGTAGGAGAACGCCTGTGCGCCGTCGGTCATGTCACTCGATGTGCGTCCGGGACTCGGCCCCGGCGAACGCAGGACGACGAGCTGCTGCGGGTTCGGCACGGGCAACGTGCGCAACAGCACCTGGTCGGTGAATGAGAAGATGGCGGTGTTCGCGCCGATGCCGAGCGCGAGGGTGAGAATGGCGATGACCGTGAATCCCGGCGACTTCAGCAGCATCCGCAGGCCGTATCGAATGTCTTGTAGTAATGTTGACATCGAGCTGTCTCCTTACGAGTGACGAATGATCGTTCTGTAGCTCGCGTCGCGTCCCGTCCGCAGCTTTTGGCGGACTGACGCGACGTCTTCGCTTCAAAAATGCCTCATGTCAGTTCGCGCAAAAGCGTCGCGGACGGGACATGAGCTACAACACTTCATTCGTATCTCAAATGCCGACTGCAACAACCTCAGGTCAGCCCGACAAAACCAGTCGGGCGGGACCTGAGCTACAACACCTCACTCGTACCGCAACGCGACAATCGGATCGACGCGCAATGCTCTTCGCGCCGGCAAATAACACGCCGCAATCGCGACGAACGCCAGCGCCACCGGCACGCCCGCAAAAATCAGAGGGTCGCTAGCGGAGACGCCATAGAGCAGGCTCGCCAGCAGTCGCGCTGCAGCAAATGCCACCGCAAATCCGATGACCAGGCCAATCGCCGCAAGGCGAATTCCCCGCCCTGCAATCCAGCGCAGCACTTGCCGCGGCTCCGCTCCCAGAGCAAGCCGAATTCCGATCTCGTGCGTGCGCTCGGTCACCGAATGCGCCATCACGCCGTAAACTCCCGACGACGCCAGCACCAGCGCAATGACTCCCAGCACCGCCATCATCGTCGCGATGAACGAAATCCCGATGAGTTCTTCATACGTGAGCCGCGCGAGCGTTTTGGGTTCATAAATTGGCTGGTCGGGATCGACGTTGGCGATTTTCGCGCGCACCGCCGGAACGAAAGTTACCGGATCGCCCGCGGTCCGCAGGAGAAATTCGGCATTCATGTCCGGATCCTGCTCGTAGGGCACATACACCGCTGCTTCAATCGGGAAATACGCGTTGTACTTCACGTCGGCTACAACGCCCACGACCGTCAGCCACGGACTTTTCGCGTCCGGCTGCCCTTGCTTGAGGCGCTTCCCGATCGGGTCCTGGCCCGGCCAATAGCGTTCCGCCATCGAGCGGCTCACAATCGTGACAAGCTGGGAAGTTGGCCCATCCGCATCCGTGAACTCGCGCCCGCGCAAGAGCGAAACTCCGAGCGTGCGGAAATAACTGGGACTCACAGATTCGTGGAGCCCGATGTGTCCGGCATCCTCGGTGAACGGAAGATTTTCGCCGGTGTACGGGTGATAGCTTTGCACATCCGAATTGGGTACAGCAGTCACAAGCGACGCGGACTTCACGCCCGGAATCGCGTTCATCTGTGCCAGCACTTGCTGAAAAAATTGCGCGCGCTTAGCTTGCTCGCCATATTTGTTCATCGGCAGCGCGATGTTCATGGTTAGGAGGCTTTGCGGCGAGAACTGAGTTTGCGCGCCCAGCAAAGCGTGGAATCCCTTCACCAATAGTCCCGCGCCGACGAGAAGCACCAGCGAAACTGCCACTTCCGCAACAACCAACACGCTGCGCAGGCGGTGCGAACCGCGCCCTGAACCTCCGCGGCCGCCTTCTTTCAAGGTGTTGGAAATGTCCGTCCGCGAACTTCCCAGCGCAGGCGCTAGTCCCGC